>JAZRVN010000042.1:0-55683 GCA_045599225.1 Candidatus Cryptobacteroides sp.
GGAGCTCTCGCACTGTACGGCTGAAATGCCGATGCCTCTGCGTATCTGATCCAGATGATGCAGGCAGAGCTGCTCGAAAGTGTAACCCGCCCAGCTCCTGCGGAGCGGCAGATCGACACTGTTTGTCCAGAAATGCTCATCACGTCCGTAGTTGTCTTTTATGTAGGAGAAGTAGAACATGGTGTAGAAATCGGCCAGTTGATATATGGTATCACGCTTCTTGTTGCCAAAGAAATTGTATGGACGTATGAATTCGTTGTCAACCAGACTCTTGATTATCTTCCCGAAGGCGCCATTGTCCGAGACGCCGGTTTCCTTGACGATCTCCTTTCTTGTCATGCCCATGCGCTTGCGGGACAGCGCTTCAACTACAGCGATATATGTGTCAGCCTTTTTGAACAGGGTGCTGTACAGGTGGTCGAACTCGTCCCAAAGCAATCCCTTTTCCTTGAAAAATATCATGTCGATATTCTGTGAGAGTGTCAGACGGGGATTCATCTGCTTCAGGTAGAACGGGATTCCTCCCATGATCATGTAGCACTCGGCTATGTCATATCTGGTAAGCTCGAATCCATGGGACATGAGATATTCCTCTGTTTCCTTGAGGTTGAACGGGCGTATGAAGATGCGGGTTGCCGATCTGTTGAAGAGACCGCCCTGATCTCCAAGGAGCTTGTCAGTCATCCATGATGTTGCACTTCCACATGCGATAAGTACGATGTTGTCTTCCGCAGATGCCCAGCCGTTCCAGAATGACTCCAGGGCGGACACGAAGTCGGAGTCCTCCGTATCCAGCCACGGCATCTCATCGATGAAGACGACCTTCCTCTCCGCCTTGACAGAGCGCAGGTATGCCTTCAGCATGTCAAAAGCCTTGTACCAGTTCCCTGGGGTGACGACAGCCTCCCCTGAATAGTCCTCAAGGGATGCGGCGAAGCGTTCAAGCTGCGTGCCGGTGCTCTTGTTGAATACGCCGGTGTGCTTGAAGGCGTAGGAATTGTCGAAGTACCTGTTGATAAGGTATGTTTTCCCGACACGCCTTCTTCCGTACACGATGACCATTTCCGATTCGTTTGACTTCATCACATCATCGAGCAATTCCCATTCGTATTGTCTTCCTATAAGTTTCTGTTCCATCGCATTCAAGTATCCTCGTTGTGCAAATATATCAAATATTTTTCTCAAAATAATCACTATCTCGATACTTTATGCAATATAATGACAAATTTATTATTAGCGAAATGTCATTATCTCTTGTTCATGACGAACATAATGACGGACATAATGATAAACGTTGACCTTCCTCGTATACTTCACTTTGTAAGGATATCCTTAAAGAACGGGGCAATCTGTTCGTACATCTCGAAATTGGACCGGTGTTCGCTTATGTACGCCTCTATCTGTTCCTTTTTGGCGGGGAAGAACTTGATGAGATTCTTTCTGGTGACCGGATAGAATTTCTGATTGCTGTGAAGATAAGGAATAATCTTGAATTTGTACGGGAAAGTTATGGCCGATGAAAGGTCATACAGCAGTCCGCCGGAAAAGGTTCCGGAATTGTAAGTGATTCTGCCGTTCCCATATTCGGGAAGAGCATAAATCAGGCTGTCCGGAATGGCCTCTTCGGTAGCCTCATATATTGAACGAACTTGTAAAAGAACTGCATATTAATATCCTTCCAGTCCAAATTCCCCGTCACGTTTTTCTCTAATTCCTTAAACAGAGATACGGTTCTGTTGATTATGTAAATACTGCCTACAGAGTATCGATTCCCGCTTTCAGTGCAGCGAACCCCGGATTTGATGTCCTGAAGATACGAATTGACGTAGCTGTTCAAGCTAACTTTCAATGAATTTACTGAGTGTCCCATTTTTAAAATATTTTAATAAATAGTTTGACTTTGTTAAAAATTTGTTAATAAATTTCTTTTTTTTGAAATAATTATTTATCTTTGCGAGCCTTTGTGTGTCTGAAATATTATGAGACAAACAAAGGAGAAAGAGAAAAATTAACACAATTAATTTATCTATGAATGCGATTCAATTAACAAAAAAAGCTTGCGCGAGCAAGTTTCTCGCAGCGTTTGTTTGCGTTGCCTGCCTTTGTGGCAGCTATGCGGCTTATGCTGCCGTAGCTTCGTCAGAAGCTGCTGAACAGGCATCACAGGTAGTTGCTTCCGGTGTCATCGTTGACGCTCAGGGAGAACCTATCGTTGGTGCCAGTGTTGTAGAGAAAGGAACCACAAACGGTGTTATTACCGACATCGCCGGTAATTTCTCTATAACCGTTAAGACAGGCGCAAAACTCGAAGTTTCTTGCGTAGGTTATCAGCCTCTTGAGGTATCTGCCGCAAAAGGACTGAAAGTCGTTCTTTCAGACTCTGCAGACTTCCTCGATGAGGCCGTTGTAGTAGGTTACGGTACCCAGCGCAGGGCAAACCTTACAGGTGCCGTTTCTACGGTTGACGTAGCCAAGACTCTCGAGTCCAAGCCTTCAGCAACTCTCGGAAAGGCCCTTCAGGGTGCAGTTCCCGGTCTTACCATTCTCAACACTTCTGGTAATATCAATGACGATCCCTCAATGTCTATCCGCGGTATCGGTACATTGACTACCAGCAACACACCTCCTCTCTACATCGTTGACGGAGTTCCCATTGACAACATCAATTACCTGAACCCCAACGATATCGATCAGATTTCAGTTCTTAAGGATGCCGCCTCTACCTCTATCTATGGTACCCGCGCTGCATTCGGTGTTATCCTTATCACCACCAAGAGCGGATCACAGCAGGAGGAGCATTTCTCTGTCAGCTACAACAACAACTTCGGTTGGAGCCAGGCTACTAACCTCCCTGACTACGACAACGTTGTAAACCAGATGTATGCATTCTGCGACGCCAACGCCAACATCGCTTCAGACCCTGAGCTTTTCGGAATGTACTTCAACTCTCCCGACTACCAGAAGGCAGCAGTTGCCTGGCAGGAGAAGCACGGTGCAAAGTCCGGCTATCGCAAGATGATAGAGGGAGACGACTACTTCTTCCCTGCAGGAAGCCGTCAGGCCAGCTACGTAGCAGACTGGGACGTTAACGGAATTATGTTCAACAAAGCTGCTCCTTCACAGAGCCACAGCATTTCCATTCAGGGCAACACCGGAAAGACAAACTACTATATGTCATTCGGTTACAACCAGGAGCAGGGCCTTATTAACTTCAACCCCGATAAGGTTAAGAGATACACTGCAAATATCAATGTAAGTTCTCAGATTACAAACTGGTTGAAAGTTGGTGCACGCGTAAACTATTCAGACAAGACCTATACATATCCTTATATGCGTCAGGCAAACTACACATATATGTGGAGATGGGGTTCAATGTTCGGACCTTGGGGTTACTTTGAAGATGCAGACGGCACTCAGGTTGATGCACGTAACATGATTGGCTACCGTAAGACAGCCGGTGATGCTTACAACAAGACCCGCAATCTGCGTCTCGGTGGTTTCACAACCATCACTTTCACAAAGGGTCTCACCCTCAATGCCGACTTTACCTATCTGTTCAACAACACTCAGTACAAGGGAGTAGGTCTCGATTCTTACCTTGTAAATACCTGGAGTAATATCAAGAACGCCGACGGAACACTTGCAGCCGCAAATATGGGAAGCTCAACCTTCGTTGAGACAGACCGTTCTTTCACAACAGGTTACAACGTAAACGTTTACGGCAAGTACGAGGCTACCTGGGCAGGCAAGCACAACTTTGGCGCTATGCTCGGTTTCAATGCCGACGAGTCTGACTACCAGTATCTCTACTATGAGAACCACGATATTCAGGATCCCAACCTTCCCGAGCTTGCACTTACTCCTACATTCTATTCTTACACTCAGAGTCACACCCAGAAGGGTTCAGCAGGCTTCTTTGCAAGAATCAACTACAACTACGACAACCGTTACTTCATTGAGCTCAACGGCCGTTACGATGGTTCATCGAAGTTCCCTAAGGCACACCGCTGGGCATTCTTCCCTTCAGTTTCTGCAGGATGGAGAATTTCCGAGGAGCCTTTCTTCCAGGGTGCAAAGAGTGTAATGAGCAACCTCAAGCTCCGTGCATCTTACGGTTCAATCGGTAACCAGGAAATCGGTACCGACGTATTCCTCGAGACTATGTCAAAGCAGTCAAATGCAGTGAATTGGCTCGGAACAGGAACTTCGAAGTACAGCTATTTCTCTATGCCTTCAATGGTTGATCCTACCCTCACCTGGGAAACCATCAACACTACCGACGTTGGTCTTGATATGGGATTCCTCGGAGGAGACCTCAACGTAACCTTCGACTGGTTCCAGAGAGAGACAATAGGAATGCTTGCTCCCGGTAAGACTCTTCCATCAGTAATCGGTACCGGTGCTGCCAAGCAGAACGCAGGTAACCTCCGTTCACGCGGTTGGGAACTTACCATAGACTGGCACAAGACCTTCGGTGACTGGAACGTTTACGCTATTGGAAACATTGCCGACTTCAAGACCGTCGTAACACATTGGGATAACGACAACCCTCTTCTCAATACTACATATTCAGGAAAGAACTATGGAGATATCTGGGGATTCGAAACAGCAGGTTACTTCGCTAACCCCGCCGACGTTGCTTCTTCTGCAGATCAGACAGCTCTCGAGAGCGGAAGCTTCGTATTCGGAACCGGTGACATCAAGTTCGTAGACCAGAACAAGGACGGCAAGATTGACTGGGGCAAGGGTACCGAGGCAGACCACGGTGACCTTATCAAGATTGGTAACAGCCAGCCTCGTTTCCAGTATTCACTCCGCGCAGGAGCAAGCTGGAAGGGAATCGACGTAGACCTTTACTTCCAGGGCGTCGGCAAGCGTAACATCTGGACAACATCACAGTTCGTAATGCCTTACTCTCGTGGTGCTGATGCTATCTACGCTTCTCAGATGGACTATGTAAGCAATAAGGAAATCGAAGCTGCAATTGCAGGTTCAGGTTCCATTGACCAAAGCCACAAGCAGCCTCGCCTCTATCCCGGTGAAGGTTCACAGGGCAAGGCTTCTTCAAGCATCATCGAATCCGGACGTTACAACTTCTATCCTCAGACAAGATATATCCTCAATATGGCATATCTGCGTCTCAAGAACGTAACCGTAGGTTACACAATCCCTCAGAATCTTACCCGCAAGATTTCTATCGAGAAAGTTCGCATTTACGGAACAATCAACAATGCCTGTGACCTTATCAATCACAACAAGGGCCTTGGAATCGATCCCGAAATCAACGAGAAGAGCGGTTACGACTGGGGTCGTGTAGATCCTCTTATGCGTACTTATTCATTCGGCGTTCAGCTTACATTCTAATTAAGGGAGGACAAAGAATATGAAAAAATTAATATCTATACTTTTTGTTATCGCGAGCCTTGCATTGGTATCCTGCAACAAAGTTCTTACAAAGGATCCTCTTACAAAGTTCACAAACGACAACTATTGGTCAAGCGAAGCGAACGTTGAACTGTATGCAAATTACTTCTATTCAACATTCACCGCTTATGGAACCGGTGGTTCAGGAAATTTCTATTTTCCTTCACTCAACGACAACCAGCTCAATACTTCATTCGAGAACTGGAAGTCAACATCTGTAGACGCTTCCAACTCAACTTGGAACAACTGCTATACCGAAATCCGTCGTGCCAACATTCTCATCGAGCACGTAAAGGATGTTCCCGGCCTGAGCGATGCAAAGAAGGCAAAATGGGAAGGAATCGGACGTCTTTACAGGGCTATGCAGCACTATGAACTGGTTCGTTCATTCGGAGACTGCTACTGGGTAGAGAAAGTTCTCGCCCCTCAGGATGAGGATATTCTTTACGGAGCCCGTCAGGACCGTGACGGCATTATGGACAAGGTTCTCGAAGACCTCAACTATGCTGTTGCCAACATTCCCGCTACCGACGGCAGAACAGAGTTCAACCAGCAGGTTGCACAGGCCATCAAGTCTGAAATCTGCCTCTATGAAGGTGAATTCTGCAAGTATCGTACAGCTGCCGAGAACGGAAAGGCTGCCGATGCCAGCCGTGCTACGAAATTCCTTGAAGAGTCAAAGGCCGCTTCTGCAGCGCTCATCGGAAATTCTATGTACGCACTCAATACCAGCGAGAACGCACAGCCCGGCCCCGGTGGAGTATTCGCCAAGTACCCTGCATATCAGGCTAACTACAACTCAATCGATCTTGCAGGCAACCCTGAGATGATTATGTACAAGAAGTACGAGACGAGCCTTCTCACCCACGGTGTTTCAGACTATACCGTTTCTTCTACAATGCAGAAGGGTATGTCTAAGGATGCTTTCGAATCATTCCTCTTCATCGACGGTGAGTGTCTTGCAAACACATCTTGCGACAAGAACGACAAGGCTGTCTTCACAGAGAAGGTAGTTGAAGGAACAACCACTTGGGATACCGACCTCTCAGCCGTTCTCGCAAACCGTGACCCTCGTCTTGCCATAGACGTTGACGATTGCCTTATGTACAACGGTACATCTGCAACTCCCCGTATCGGCTACGACGGTGGTTCAATGGCTACAACTTCATCTTCAGGCTACGGCGTAAAGAAGTTCGACAACCTCAACATCGAGTGGATACACAGAAACAATGCTAACTCTTGCTATACCGACGCTCCGGTTTACTGGCTTGCAGTTATTCTCCTCAACCACGCCGAGGCTTGCGCCGAGACCGGTGACGCTGCCGGTGCAGTTGCCGATATCAATAAGCTTCGCGACCGCGTAGGTATGCCTCACCTTACAACATCTCCCAAGGCTGATCCCAAGAATAATATGGGTGTAAGCGATATCATTTGGGAAGTTCGTCGTGAGCGCCGTGTAGAGCTTATGTACGACAACGATGACCGCTACTGGTGCCTTATCCGTTGGCATCAACTCGACAAGCTCGATACAACAAAGTATCCCGACATTGTTACAGGCGCTTGGGTTGGTGACCACATTGCAGCAGGCAGCACTGCCGTAGCAAATTCACAGGGTTACCTCACTACAGCAAACCTTGGAGACCGCAAGTTTGAGGCTCGCCAGTACCTGCGTCCTATTCCTTCAGGACAGGCAGACTACAATCCTCAGATTGGCCAGAATCCCGGTTGGTAATAGTTACCTAAAATTCATAACGAGAGACGTCCATAAGGACGCCTCTCGTTCATTTTTTTAAAATGTGTTTTTGTGGCAAGATGTTGTAAACTTTGTGGACAAATGTTATATTTGGAAGTCAAAACAGTAGAACTTTTTTTTAAGTGAAAGGAACTTTTTTATATTTTACAGGTTGGCTCCTGTCAATAATGATTGGACTTACGGCCTGCACACAAACGCTGTCCGAGAACGGTCAGGTCATTCTTGGAGATGCTCGGTTCGATGAGTATCTCCCTTTGCTTGAAGGCAAGCGGGTAGCAGTTTACAGCAACCATACCGGAATTGTAGGAGACTACTCCGAGGGCCTTCTGGTTCCTGCCGGAAAGACCGTAACAGAAGAACAGAGCGCCATTCCTTTCGGAACCCCGGCCGATGTCAATACTCCCGTTGTGTACGGGGAGCACATCGTAGATGCTCTTATAGACAGGGGAATAAACGTTACGGCAATCTTTTCTCCCGAACACGGATTCAGGGGAAGTGCCGATGCCGGTGAGAACGTTCAAAGTTCGTTAGATGAAAAAACCGGAGTTCCCATTCTCTCTCTCTTTGAACACGGAACACATCTGCCAAGTGCCTCAGATATGGATAAATTTGATGTAATCGTAGTTGATATTCAAGACGTTGGTCTCAGATATTACACATATTATATTACGATGCATCATCTTATGGAAGCCGGGTCTCTTTACGGCAAACAGATGATTGTACTGGACCGTCCCAACCCCAACGGCTTCTATGTCGACGGCCCCATTCTGGATATGAAATATAAGTCAACCATCGGCTGGCTTCCCGTTGCAATGTGCCACGGAATGACAATGGGAGAACTTGCGCTTATGATTAACGGCGAGGGATGGCTACCTGATGGACGCACCTGTGACCTTACCGTGATTCCGTGCAAGAATTACACCCATTCCACTAAATATACGCTTCTTATGGCTCCATCTCCCAATCTTAAGGATATGAAGTCCATTTATCTTTATTCATCGACCTGCTTCTTTACATCAACTATTGCTACAGAGGGTCGCGGTACAGATTTCCCGTTCGAGGTATATGGACATCCCGATATCAAGAATGGGGATTTTTGTTTTACTCCACGCAGCATTCCCGGAGCCAAGACTCCGCGCTTCCAAGACCAACTCTGTTATGGAAGAGACCTGAGAACTGTCCCCCTGGAATATATTTGGAGCCGGCAGATAGACCTGCAATACCTCATTGATGCCTACAATGATTTGAATAAAGGAGACGCCTTTTTCGGAGGGGCTCAAAACCTTCATTTCGAGCGTCAGACAGGTCAGTCATACGTGAGGGAAATGATTGAGGCGGGTTGCCCCGCAGACAGCATCAAGGCGGCTTGGGAAAGTGACGTAGAGGCATTCAAAAAGCGCAGAGAACCGTATCTGCTCTATTTGTAAGAGTGTTGCAGGGGTAATACAACTGATTGTACTAACCAAACAATAAATCAATTAACCATTATTAACCAATTAAAATTTAACCATGATCAGTGCTAAGCATTTTGGTCGCTTGTTTGCGACTGTCTGTGCGGCCGTTCTCTTTATGGGAACAGCATTCGCCCAGACTGTAAATGTGAAGGGAACTGTAGTTGACACCAAGGGACAGCCTGTAATCGGTGCAAGTATCGTTGAGATTGGAACCAGCAACGGAACCACCTCGGATGTCAACGGAGCGTTCGTTCTCACATCAAAGGCTGGAGCTACCCTGGAGGTAACGTGCATAGGATACGCTACCAAGCAGGAAAAAGCATCGGCCAGCTTAAAGATTGTTCTCGAAGAGGACAATGAGTATCTCGACGAAGTCGTAGTCGTAGGTTACGGCAAGCAGAAGAAGGTTAACCTTACAGGTGCCGTTGCTTCCGTTGACGTAGCGAAGACTATCGACAGCCGTCCTATCACCGATATCGGTCGTGCCCTTCAGGGAGCGGTTCCCGGACTTACGGTAACAACCAATTCAGGTGAAATCGGAGGAGCACCCACCATTAAGATTCGTGGAAGCGTTTCTTCCCCTAACGGTAGCGGTAACCCTCTTATCCTTGTGGACAACGTGGAGGTTAGCGATATTTCTCTGGTTAACCCCGACGATATCGAGTCTATCTCTGTTCTTAAGGATGCCGCATCTGCATCAATCTATGGTGCCCGTGCTGCATTCGGTGTAATTCTTATCACCACCAAGGCAAATGCCAAGAACGACAGAATCACCGTTAAGTATTCAAACAACTTCTCTTGGAGAACTCCTACCAAGACTCCGGTACAGCTTCCCGCTTGGCAGGAAGGTGAAATCAACCTTATTGGTGCTAAGAATGCCGCTGCCGATCCTAACAGTGTTACATACTATAACATTGTAGGAAATATGCGTGTCGATGGCCAGAGTATTGCCGATATGAAAAAATACTGGGAACAGTACGGTTACGGCGACCAGTTCGGTGACGAATTCGTAGAGGGACGTGACTTCTACTTCCGTGACGGCGGTATGTTCTTCATCAGGCCTTCAGACTGGTATGGACAGTACGTACGCAGTTGGGCTCCCCAGATGAACCACACTCTTGCAGTTGCAGGCGGAAACGGAAAGACCAACTACAACATTTCCCTGGGCTATCTTGGTCAGGAGGGTATGATGAAAATCAATTCCGACAATTTCAAGAGATTCAACGGAAACGTTTCCCTGAATACCGAGATTACCAAGTGGCTGACCGCCCGCATAGGTGTTATGTACACCAATTCCAACTACGAATATCCTATGAACTACAACTCTGACCTCTACGATGCAATGTACTACCTGTATCGTTGGCAGGCCTGCTATCCTTACGGAACCTATCAGGGACAGAAGTTCAGAAGTGGACTTACCGAATTGGCAGGTGCACCCAAGCAGACAAGGCTCAGAGAGTTCAAGCGTTTCAACGGTGGAATTACAATCAAGCCTGTAGAAGGACTGACTATCGATCTTGACGGTTCTTACTATACGACAGACCAGCGTTTCAAGAAGAACGGAGACCTTACCGCAGTGAGCGGTATCGACGTTTTCTCTACAATCGCGGACGCCAGCGGATTCGTAGCAAAGAACTATATCAGCGCTTCATACGATTATGTTGAAGAGCAGATCAGCCGCACTGCAGCGTTCGCCTTCAACGGAATCGCAACCTACAAGAAGAAAATCCAGAATCACGACTTCTCCGTAATGGTTGGTACCAACATCGAGAAGAGTGAGTACACTTACCTCTCTGCAAAGAGGAACGGCCTGCTTGAGCCTTCAAAGCCTGAGCTCAACCTTGCAACGGGCAATATGACAACAGGAAGTTCTCATACCTGGTGGTCGGTAGCCGGCTTCTTCGGAAGAATCAACTATTCTTACAAAGACAAGTGGCTCCTCGAACTCAACGGCCGTTATGACGGTTCTTCCCGTTTCCCTTCAGGACACCGTTTTGCATTCTTCCCTTCAGGCTCTGTAGGTTACCGTATGTCTGAGGAAGAATTCTGGCAGCCTGTCAAGTCTGCTGTTTCTTCTCTCAAATTCAGGGCATCTTACGGTATGATCGGCAACCAGGACGTAGGTACCGACCGCTTCGTGTCAACCCTCTCTACCGCAACTGACTCCTGGATTATTGACGGAGCAAAGGTTTCTTCGACAGGAAAGCCTACAATTGTGTCTGACGCCCTTTCTTGGGAGAAGGTTACCACTATCGATGCAGGTGTCGACGCCCGTTTCATCAAGGACGTTCTTGGCGTAAGCTTCGACTGGTATCGTCGTACTACCAGCGACATTCTTACTGCTGCCAATCTGCCTCAGACTCTCGGTGCTACAGCTCCTTACGAGAATACAGGTGAGATTAGGACCGACGGTTGGGAACTCGCAATAGATTTCCACCAGCAGTATGACAACGGATTCAGCTTCGACATCACAGGATCTCTCTCCGATGCCCAGACCGTTGTAACTAAGTGGACCAACAATACGTCTATCCCTACCGATTCCGGTGCAGGAACAGGCTGGTACAGTACAAGCTACTATAAGGAAGGTATGGTGCTCGGAGATATCTGGGGTCTGCAGTTCGACCGTTTCCTCACATCTGCCGACTTCAATGCCGACGGAACACTCAAGGCAGGAATTCCCGACCAGACCACAGTATTCAAGTCCGGTCACAGATTCGCTCCCGGTGACATTCTCTATAAGGATATTAACGGCGATGGAAAGATTTCAAAGGGTGCTACCACAGCTGAACCCGGCGACTATTCTGTAATCGGTAACATCTTCCCTCGCCTGCAGTACGGTATCAACTTCTCTGCTTACTTCAAGGGATTCGATTTCAATATCTTCTTCCAGGGTGTAGGCAAAAAGAATTACTGGGCAGCCGGTAACCAGATTCTTCCCGGATATACCGGTGGTGAGCCTTACTATGCCGGACAAGATGACTACTGGACAGAAGACAATCAGGATGCATTCTATCCTCGTCCTTATGTTTATGGCCAGTCCCAAAGTGGAAACTACGCCATCAACAACCGTTATATGCTCAATATGAGCTACTTCCGTCTTAAGACTCTCACATTGGGATACTCACTTCCCAAGAAGTGGATGGACGCCATTCATATGCAGAAGGCCCGTATCTACTTCACAGGTGAGAACCTCCTTACCTTCGACAAGGTTAAGGCGGCCATTGACCCCGAGACCGGCGCCCGCACTCCCGGTGGTAGTTCAGATGCCCGTAACTTCGGACGTATCTATCCTTACGTTAAGACATTGTCTTTCGGTATCCAGCTTACATTCTAAAAAAGACGTAGATTATGAAAAGAATATATTTGATTATGTCGCTTGTAGTGCTGGTTTCAACGTTTACCAGTTGCGAGAAGTTCCTTACCAGGGACCCTCAGGACAAGCAGACCAACGATACATTCTGGCAGTCTGAAGCTTCACTCAGAAGCTACGCACAGGACTTCTATTCAGATTTCTTCAGAGGCTATGATGCAGACTATCAGGTTTTCGGCCGTTTCTCAACAGGAGATGACTATGTTGACGATTTCATTACCATCGGCGGTGGTTACACCGTTTTCCCCGTTTCAAATATCGACGGATACAACAACTACCATTCATATGGATGGAGTGCAATGTACGGCGACATTTACAAGGCTAACGTTATGATTGAGAAGATTCCCACTATGAAGAATCTCTCTACCGAGGCCGCCAACCACTGGATGGGTGTTGCAAAGTTCTTCAGGGCTATGGCTTACAGCCAGCTTCTCAAGACTTACGGCGGATGCCCTTATTTCGACACGGTTACCGACCCTGCTAACGCAGACGTTCTTTATAAGGATCGTGACAGCTACATTACCGTTGCCAACAAGGTTCTTGAAGACTATCAGTTCGCAATCGACAATATGCGCGCCGACGACGGAAAACGTCAGGTCAACAAGTATGTAGCAGGTGCTTATATGTCACGTGATATGCTCTATCACGGAACCTGGATGAAATATCACGAGAATGCTGCCGCCACTGTTACCGGCCCCCTCTTCCAGGGTGCGATAAACGGAGCAAAAACCGTGAAGGCAGGTCCTTATTCTATCGGGAACACATATAACGCACTTTTCAGTGTAGATGATCTCGCCGGCAATCCTGAAGTAATTTTCTACAGGGAATACACTTATGGTGTACAGTCTAACTCTGTAGGTATCTACGGACGCCGTGAGGATGCCCGCGGTGGAGTTACCGAAGACGCCATAGAGGCTTATCTCTGCGCCGACGGTCTTCCTATAGGACAGTCTCCTCTTTACAAGGACATCAAGAACAATGACATTCTCGAAGGGGCACTCCTCAACCGTGATCCTCGTATGTACGAGACAATGGTTGACAGTCTGCGTATAATGGGTGCAGTAGCAAAGGCTGGCGGCTCATATACCGTTCCTTTCGAAGGCAAGTCTCCTACCGGATTCTGCTGTATGAAATTCGTCAACGAGGAATGGTATCTCACCGGTTCTCCTTACGTATCAGGTACAGGACAAAGCCCTGCAGACGCTCCCGTTATGCGTTATGCTGAGGTTCTGTTGAACTATGCCGAGGCTGCATACGAGGCAGGCTCCCTTTCTCAGGGGGTTCTCGACGAGACCATCAACGTTATCCGTACACGTAAGTTAGGCTCACACGCTTGCCTTCCTCCTATGGTTTTGGCAGGTGGCGCCATTACTGCTAACGGCGTTGCCATCAACGACCCTGCACGCGACCAGTCGGTTGACCCCGTTCTTTGGGAAATCCGTCGCGAGCGTCGTGTAGAGATGATGCAGGAAGGACGCCGTTGCGAGGACCTTCGTCGTTGGGCTAAGTACTCTTACCTCAATTCAGAGGACAAGAACGGCAACCCTTCAATGAGCTTCCTTGGTGCATTCATCGACCTTAACGGAGAAAAGTACAACGGAATCGATCCTACGAGCATTCAGCTGTTCGATCCTTCAGATCCCACAAATACCGCTCCCGGCAAGGGCTATCTCAAGTATGGTTACAGAAAGGGAATGCGTGTATTCGACAACGACAAGTACTACCTTAAGGCTATCCCTGTATCGGAGATAGTTAAGTATAAGGATAAAGGTTATACCCTTACCCAGAATCCCGGTTGGGAATAACAGATAATGAAGAGAGGCGCCCGCGAGGACGCCTCTTTTTTATCAGATAACCTGCCTTAGAACTTTACTATCGTGACTCCGCTGCCGCCCTGGCGGATGTCCTCGTCACAAACCGAAACCACTCCGCCTATGGTTCGCAGGAGTTTCTGTATTTCGTCGTGCAGGATTCCGGTTCCTTTGCCGTGGATGATTCGAACGGTTCCCACATTGAGCATCAGGGCGTTGTCTATGTAGTGGGTCACAATATCCAGAGCGTCGGCAAGGCGTTCCCCTCTGACGTCGAGTTCGGGAGAGAACTTGAGTTTGCTCTCGGTTATGCTGCTGTCTATCTTCTGGTAAGAGGGTCTGATGAATTTCTTGGAGGCTTCCCTGAATTCATTGGACGATATGCGTTCCACCTTGTCGGGAGTCACGCTGCTGCTGAGATTCCCTACGATTACGGTAATGGATTTGGCGCTTACGCGGCTTACCTCTCCAACCATATCGCTGCCGAGGATTCTTACTTTTTCTCCTACCTTCAAAGGAGAATTGTCCTTCAGGGGTGCTTCAGCGGCCTTTTTCTTGCGCAACTTCGCTATTTTCCCGTTAATGTAGTCGTCCCGCTTTTTCTCTTCCCTGGCCTTGCGTTGTTCAAGCGCGGCCATAAATCCCTGCAGTTCGGCCCTTGCCTCTTTGGTCCTGCCCTTCTCGGCCTGGGCCTCCTTTATGTCCTTTATGGTTTTCTCTACCTGCGCCCCTGCTTCCTTCACAATGCTTTCGGCCTCTTTCCGGGCTTCTTCCAGTATTTCCTTTTTCTGCTTGCGGATGGTTTCGAGTTCGGTAGCATAGCGTTCCGACAAATCCTCGAGGTTGCGGTCGGTAGCTTTAATTTTCTGCAGTCTGGCATCCAGCGCACGGCGGTTGCGGGCTATCTTCTTGAGGTTCTTCTCGATTCCCACGTACTCGCTGCCTGCCTTCTGTTCGGCGGCTTTCACTATTTCTTCGCTCAGATGCATCTTTCGTGCAAGTTCGAAGGCGAAGGAGTTTCCCGGAAGGCCGATTTCAAGCTTGAACATAGGTTCGATACGGCTACTGTCGAACAGCATCGCACCGTTTATGACGGAGTTCTGAGATGCGGCGGCGTACAGTTTAAGATTGGTGTAGTGGGTGGTGATTACTCCGTAAACCCCCTTGCGGTCGAGGTCTTCGAGAATGGCCTCGGCGATTGCTCCTCCGGCGGCGGGTTCCGTACCCGAACCGAACTCGTCGATGAGCACCAGAGTCTTGGAATCGGCGCGCAAAGTCATTTCCCGCATATCGGCAAGGAAGGAACTGTAGGTGCTTAGGTCGTTTTCCAGTGACTGGTCGTCGCCGATGGAAACGAGAATCCTGTCGAATACCGGCAGTTCCGAGCTCTCGGAGGTGGGAATGAGCATTCCCCATTGGAACATATACTGCAGAAGGCCGGCCGTCTTAAGACAGACCGATTTTCCTCCGGCGTTGGGACCTGAAATAAGCAGGATTCGTTTGGCAGGGGTGAGGTTTATGGTAAGAGGAACGATTTTCTTGCCGTCCCGTGCGAGCGATTTTTCCAGCAGGGGATGCCGTGCCTTTCTCAGGTTCACGTACCCGTCTTCCGAAATCACAGGCTTGCCTGCAATCATCTCCAGTGCGCAGGAGGCTTTTGCCATAAGGAAATCGATTTCCCCTGTGAAGCGGGAACATTCCATAAGGTCGGGAACGTAGGGCCGCAGAAATTCCGTGAATTCGTACAGAATGCGGGCGATTTCGCGGTTTTCTTCGAACTGCAGGGATATTATTTCGTTTTCCAGCGCTATTATCTCGGTCGGTTCTATGAAGGTGGTCCTGCCGGTTGAGGATTCGTCGTAAATGAAGCCCTGGAGTTTTCTTTTGTTCGACGCGGCCACGGGAATCAGGTACTTCCCGTCGCGTACGCTTACGCCTGCATCGGCATCGGAGATGCCATCTTCCTGAGCCTTGCGCAGTATTGCGGCGGCCTTTTTGGAAATCCCGGCTTGTTTTTCCCTCAGGTTGCGCCTGATGGAGAACAGCTCGTCAGAGGCCGAGTCCTTTATTTCGCCGTGCCGGTCGAGGATGTTTTCTATGCGTCTGGTAACCTCGGGGTAGGTGCGAACGCTCTTTGAGAAGTTCTTCAGGTTGGGATAGACTTCGTCCTTTACGCTGGAAAAGAATACGGTAATCTTGCGGGTAGTGTCGGTGAGGGTCTTGAGTTTGGCAAGATTGGTTGCGCTTATGCTGCTCCCGGCCCTTAGGAGCGCTTCCAGAAAGCCTATGGAGTCGATGTATCCTGTGGTGGGGAAGTTTTCCTCGAACATAAGCACCAGGCGCATTTCGTCGGTAAGGTCCAGCCTCCGGCGGATTTCAGCTGCCTCGGTACAGAACTGTTCGGCAGCCACTTTGTCGGCGGCGTAGTCGGTAGCGCAGCGGTTCTGGATATCCCTCCTTATTTTGTCGAATCCCAGCTTACTTTCCAGCCTGCTGTGTATGTTCGTTGCTGTTTCCAATGTAAAGTTTGAGTCGGTTGATGCTGGTGACGGGCGTCACTGTGCCTTCGCGCACGAAAGAAATGTTTCCGGTTTCCTCGCTCACCACCACAACGCTGGCGTCGGTCTTTTCCGAAATACCTATGGCGGCCTTATGGCGCAGGCCAAGGTTTGCCGGAATGTCCGACCTGTCGGTGATAGGCAGTGTGCACCTGGCGGCGACAATCCTGTCCGACGCTATTATCATTGCTCCGTCGTGCAGCGGCGAATTTTTGAAGAAAAGGTTGAGTATAAGCCGTTTGCTTATTATTGCGTCGAGCCTGTCTCCGGATTCTATGATTTCTTCGAGAGAATCGTTGTTGGGGAATACTATAAGCGCGCCCACCTTCTGCTCGCTCATCTCCTTGCAGGCTTCTCCGATTTCAGTGATGGAAAGCGTGCCTATCGACTGTTCGGAGCGGCGCAATATCTTGTTGAGAAAGCTTTTGCCGGCCTCGGTACGGCTCCCCATACGGTTGAGGAAGCGGCGAATCTCGGGCTGAAAGATAACCACGATTGCAACCGCGCCCACATCGAGCACCGTTCCCATAAGGGTGGAAAGGAGTTCCATACCTGTTGCCACCGCAACGATTCTGATTAGCAGAAGGATGATTATGGCAATGAGGATATTTATGGCCGACGTCCCTCTGAACCACCGGAATACCCAATAAAGGATGATGGCTACGAACAGGATGTCCAGGATTTCAACGAATCCCAAATGAAGGAATGACGACGAAGTTAGCGGCATAGCGGAGCAAAGTTACATAATATAATTGACAATCAAGACTTTGTAAATTGCGAATTAATTATTATATTTGCAGCCCCCAAAATAGTGGGGAACAGATTAAAACTTTTATTATCAATTAATTAACAAACCAATGCCTGGATTAATTGGAAAAAAAATCGGAATGACTTCCGTTTTCGGGGCTGATGGAAAAAATATTCCATGCACCGTTATCGAGGCTGGTCCGTGCGTTGTTACGCAGATCCGTACAGTAGAAAAAGATGGTTATGCCGCTGTACAGCTCGCCTATGACGAAATTTCAGAAAAGCACACCAGCAAGGCTCTCGAGGGCCACTTCAAAAAGGCAGGAACCACTCCTAAGCGCAAGCTTGTCGAATTTGAGGCAGACTTCACGAAGGAGCTTAAACTCGGCGACGTTGTCACGGTAGGCGACATCCTTGCGGATGGCGTTGAATTCGTGGACGTTGTTGGTACTTCTAAAGGTAAAGGTTTCCAGGGCGTTGTACACCGTTATCATTTCGCCGGCGTAGGCGGACAGACACACGGCCAGCACAACCGTCTTCGCAAACCCGGTTCTTTGGGCGCATCTTCTTGGCCTTCACGCGTATTCCCCGGAATGCGTATGGGAGGACATATGGGCAACGAAAGAGTTAAGATTTTCAACCTTAAGGTTGTGAAGATTATGCCTGAGAACAATCTTATCATTGTTAAAGGTTCCGTTCCCGGAGCTAAAGGTTCTTATGTATTATTGGAGGCATAAGCTATGAAATTACCTGTTTACAAAATAGACGGAACAGACTCCGGAAAGCAAGTCGAACTTGACGAAAGAGTATTTGGCGTTACCCCTAACGACCACGCGATTTATCTGGACGTTATCCAGTACCTCGCCAACCAGCGTCACGGTAATGCAAAGACTAAGGATCGCTCAGAGGTTGCGTACAGCACCAAGAAACTCGGTCGCCAGAAAGGCGGCGGCGGAGCTCGCCACGGATCTCTCAAGGCGAATATCTTTGTAGGCGGTGGTCGCGTATTCGGACCCAAGCCCCGTTTCTACAGGACTAAGCTCAACAAGAAGCTCAAGAGCCTCGCACGTTGCTCAGCCCTCTCTTACAAAGCTGCAGAGAAAGCTATCATAATGCTCGAGCCTTTCACACTGGAGGCTCCCAAGACAAAGGAAATGCTTAAGATTACCGCCAACATCAAGGCCGGTACCCGCAAGGTCCTTTACGTTCTCCCGCAGAATTCAGACAATATCTTCCTTTCATCACGCAACCTTCCCGAGGTTAATGTCATTACCGTTGACGAAATCAACACTTATGCTGTAATGAATGCAAATTCACTTGTACTCATCGACGGCGTTCAGGACATCCTCGCGCAAAGAGTAAAGTAAAAATCAGCAAAGATGGGAATTTTAATTAAGCCAATCGTTACAGAAAAGCTGACGGCTCAGGGCGAAAAGTTGAACCGTTACGGTTTTGTGGTTGACCGCAAAGCCAACAAGCTTGAGATAAAGGACGCAGTCGAGAAGATGTATGGTGTCTCTGTGGCTGACGTCAATACTGTCAACTATCACGGAAAAAAGAAGCAGCGCTACACAAAGGCAGGTCTTCTCCGTGGTCGTATGAATCATTTCAAGAAAGCTTATATCACCGTTGCAGGTGAAGATAAGATCGATTTCTACGCTAATATTTAAGGAGGGATAGACAATGGCAGTAAAGAAATTCAAACCGGTAACTCCGGGTCAAAGGAATAAGGTTATCAGCGCGTTCGATGAAATCACCGCTAAAAAACCTCAGAAATCATTGCTCGAACCCCTTAAGAGTACAGGCGGACGCAACAACACCGGTCAGATGACCGTACGTTATATCGGTGGCGGACACAAGAGAATGTACCGTATCATCGACTTCCGTCGCGACAAAGACGAATGCACGGCAACGGTTCAGACCATCGAGTATGATCCCAACCGCAGCGCACGCATCGCTCTTGTTCAGTACGAAGACGGCGAGAAGCGTTATATTATCGCTCCTAACGGAATCAAGGTAGGACAGGTAATCGCTTCCGGCAGCGGTGTCGCTCCCGAAGTCGGTAACGCTCTTCCTCTTGCAGAAATTCCTGTTGGTACACTTGTTCACAACATCGAGCTCCGTCCCGGACAGGGTGCCGCTATGGCACGTTCAGCCGGTGCATTCGCTCAGCTTGCAGCCCGCGAAGGCAACCACGCAGTATTGCGTCTGCCCTCAGGCGAGACCAGAATGGTGCTCGTAAGCTGCCGTGCAACCGTTGGAACAGTTTCCAATCCGGATCACAATCTGGAATCATTCGGTAAGGCAGGACGCAGCCGCTGGCTGGGCCGCCGCCCTCACAACCGTGGTGTTGTTATGAACCCTGTAGATCACCCGATGGGTGGTGGTGAAGGTCGTGCATCCGGTGGACATCCCCGTTCACGTAAAGGTATGCCTGCCAAGGGATACAAGACTCGCAATCCCAAGGCATCTTCAAATAAGTTCATAATTGAAAGAAGAAAGAAATAACAGGAATAAAACTTAAGAGATTATGAGTCGTTCATTAAGAAAAGGTCCATACATCCAGGAAGCTCTGGAGAAGAAGATTCTTGCTATGAATGAAGGTAGCAAGAAGAAAGAGGTAGTCAAGACCTGGTCACGCGCCAGTATGATTTCCCCTGACTTCATTGGCCATACCGTTGCAGTTCATAATGGAAATAAGTTTATTCCCGTTTATGTAACTGAGCAGATGGTAGGTCACAAATTCGGTGAATTCGCACCTACACGTACATTCCGCGGACATTCAGGTAACAATAAGTAGTAATCAAAATGGGAAAGCGTAAAAAACTTATGGCCGACCGCCTCAAGGAGGCGAAGAAGGTTACAGCTATTGCAAAGCTGAATGACGTTCCTACATCTCCCCGTAAAATGCGTCTCGTAGCAGACACGGTAAGAGGAGTAGAAGTAAACCACGCTCTGGACCTGCTTCATTTCTCAAAGAAGCAGCCTTCGGTACGTCTCGAGAAACTTCTCCGCAGCGCTATCGCTAACTGGGAAGCAAAGAATCAGGACAAGAGCAAGGAACTCGACAACGGAAACGTATATGTCAAGACTATTATGGTAAACGAAGGCCGCACGCTCAAGCGTATCCGTCCTTGTCCTCAGGGAAGAGCAGGACGCATTCGCAAGCGCTCCAATCACGTTACCATCATTCTCGATGTTAAAAAACCAGTAGAGGAGAAATAATATGGGACAGAAAACAAATCCTATCAGCAACAGAATCGGTATCACCCGTGGTTGGGACTCTAACTGGTGTGGTGGTAATTATGCCGAGAAAATCGCAGAAGACTACGAGATTCGCAAGTATCTTACAAACCGTCTTGCAAAGGCCAGCCTCAGCAGGATTGTAATCGAGAGAACTCTCAAGCTCATCACTGTGACTATCTATGCGGCCCGTCCCGGTTTCATTATCGGTAAGGGTGGCACCGAGGTCGACAAACTCAAGGAAGAGCTTAAGAAGGTAACCAAGAAAGACGTTCAGATCAATATCTTCGAGGTTAAGCGTCCCGAGGTTGATGCTCACATTGTGGCAGATTCAATCGCCCGTCAGATTGAGGGTCGTGTAAGCTACCGCAGGGCTATCAAGATGGCCGTTGCCAACACAATGAGAGTTGGTGCCGAAGGTATCAAGGTTCAGATCAGCGGTCGTGTAGGCGGCGCTGAAATGGCCCGCAGCGAAATGTTCAAAGAAGGACGTACTCCTCTTCATACATTCCGTGCCGATATCGACTATGCACTGGCTGAAGCTCACACCAAGGTTGGATGTCTTGGCGTAAAGGTCTGGATTTGCAACGGTGAGCGTTATGGCAAGCAGGATCTTACTCCCGCTGCCCTCGCAGCCGCAAATTCACAGGCTGCAGGCGCCGGACGTTCAGGACGCGGAGAAAGAGGTGAGCGTCGCGGCGACCGCCGTGGCGACCGTCGCGGTGACCGTCGTGGACCTCGTACAGAGAAGTAGTAAATTTTTACTATATTTATTGCCGGTTTCGAGTTTCGAAACCGGTTTTTTTATTACACAGGCGTTGGATATCAGAGAACAGATAGCGCTTCTGCCGCATTCTCCCGGGGTTTACAGGTATTACAATTCCCAGGGGACCGTGATTTACGTGGGAAAAGCCAAGGACCTGCACAAGAGGGTATCCCAGTATTTTGTCCAGCAGGAAAGGCTCAATGCCAAAACCCGTCTTCTGGTAAGCAGGATTGCAAGCGTCCAATATTCTGTGGTTGACAGCGAGGCCGATGCCCTGCTTCTTGAGAACAACCTCATAAAACAGTTCAAACCCAAATACAACATCCTCCTCAAGGACAGCAAGACATATCCCTGGATATGCGTGGGGGCGGGGGATTTCCCAAAGGTATTTCTAACCCGCCGGGTGACACGTGACGGGTCGCGTTATTTCGGCCCGTACAGTTCGGTAATGCACGCAAGAGTTTTGCTGGACTTCATAAGAAGCAACTATCAGTTGCGAAGCTGCAACCTTAAGATAACTTCCGACGCTATTCTTCGCGGTAAATTCAGGCCTTGTCTGGATTTCCATATCGGAAAATGCAAGGGTTGCTGCATAGGGGCCGTATCAAAGGAACAGTACAACACCGCCATAGAGGAAATCGTGAGGCTGCTGAGCGGCGGAGTACAGGGCCTTGTGCGCGATTTCAGGGAGAAGATGCTGCTTGCCAGCGGGAATCTCGATTTCGAAACGGCACAGCTCTACAAGGAGAAAATCGAGAGGCTCCAAAACCATTACTCAAAGTCGGTCATTACCAGCGCCTCCGACACCGACGTCGACGTTTTTTCGCTCATTTGCGACCCTTCCGAGGCCTTTTGCAATTTCCTGCGAATAAGGGGAGGTTCAATTGTCCAGTCCCTCAACCTGTGCTTCAGAATGCCTATTGAAGAGGAAAGGGAAAGTGTCTTGAGTGAATTCATTGCCGAGATTGCCCTCAGGTTCGGAATCCTGAGCAAGGAGGTCATAGTTCCCTTCCTGCCCGACGTCAGGCTTCCGGATGTGGAATACCGGATACCTGCAAGGGGGGAGAAGGCGGCGTTGCTGCAGCTCAGCGCGAAAAATGCAAAGGAATACCGGCTGAATATAGGCCGTCAGAGAGAGCATACCAATCCCGACGAATACCGGAGGGGAGTGCTGGAAGAATTGCAGAAGGTTCTGGGGATGAGAGCCCTGCCGGTGCACATAGAGTGTTTCGACAACTCCAATATTCTGGGAACGAATCCCGTAGCGGCTTGCGTTGTATTCCGGAACGGAGTGCCCTGCAAGAGCGATTACCGTAAATTCAAGGTTAAGACCGTAGTGGGGGCGAACGACTACGCTACAATGAAGGAGATAGTGAACCGACGATATTCCCGCCTTCTGGCCGAGGCCCCCGACGACCTGCCGCAGCTCGTAGTAGTCGATGGGGGAAAGGGACAGCTGTCATTCGCCTGGCAAGCCCTTTCGGAATTGGGACTTACCGACAGGCTGACCGTTGTCGGCCTCGCCGAGCGGATGGAGGAGGTTATAAGGGTAGGCGACCCGTATCCCCTGTTCCTCGACCGTAATTCGCAGTCTCTAAAAGTTTTACAGCATATTAGGGACGAGGCGCACAGGTTTGGGATAAGCTTTCATCGCAATTTGCGGAGCAAAGCGCAGATAGAGTCGGTTTTGGGCTCGATAAAAGGCATAGGTCCAAGGACGGAAGAACGCCTTTTGCTGCATTTCGGAAGCGTTGCCCGCATTGCTGAAGCAAAGGAAGAGGAGATAGCCTCACTTGTAGGAAAGAAACTCGCCGCCGTAATTAAGGAAGAAGTGAAAAAACAATAATATGAAGCAGGAAACTTATAACAGATGGTTCAACATTTTCATCCTTGCAGGGATGACCGTAGCGGTTGTTCTCACAACTATATTCAAGATAAGCGACGCTACCCCTGTTGGGAAGGCGTTGCTGCTGGTGTCGGCGTTCGGTTCCGTTATGGGAGTGTTGTCGGCAGTAACGTCGGCAAGCGGCAGAATAATAACCTTTTTATTCTCTTTGCTTGACGTTCTCATTTATGGGGGAATGTGTTTTGTAAATTGGCGCAACGGTGGAGCAGGTCTTGGAAACGGTCTGCTGCATCTGTTGTATTTCGTACCTATGCAGTTCATAGGGTTTTCGCAGTGGAGAAAGCGTGGAGCCAATGCAACTCAAAGGGTTACTCCCCGGGCGCTCAGCGGCAGGAAGCGACTGCTGTGCTCCGCCGCTTTCATTGTAGGTTCGGTTGTGGCGTATCTTATTCTTGTGTGGTTCGACAAGTCGGCTGCCGACGGATTTATAAGAGTGGCTGTGGTTCTGGATGTGCTTACGCTTATGTGCAACATATTCGGACAGATTCTGTTGAGTACGGCTTACGTGGAGCAGTGGGTGTTCTGGCTGGGAGTCAACGTGTTCTCTATTATTATATGGGTTCAGGCCCTGAGCACGGGATCCAGCTCGTTCGCTCTCATATATGTGGTGAAGTACTGTCTGTATTTTATGAATTCCGTCCACGGCCTCAGGCTCTGGAGAGGAATGTTGCGGAAGGGCGTTTTGTAGAATACAATATTTTTATTAAATTTGCCGTTCGACGTGGAGTAATAAAGCAAATAAACAGTACTAATAATAAACTAAAATTTTTGATTATGAATTACGAAGAAATCGTAGACAAGGTAAAGGGCATCATAGTCGATAAACTCGGAGTTGAGCCTTCTGAAGTAACGGAGAAAGCCAACTTTACAAACGACCTCGGTGCAGATTCCCTTGATACCGTTGAGCTTCTGATGGAATTTGAAAAAGAGTTCGGAATCAAGATTCCCGACGAAGAAACCAATTCGATTGCCACAGTTAAGGACGCTATAGACAAAGTTTCAGAAAAACTCGGAGAAACAGCGTAAGCGTAAGGGCAAAAAATAATGACGGTCACCCAATCGGGTGGCCGTCATTCATTATATCGGGGTTCCCTATTTTTTTACCGGAAGCGAGAATGTTACGGAAATGGCGGGACGCTTTGTCTTGTCGGGGAATTCCGGCCCGTTTATCTTGAAATTGAAATAGTCGGACAGGTTCAAGGCGAGCGCTGAAGAACTGCTCACGTTGTTCGCCGCGTAACTGGCCATCATCATATAGTTGTAATAGTTGGTATAGGAGTCGCCATAACCGTAGCTGCCATAGCCTCCTCCGCCGTACATACTGTTGTAGTAGGACTGGTATGCCAACTCCTCATACATCTGGCTGAGTTCAGCATTGGAATTGTCGATGGTGGTAGTCTCGGTTGTCATTGTGAGAAGCCAGATGTCGTAGTTCCCGTTCGTTATTTCCTCATCGCCGACCGAGAGCAACTTTTGCATATGATAGGTGAAATCCGGGGCGAAGACAAGGGATGAACGGTTGATTTCTCCCCCGTTTTCGGTTTCGTTGGAAGAGTCGGTAAGGTTTACGAATACGGCCGAGGTGTCGCTCTTGATTCTTGTGGTCGGGCTCAATGCCTCGGCGAATTTGAACATCTGGGTGTAGTCGTCGGGGAATTCGAAGGGCAGGATGAGAGAGGCTTTGTTGATTATTGCCGTCTCGGGGTTTCCGCCTTCAGCCGCTATTGCATC
This sequence comes from Candidatus Cryptobacteroides sp., assembly GCA_045599225.1. GTDB lineage: Bacteria > Bacteroidota > Bacteroidia > Bacteroidales > UBA932 > Cryptobacteroides. The sequence goes on from JAZRVN010000042.1 coordinate 24,764, forward strand.
GCCTACCGCCTTTTTAAGCCAGGCTGCGCTCACATAAGGTTTCAGGCCTCCTCCTCCGCTTACGGATATTGTCTCTGAATTCTTGCCCGCTTCTTTCCTGCGGGAGTCCTCGTCTGTAAGGTTAAGGGCATATTGCGGGTACGTTACACCGGTGGCGGAATGCGTTATCAGTGAATCCGCATCGAAAATGTCGTTTGCACCGAGGTAGAACATAAAGGAGGTGTCCTTTCGCTCTCCGTTATAAGAGGAATTTATGGTGAGTGTTCCGAAATTGCTGTCCAAAGAATTGTATTCGGAGGCGTAGTCGACCTGAAGCCCCAGAACATTGATTCTGCCGCCTTCTCCAAGGGGATCGGGGGTGTCGAAATACAGTCCGGGAATTTTTTCGAAATATTTGTCAGAGTCTTCGAGGTCGGCCTGTGTTACCGTGAGAAACTTGGAAGCGTATTCTTCGGTAAATTCGAAACTGATGATTCCCGGGCCGGCAATGATAGGGTCTCCCTTGGTGATTCTCCCTTCTTTGTGAAGTATGGTTTTTCCGTTGCAGTCGAAGTCTCTTGCAGCTGTGTAAGCCTTCTGAAGTTCATAAACATTGAGCCTTTGGAGAATGCTTGCATAGCGGGTGTCGGCCACAGAGACGGTGTCGATAGACATTACCATATACATCGACTTCACAACAGGGTCCGTTCCCCAGTCCAGGGAGTCCCTCAGGGGAGCAATTGTAACGGCGGCCGCGCGGCGGACAACGTTGCCGTCAGAATCGACTATGGAACCTACCGCCATTTTTGTCTGTGAGAACCCGGAGAGGCTGTCTGCCATACGGTTGGTGATGCAGTCGAGAGGCATCTCGACGTGGAACATCTCGTAACCTTGGATTCCTGGAAGGAAATTTTCTCCGACATTGCTGCTCAGTTCAACACAGGAAACGCAACCGAAAAAAGCCGCAGCAAGTATAGGGATGAGTTTGAGTTTCATCTTAAAGGGTCTCGTAAAATTCGTCGTACTGCTTAATGTAACTTCCATCTTCCAGACTTGCGGAATCATAGCTCAGGACGGGAGTGCCTGCAGCGGCACAGAAATCAAGGAGTTCCTTGTTAACGTTGCCCGATCCGAGAATAATGCCGTCTGAATACCGGATGGCCGTTTTAGCAAGATTAATGCCAGTTGGGTTTTCCTTAAGCAGCCCAGTATCTTCGGGGCTAACGCTTCCGAAGGGTATCTTTTCGGCGAATTTGTCGTTGAATTTGTCTTTCGGGGTGTCGTCATACAAAGAGACAACAACCTTGCTCGAGGCGAAAATAGGGTCATCTCTATAAGCCTTTTTGAGGTATAGCGGGACAAGTTGTGAAATCCATCCCTGACAGTGAACCACATCGGGTGCCCAACGGAGTTTTTTCACGGTTTCCAAAACTCCACGGGCAAAGAAGATGGCTCTTTCGTCATTGTCTTCAAAGAATTTTCCGTCTTCCGAGCGGAAAGTCTGCTTGCGGCGGAAGTAATCGTCGTTGTCAATGAAGTACACCTGGATTCTGGCAGAGGCGATGGATGCCACCTTGATTACAAGAGGCCTGTCGATGTCTGAGATAATAAGATTCATTCCCGACAGGCGGATAACTTCGTGCAACTGGTTTTTCCGCTCGTTGATACAGCCGAACCGGGGCATGAACGAACGGATTTCCTTATGGTTTTCCTGTATCCCCTGCGGGAGATACCTGCCTATAGATGAAATCCGATTCTCCGGCAAGTAGGGGAGAATCTCAGAATTCACAAATAAAACTCGTTTGACACTATTAGCCATTATCACAAAGATAATAATATTTTTTTATATTTCGCTATTTCACTATCTTTGAAAGTTGAAATTCCGTTCTATGAAAAGAAAAAAGAGCAGCTCTATAAAACGCCGGATGGCAGGTGCATATATCTCTTCGATCCTGAGTATATCCCTGGTATTGGTGCTTGTGGGTGTTTCTACACTGCTTTTGACAAGTGCTCAGTCGGTTTCCGATTATTTCAAGGAAAACCTTCTTGTGTCGGTAATGCTCAAGCAGTCGGCCACCGAAGAACAGGGCAGGGCCTATGCCCGTGAGCTCGAGAGCCGCCCTTATGTTTCCAGCGTAACTTTTATCGACAGGGAACAGGGCACGAAAGAACTGAAGGAAATGCTTGGAGAAGATTTTCTCGATGTTTTCCAGTCTTCGCCGGTTCCCATTTCGGTGGATATAAATCTTCAGGCGGAATACGTGTCTTCCGACAGTCTCTCCCTTGTAAAATCGTTGCTGGAAAAGGATCCTCTGACCGACGAGGTGGAGAGTCAGAAGAATCTGGTGGAAGCGCTTTCTACCAATATGAGAAAGGTGACATTGTTGCTTGCCGTATTTATGGCGCTGTTGCTTTTCATCTCACTCATTCTCATAAACAATGTGGTACGGCTACATATATTTGACAGGCGGTTTTCTATAAAGACAATGCAGCTGGTGGGAGCCACCAGAGGATTCATAAGGAAACCTTTCCTCATAAGGGCGGTGTTCCAGGGAATAGCTTCGGCGGTTGTGGCCCTGTTGCTTATGGCAGTCCTGTTATGGTTCGTACATTCTTCTCTGCCTCAGTTGTTCGAGGTTATGACAAAGGAGATTTTTGAAATGACCGCAGGCGCCGTAGTGCTGTGCGGTGTCGTGATATGCGTTGCAGGAACGTTTTTTGACGTAAACAAATTGCTCTCTATGAGCAAGGAGGAATTATATGGATAAGATGTCTGTTGGCCCCGGGGGCCTGAAATTATTGGTGATAGGATTCGTCGTTATGGTGGCCGGCTATATTCTGATGATGGGCGGGCTCAGCCCGGATCCTAACGTTTTCGATTACGGTATGTTCGATTTCCGCAAAACGGTTGCGGCTCCCATAGTCATTCTGGCGGGAATTGTGGTGGAGGTCATCGCAATTATGGGAAAGTTCGATTCAAAAAAGGACAAATAGCGTATGGATTGGTGGCAGGCTTTTTTGCTCGGTATCGTTCAAGGCCTTACCGAATTTCTCCCGGTGAGCAGCAGCGGTCATCTTATGATTGCGAGAGATTTGCTCGGCGTTCAGACCGAGGGCTTTCTGGATTTTACCGTGGCCGTGCATTTCGCGACAGTGCTCAGCACAATCGTTGTGTTCCGCAAGGAGATAGCAAAGATATTTTCCGGGCTGTTCAGGTTCAGACTGAACGACGAGACTGATTATGTGTTCAAGATTTGTCTGTCGATGGTCCCCGTAGCGGTTGTGGGACTGTTTTTCAAGGATAACGTAGAAGGTTTGTTCGGAGACAACCTGCATACGGTTGCTGTATGCCTCCTTATAACAGCTGCGCTGCTTTCTTTGTCCGATTTTCTTTCAAGGACCGTTCGGATACGGAACAACAGCCGGAACGGTATCAGCTGGTGGCAGGCTCTGGTGGTAGGGCTCGGGCAGGCTTGCGCAATTGCTCCCGGTCTTTCCCGTTCCGGAACAACCATCGCTGCCGGCCTGTTGTGCGGCGTGAAACGGGAGAGTATGGCTCAGTTCTCCTTTCTTATGGTTCTGATTCCCATCATCGGAGAGCAGTGTCTGGATCTTCTCAAGGCCGTTTCGGGGGAAGTGGAGTTGGGGGGAAGCATAGGAACCCTTCCGCTTGTCGCCGGGGCTGTCGCAGCCTTTCTGGCCGGTCTGTTTGCCTGCAAGGCAATGGTTGAACTGGTAAAGAAATCCAAACTGTATTGGTTCTCGGTTTATTGCGCGGCCGTTGCTGTGCTGCTGCTGTTTTTTGCTTAGGATATGGAGGAGCGTAAGGGCATATATTTCGTTTCCGATATACATATCGGTGCTGATATCGGGAATCCCGCCGAGCGGGAAGACCGTTTCGTGCGTTTTCTCAAAAGCATCCCTGCTAATGCCAAGGCCATCTATCTCCTTGGAGACATATGGGACTTCTGGTACGAGTATTCCGAGTTTATTCCAAAGGACGGAGCCAGAGTTACTGCTGCGCTTCTGAATCTTGTTCACGACGGGGTTGAGGTCCATTTCTTCCCGGGAAACCACGATATGTGGGTAAGGGATTTCTTCGGGAAGAACGGTATTTCTCTGCATTCTCAACCGTATTTCTGCAATATCGGAGGAAAGGAATTCTGTCTGGGACACGGCGATATCATTGGAGGAACAGACATCGGTTACCGGGTGCTCCATTGGGTATATACAAGCCCCGTTACGCAGTTTGTTTTCAGGCTGATGGATCCGAGAATCCTTTTTTGGATAACCCGCAAATGGTTCCGCCTGAGCCGCAATTCCCACAAACCTTTCGTGTTTGACCCCGACAGGCAGAAAATCGTTCAGTGGGCCCGGGAGGTGGACAGGAACTCAAAGGTGGATTATTTTGTATTCGGGCACTTCCACTGTGACGTGAGACTCACCCTCGAAAGCGGTGCCCACTTTTACATTATGGGAGACTGGGTCAACGCTTCCCCTTATTATTTTTTCGACGGGATTTCTCTTCAAGCAAAGACCTTCGAAGGCTGACCTGAAGGCTGTCCTGCCGTATGACGGTTTCCTCGGGGTTTTCGAAGAAGATGGAAAAGTAGAACTGTTTCCAGTTTCCACTGTCCCATATCTGAATCAGCTGTTCGGTCTTTTCGTCTTTCCCCTTAGGGTCGTACCGGCTTTTCAAATCCTGATCGAACAGCTTTGCAACTATCTGCCAGAAACCGGCCGCGAACCCGCTCTCGTAATTCTTGATTATCTCATACCCGCTCATCCCGCATTCGCGGTCGATCAGTCTTACAAGCAGTACCCCTTGTGAAACGGTCATCTTCCAGATATCTTTTTCAAAGAGTTTGAACAATTCTTTTTCGACCTGGTTGATATAGCGTGTACGGTCATTTTTGCTGTAGCCCCCTGAAGCCAGTTCCCGGTCGACCTGAGCCATCAGCTTGCGGCAGGCAAGCGCATACGGATAAATTCTGTTGAAGTTATAGACCGTTTTGTAATACCGGCGCCAATCGCCTTTTTTCATTCCTTTCCCGCGGGGGAAAATCCAGATGGGGTCTATCTGGTCGAGATATACGGTGTCTCCCGCTTCATCCTTGCCTACACCCATCACCGTCCCTTTGGGCTGGGGAATCCGGGGAATCTGGGGAGAGACGGCGGAGCACAGGACAAGCGTTCCGGCCAGAATTCCCGCAAGCAGTAGGAAAGACGACTTTTTCACGGGGGCAAAAATAACAAAAATCGGGCATTGGTTGGCAGGCTTGGAAAAGCGTTGTCGAAAATGTGCGGAAAAATTTTTTATCACTTCTTGTAACTCGTTGAAAATAGATGCTTTGACCATTTGGATTTTTTGTCGAAAATCGGTGAAAAAAAATTAAAAATGCTTGCGCGTACGCGAATTTTTTGTAACTTTGCAGTCCAAAAACCGCGATAGAAAAGCATAAAACGCTGATTATCAAAGTTTTAGATAGAAAGTTATTTTTAAAGTAATACAAAGATGTTACAACCTAAGAGAACAAAATTTAGAAGGGAACAAAAAAACCGTATGAAGGGTAACGCCCAGAGAGGCGCTCAGCTTTCTTTCGGTTCTTTTGGTCTTAAGACCCTCGAGGAATGCTGGCTTACAGCACAGCAGATCGAGGCTGCCCGTCAGGCTATTACCCGTCATATGAATCGTGAGGGTCAGCTCTGGATCAAGGTCTTCCCTGTGAAGCCTATCACCAAGAAGCCTCTCGATACCCGTATGGGTAAGGGTAAAGGTGACCCGTATGCATTTGTAGCTCCCATCACTCCCGGCCGCATTATCTTCGAAGCCGAAGGTGTATCGCTGGAGATTGCCAAAGAGGCAATGAGGCTGGGCGCAAACAAACTTCCTGTAGCCACCAAATTCGTGGTTCGCAGAGACTATGTCGAATAATTAACCCCGGAAAGAGAAATGAAAGCATCAGAAGCACGCGAAATGTCTGTAGCAGACTTGCGCGACAGGATTGCAGCTGAAAAGAGCAATCTTGACACTATGAAGATTAATCACGCTATTTCTCCCCTGGAGGATACGTCCAAGTTTAAGAAGACCAGAAGGGATATCGCTCTTATGATCACTATCCTTGCTGAAAAAGAAAAGAAACAGAACTAAAGGTTTGACTTATGGAAAGAAATCTTCGTAAGGAAAGAATAGGAGTAGTGGTCAGCAGCAAGATGGACAAGACCATAGTTGTTGCCGTTGAACGTAAAGAGAAACATCCTTTGTACGGAAAATTCGTCAAGAAGACCACAAAGTTCGTTGCCCAGGACGATAAGAACGAGTGCGGAGAGGGTGATACCGTCCGCATTATGGAAACACGTCCCCTGAGCAAGACTAAGAATTGGAGATTAGTAGAAATCGTAGAAAAAGCAAAGTAGTATATGGTACAGCAGGAAACACGTTTACTGGTGGCAGACAACAGCGGTGCAAAGGAAGTCCTTTGTATTCGTGTGCTTGGAGGTACCCGCCACCGTTATGCAACTGTAGGCGATCAGATCGTCGTATCAGTCAAGAGCGCAATCCCCGGTTCCGAGGCTAAGAAAGGAACAGTCTCCAGGGCTGTTGTGGTTCGTACCAAGAAAGAGATTCGCCGTGCGGACGGTTCTTACATCCGTTTCGATGATAACGCTTGTGTCCTCCTCAACAACGCGGGAGAACTTCGCGGAACACGTATCTTCGGCCCCGTTGCCAGGGAACTCCGCGAGAACTATATGAAAATCGTATCACTTGCCCCCGAGGTTCTTTAACAATCAGGCATTATGAAGAAGTTACACATTAAGAAAGGCGATACCGTGTATGTGAATGCCGGTAACGACAAGGGAAAGACCGGAAAGGTTCTTTCTGTAGATCCTTCAAAGGACCGTGCTATTGTTGAAGGCATCAATATGGTCAGCAAGCACACAAAACCCAACTCCAAGCAGCCTCAGGGCGGCATCATCAAGCAGGAGTCCGGAATCCATATTTCAAATCTCAATCTTATCGACCCCAAGACCCAGAAGCCTACGCGCGTAGGATATAAGGTAGAGGGAGACAAGAAGATCCGTTACGCTAAAAAATCAGGAGAGGAGATCAAGTAATTATGGCAAAGAAAGAAAAAGTAGAGGTTCAGGCATTGCCTAAGGAATATGTTCCCAGCCTCAAGAAATTTTATAAGGAAGAAATAATCGGCAAGCTCACCAAGGAGTTCGGTTACACAACAGTAATGCAGGTTCCCAAGCTTGTTAAGATTACCATCAACGAAGGTGTCGGCGAAGGCACACAGGACAAGAAGGTTGTTGAGGAGTCGGCTGCAGAGCTCGCTCTCATCAGCGGACAGAAACCTGTCATCACTTCTTCACGTAAGGATATCTCCAACTTCAAACTCCGTAAGGGAATGTCTGTAGGAACAAAGGTTACCCTTCGTAACGTGAAGATGTACGAGTTTCTCGAGAAACTTATCAGGGTTGCACTTCCCCGTATCCGTGACTTCAACGGTATCGCAGAGAATATGGACGGACAGGGTAACTACACTCTCGGTCTCAAGGAGCAGATCATTTTCCCTGAGATTGACATCGACAAGAACCCCCGTATCCACGGACTCGAGATTACATTCGTAACAACAGCCCGCACAGACCAGGAGTGCCACGCTCTCCTCGCCGCGTTCGGCCTGCCTTTCAAGAAACATAACAAGTAAAGAATATGGCAAAAGAATCAATGAAAGCCCGCGAAGTAAAGCGCGCGAAAATGGTTGCTAAGTACGCCGAGAAGAGAAAGGCACTTAAGGAAGCAGGCGATTGGGCAGCTCTCGACAAGCTCCCCAAGAACTCTTCTGCAGTGCGTCTCCACAATCGTTGCTCTCTCACCGGTCGTCCGAAGGGTTATATGAGAGCCTTCGGCATAAGCCGTATCCAGTTCCGTGAGATGGCATCCAACGGTCTTATCCCGGGTGTAAAGAAAGCAAGTTGGTAATAATAAAAGAATAATAATATGACAGATCCTATTGCAGATTACCTCACAAGGGTTCGCAATGCCTATATGGCAGGAAAGAAGGTAGTGGAGATTCCCTCATCAAAGATGAAGGTTGCCATTACCAAAATCCTTTGCGAGAAGGGTTACATCCTCAGCTACAAGGTTGTTGAGGGTACCCCGTACAACACCATCAAAATTGCTCTCAAGTATCATCCTCAGACCAAGACAGCCGCAATCAAGAAGATTGAGCGCGTGTCCACTCCCGGTCTGCGCCAGTATACTAATGCAGAGGAGATGCCCCGCGTTCTCAACGGACTCGGAATCGCCATCCTTTCTACATCCAAGGGTATCATCACCGACAAAGAAGCCAAGGAACTTGGTGTAGGCGGTGAAGTTATATGTTACGTATATTAATATTAAAGGTATAATCAAACAATGTCACGAATTGGTAAATTGCCTGTAAGCCTTCCGTCCGGAGTGAGCGTAAAGCTTGAAGACGGCAACGTCCTGAAGGTTAAAGGACCCCTCGGTGAGATGAGTCAGAAAATTGATCCTGACATCAAAGTCACCATTGAGGACAATGAAATCAAGTTCGAAAGACCTACCGATCAGCCTCGTCACCGTTCAATGCACGGACTCTACCGCGCACTGGTGAACAATATGGTTATCGGTGTGTCCCAGGGCTTTTCCATCACACAGGAGCTTGTTGGTGTAGGTTACCGTGTAGCCGTACAGGGCCAGCTCCTCATTTTCTCTCTCGGTTATTCACACGAGATTCAACTTTTGCTCCCCGCTGAGGTTAAGGCAGAAGTTCCCGATGTCAGAAAGGGTGAGAACCCCAAGCTCGTGCTCAAGAGCGCCGACAAGCAGCTCGTAGGGCAGGTAGCAGCAAAGGTTCGTTCATTCCGCAAGCCTGAACCTTACAAGGGCAAGGGTATTAAGTTCGTTGGTGAGCAGCTTCGTCGCAAGGCAGGCAAGACTGCATCCGCTAAATAATAGGAGACTTGAATTATGGCATTGAATAGAATTGAAAGAAGAAGAAGAATTCACTACCGTATTCGTAAGCACGTCAGCGGCACAGCTCAGAAACCAAGACTTGTAGTATTCCGCTCTAACAAGCAGATTTACGCACAGGTTATTGATGACCTCGAGGGTAAGACACTTGTCGCCGCCGCTTCAAATGACAAGCAGCTTGCAGTTGAATGCAAGGGAAAGAACGGTATCGAAGCTGCTGCAATCGTTGGAAAGGCAATTGCACAGAGGGCTATCGAGAAAGGTATCACCACTATCTGTTTCGATCGTGGCGGATATCTTTTCCACGGCAGAGTTAAAAGTTTGGCAGATGCTGCCCGTGAAGGCGGCCTCGTATTCTAATAAGAAAGACTATGGCAAATACAAATGTTAAAAAAGTAAAAACCTCTGATCTTGAACTTAAAGACAGACTGGTTGCCATCCAGAGAGTTACAAAGGTAACTAAGGGTGGTCGTCACTTCCGTTTTGCCGCAATTGTGGTCGTAGGTGACGAGAACGGCGTTGTCGGCTATGGTCTTGGTAAGGCTAACGAAGTTACCGCAGCCATCGCAAAGGGCGTTGAGGATGCAAAGAAGAATCTGGTTAAGATTCCTATCATCAACACAACCATTCCTCACGAGCAGGAATCAAAATTCGGTGGTTCACGCGTATTTATGAAGCCTGCAGCTCCCGGTACCGGTGTTAAGGCCGGCGGTGCTATGCGTGCAGTGTTTGAGTCTGCCGGAATCCAGAACGTACTTGCAAAATCAAAGGGCTCATCAAACCCTCACAACCTCGTAAAGGCTACAGTTACGGCTCTTACCGAGATGAGAGATGCCTATACGGTTGCTGGTCTTCGCGGTGTTCCTATGAGTAAAGTATTTAACGGATAGGAGGACACGATTATGGCAAAACTTAAAGTTACTCAGGTTATCAGCAAGAACGGTGAGACAAAGCGTCAGATTGCAAATCTGCGTTGCCTCGGAATCCGTAAAATGCATCAGAGTGTCGTGGTAGAGAACACCCCTTCGACTATGGGACAGATCCAGAAGGTGGCTCACCTCGTAAAAATTGAAGAAATAGACTAAGGAGGACCGATATTATGAAACTTGAAAATCTTGCACCTGCAAAAGGCGCTACTAAAACAAGCAAAAGACTGGGTCGTGGCCAGGGCTCCGGCAAGGGTGGCACTTCTACCCGCGGTACCAAGGGTGCACAGGCACGCGCCGGTTATGAGCATAAGATTGGTTTCGAAGGTGGTCAGATGCCTCTTCAGCGCCGTCTTCCCAAGTTTGGCTTCAAGAATCCTACCCGTGTAGAGTACAAGGCTGTAAATGTTGCAGACGTTGAGGCTCTTGCCGCTAAGATCGGAGCAACCGAGCTTGGTATCGAGCAGTTTGTGGACGCAAATCTTGCAACAAAGAACGACCTTGTAAAGGTTCTTGGAAACGGAGAAATCAAGACTGCCGTAACAGTTTACGCAGACGCTTTCTCCGCTTCAGCAATTTCAAAAATCGAGGCTGCCGGCGGTAAGGCAGTCGTAACCGAATAAGTACAATGAAGTTTATAGAAACAATCCAAAACATCTTCAAGATTGAGGAACTTCGCAAAAGGTTGGTTTATACCTTTATCCTCATTCTGGTGTACAGGCTTGGATGCTTCATCGTCCTTCCCGGTATCGACGCCAGACTGCTTGCGAATTCCGACCTTGCCAAGACTGCTTCTTCAGGCCTTGTAGGTTTGTTGAACATGTTCTCCGGCGGTGCGTTCGGAAACGCCTCAATCTTTGCACTTGGTGTAATGCCTTACATTTCGGCATCCATCATCGTGCAGCTGCTTGGAATGTTCGTCCCTTACTTCCGCAAGCTTCAGCTTGAGGGAGAAAGCGGACGCAAGAAGATGAATCAGATAACACGTTTTCTGACCATCCTTGTAATAACAATCCAGGGTCCCGCTTACGTAGCCGCTATTCACAACCAGATTCCCGGACAGGCATTTGTTGCTGTAAATCAGCTGGGATGGAGCAATTTCGCTTTCAATCTCGTTTCTACAGTAATTCTTATGGCCGGCTCTATGTTCGTGATGTGGCTCGGTGAACGTATCACAGACCGTGGTATCGGCAACGGTATATCTCTCATCATTATGATTGGTATTGTTGCGCGTCTCCCCTTTGCTCTCTTTGCAGAAGGCGGTGAGAAGTTTACCACAACAAACGGTGGCGTTCTTATGTTCGCAGTGGAAATCCTAATATGGTTCTTCGTAATACTGGCAACAATAGCTCTCGTTCAGGCTGTCCGCAGGGTTCCTGTACAGTATGCAAAGAGAGTGATCGGCAACCGTCAGTACGGTGGTGTACGTCAGTACATTCCCTTGAAGATCAACTCAGCCGGCGTTATGCCTATCATCTTCGCCCAGGCTTTGATGCTCTTCCCGATGCTGTTCTCACGTTTCGATGCAACACGCGGTCTCGCTGCAACGTTCAGCAACTATACCGGAGTATGGTATAATGTTGTATTCGGTTTGCTGGTAATAATCTTCACATACTTCTACACAACTGTGACCATCAATCCTCAGATGATGTCGGAAGATATGAAGAAGAACGGCGGCTTCATTCCCGGAGTAAAGCCCGGAAAGAAGACTATGGAGTACCTCGACGACATTATGTCCAAGGTTACTCTTCCCGGATCAATCGCTCTTGCTGTAATTGCGATTCTCCCCGCCCTTGCCAGAATCCTTGGAGTTACAGACGCTTTCGCAGGTTTCTTCGGAGGTACTTCTCTGCTGATTCTTGTGGGTGTTGTTCTGGATACGCTTCAGCAGATTGAAAGTTATTTGCTTATGCGTCACTACGACGGTCTTATGAAGACGGGCCGTCTGCAGGGACGTTCGGGCATGTAAGATCTTTGATAATTCAAAAGCAGGATGGTTAAGCCTAAGACCGAGGAAGAGATTGCTCTTTTGCGCGAGAACGCCGTGCTGGTCAGCAAGACCTTGGCAGAAGTCGGTAAGGCGGTCGCTCCAGGTGTGACAACCAAAGAGTTGAATAGAGTGGCCGAGACTTTTATCCGCGACAACGGTGCAGTCCCGAGTTTCCTCGGATTCGAAGGCTTCCCCGCAGCTATCTGTGCTTCGGTAAACGATGTTGTAGTTCACGGTTTTCCGTCCGACTACGTCCTCAAGGAAGGAGACATTGTCACTGCCGACATAGGTACGTTATACAAGGGTTACAACGGGGACTCTGCATACACTTTCCCGGTAGGGGAGGTGGATGCGAAGACCCGTAAGCTTCTCGACGTAACGAAGGCTTCCCTCTACAAGGGAATAGAAGCTGCTGTGGCGGGTAACAGAACCGGTGATATCGGATACGCGGTGCAGTCGTATGTGGAGTCGTTCGGTTTTTCTGTGGTTCGCGAATTGGAAGGCCACGGAATAGGACTACAGATGCACGAAAACCCCGGAGTTCCCAATTACGGACGGAGGGGGAGAGGAACGCATCTCGTCGACGGAATGACAATCTGTATTGAGCCTATGATAAATGCCGGTGGTAGGGGAGTGTACCTGGACCGTAACGGTTGGGCGGTGCACACTTCAGACCACAGCAAGTCGGCTCATTACGAGCTTACGGTTGTTGTCCGAAAAGGCAAGGCTGAACAGCTGTCCACCTTTGATTATATAGAGAAAGATGGAAAGATCAATTTTTAAAGTGAATTTTTAATGTCAAAACAAGTAGCAATAGAACAAGACGGAAAGGTTATTGAGACTCTTCCCAACGCGATGTTCAAAGTCGAGCTTGAGAATGGCCACGTACTCCTGTGCAATATCTCGGGAAAGATGCGTATGAACTTTATCCATATCCTTCTGGGCGACAAGGTAAGAGTTGAAATTTCACCTTATGATTTGACCAAAGGCAGAATATCTTTCAGATACAAATAAAATTACAACGATATGAAAGTCAAAACATCCATCAAAAAGCGCAGCGAAGATTGCAAGATCGTGCGTCGTAAAGGACGTCTTTACGTTATCTGCAAGAAGAACCCTAAGTTCAAGATGCGCCAGGGATAATAATTAATTGTCTAACAAAACCAAAGTATAATTATGGCAAGAATAGCCGGTGTTGATTTACCGAATAACAAACACGGAGAGATAGGACTCACCTATATCTTCGGAATCGGTCGCCCTTCTGCAAGAAGAATCCTTGCGAAGTGCGGTATCGATCCCAACATCAAGGTAGGCGACTGGAATGACGACCAGATCGCTAAGATTCGTGCAGAGATCAATGAGGCATACAAGATCGAGGGTGAACTTCGTTCTTCTGTCCAGATGGACATCAAACGCCTTATGGATATCGGTTGCTACCGTGGAATCCGTCATCGTTCAGGACTTCCCGTTCGCGGCCAGAGCACAAAGAACAATGCCCGTACACGTAAGGGTAGAAAGAAGACTGTTGCCAACAAGAAGAAGGCGACCAAGTAAAAATTGATGAATTATGGCAAAGAAAACTACAACATCCAAGAGAGTTGTCAAGGTTGACGCTTATGGGCAGGCTCATATTTCATCGACCTTCAACAATGTTATTGTATCTCTTACCAATTCACAGGGCCAGGTTATCAGCTGGGGCTCTGCAGGTAAGTGCGGTTTCCGTGGCTCTAAGAAGAACACTCCCTATGCAGCTCAGATGGCGGCGGAAGATGCAGCCAAGACTGCTTTCGATGCTGGTCTTCGCAAAGTCAAAGTATATGTAAAAGGCCCTGGCGCAGGTCGTGAATCTGCTATCAGAACCATCAATAATGCAGGTATCGCAGTAACCGAGATTATCGATGTTACCCCTATGCCTCATAACGGATGTCGTCCTAAAGGCCGTCGTAAAGTTTAATTTTAAAATTACAGAACTATGGCAAGATATACAGGACCTACTACAAAGATTGCGCGTAAGTTCGGCGAACCTATCTTTGGTGCAGATAAGGATTTCGAAAAAAGAAACTATCCTCCGGGACAGCACGGACTTGCAGCAAAGCGCAAGAAAGCCAAGGACTATGGTAATCAGCTTAAAGAGAAGCAGAAGGTTAAATATATGTACGGTGTGCTGGAGCGTCAGTTCCACAATACCTATGACAAGGCTTCCCGTATGGCCGGTCTGAAGGGTGAGAACCTTATTCTCCTCCTCGAGAGCCGTCTGGACAACATTGTTTACCGTATGGGTATAGCTCCTTCCCGTGCAGCCGCCCGTCAGCTTGTATCACACCACCATATCACCCTCAACGGTGAGGTTTGCAATATCCCTTCAACCCAGGTCAAGCCCGGTGACAGCGTTGCAGTGCGTGAGCGTGACAAGAGCCTTGAGGTTATTGCACAGAGTGTTGCATCTGCAGCCAAGTATTCCTGGATTGAGTTCGATGCAAAGACTCTCAGCGGAAAATTCCTCAATATGCCTGTACGTGCAGAGATTCCCGAATCTATTAACGAACAGCTTATCGTTGACCTCTACTCTAAGTAATATTTAACACCAAAAAGAAGATAAATATGGCAATCTTAGCATTTCAGAAACCGGAAAGGGTAATTATGCTGGAAGGGACCGAGACCGTTGGCCGTTTCGAATTCAAGCCTTTGGAGCCTGGATACGGGCAGACTATCGGAAACGCTCTTCGCCGCATCTTGCTCGCCTCTTTGGAAGGATATGCTATCAGTCAGATTAAGATCGACGGTGTTCAGGATGAATTCCAGACAATTCCCGGAGTAATCGAGGGTATGCAGGACATCATCCTCAACCTCAAGCAGGTAAGACTGCGCAGAATGGTTGACAGCGTCGATACTGAGACTGCGGATATCGTGATAAGCGGCAAGCAGGAATTCACTGCAGAGGATATCTCCAAAGGATTGTCTTCTTTCAAGGTGTTGAATCCTGAGCAGCATATATGCTCTCTTGAACCTTCTGTAAAGATTGTAATCTCCATCACCATTACCAAGGGCCGCGGATTCGTGGCAGCCGAGGAAAACAGGGATGAGAATACCGCTATCGGAACAATTCCGGTGGATGCAATCTATACCCCCATCCGTAAGGTTAACTGGACAGTCAATCCCTGCCGTTTGGGACAGAAGACCGACTATGAGCAGCTGATTCTTGAAATCGTTACCGACGGTTCGATTTCTCCAGATGCGGCTCTTCAGGATGCAGCGAATATTCTTATCTATCATTTCAAGCTCTTTACCGACGACAAGAAGGTGTCTTCCGACAACTCTATCGAGTCTAGCAACAAGGAACTTGATGAGGAGTCTCTCCGTATGAGGCATCTGCTTCTTACAAAGCTTTCGGATATGGGCCTTTCAGTAAGGGCTTACAATTGTCTGAAAGCTGCCGATATCGATACATTCGCCGACCTTGTTTCCTACTCGAGGGCAGAACTTATGAAGTTCCGCAACTTTGGACGCAAGTCTCTCAACGAAATCGATATCCTTGTGGAGAAGATGAAGCTTTCGTTCGGAATGGACGTTACAAAGTACAATATTGAACCTAAGAAAAAGACCGTATAAAGATGAGACACAATAGATCATTAAATCATCTTGGACGCAAGAGCGGTAATCGCAAAGCCCTTATGTCGAACCTTGCTACCTCATTGATTCTTCACAAGAGAATCACTACTACAGTAGCAAAGGCAAAGGCCCTCAAGAGTTATGTGGAGCCCCTTATCACCAAGTCAAAAGAGGATACAACTCACTCTCGTCGTGTCGTTTTCAGTTACCTTAAGGACAAGAAGGCTGTTGCAGAGCTTTTCCGCACAGTCGCTCCCAAGATTGCAGACCGTCCCGGCGGATATACCCGTGTTCTTCACATCGGTTTCCGTGCCGGCGATGCAGCTGAAATGGCACTTATAGAGCTTGTTGATTTCAATGAGGCTGCTCTTGCAACCACCAAGACTGCTAAAAAGACAACCCGCCGCGGTGGCAAGAAGGCTGCCGAGGCTCCCAAGGCCGAAGCCGCTCCCGAAGCCGCTCCCGCAGAAGCTCCCGTAGAGGCTCCTGCTGAAACTCCTGCAGAAACTCCTGCAGAAGAGAAGAAAGCAGAGTAATCCCCAAGGCTCCCGTTTTTGGGAATAGTTGAAAATCAACGATTTATGAAAATCCCTTCCGCGTTTTGACGGAAGGGATTTTTGTAAAATGCAAGTAATCAATTACTTCATTATTCTCAACAGCTCGTCGCGGGCTTTGAGACAGGCCCCGACCGAGCCTGCTTTGTCGGCAAGCGACGAGGCCTGTATGGCTACGCTCTGAGAGATGAGCCGGAGGGAATAGCGGCGCACTGCAAGTTTGATGGGCTCGATGAAAATGTCGCCCGCCTTCTGAAGGCTGCCGCCGATTATTACGGCCTGCGGGTTGAACAGGTTGATAAGATTTGCTATCTGCCTTCCAAGCTCATAACCGGCTTTCTCGATTACTTCTATCGACAGCATATCGTCGTTGAGGGCGGCATTGATGATGTCGCTTTCGCTCAGGCTGACTCCCTGGGCAATCCGTTCCTTAAGGGATGAAGTTTCACCCGCCGCGATTCTTTTCTGCAGATGCATACAGATGGCCTTTCCTGAAACTTCGGTTTCCAGACATCCTTTTTTGCCGCAGTGGCACATTATTTCGTTGTCGTAAACGGAAGTGTGTCCGAATTCTCCGCTGAAACCGTTGGCCCCGCAATAAATTTTTCCGTCGATGATTATGCTAAGGCCTATCCCCCAGCCGACGTTAATGAACAGAAAGTCGCTGAACTTGTCCTTCAGGGCGCTTTTCATTTCGCCATAGGCCATAAGGCGGGTGTCGTTGTCGATGAGCGTCTTTATTCCAAGACGTTCCGACAGGGTATCGCTGAGGGCATCTTCGTTGTTTTCGAAATTGAAGACGGAGTGGCTCTGTCCACTGGCAGGATTGACGCGACCGGAGATATTGAAGGCTGCAAACTGCACTTTTTCCCGTGCAACGCCCGATTTATCTATGAATGTCTCGCATTTGCCACATATTGTCTCTATCATCTCCGGAGTGTTTTCAAAAAGAAGGTTTTCGTCGGATTCACAGACAATCCTGCCGGACAGATCCATAAGAGCCATTGACAAGGTGCGGTGTTTGGGATCGACACCCAGAAAATAAGCCGTTTGACCGCATATCCGGTATAAACTGGCCTTGCGCCCGTGCTCGCCGCTCACTTTTCCCGTACTGGAAATCCAGTTTTTCAGAAGGAGGTCGTTAAGGTACTTGGTTACGGTTGGAACACTGGCCCCGGTGAGTTTCGACAATTGGGCTATGGACAGGCTTTCATTGTCGCATAAGGCTTTTATTATTTCTACACCTTGCATATTGCAAAAATAAAGTGTTTTAATAATAAAAGCAATATAAAGTAGTTGTATTTTAAAATAGATTATTAATATTATTCTCGGAATGAGGGGGTTAAAATACTATAAATCAAGTATATGAATATTGATAAATAATAAAACGCCTTTAATAAAGATGAATTAAAATAATAATTCATAAATTGGGCACATCGGATATAATTGCAATACTATAAGATGAATGAAATGAATTTTAAGGAATTGGCTCAACAGTATCGCAGCGAGCTCTTGGACAACGTCCTTCCTTTCTGGCTGGAGAAGTCTCAGGATACGGAATTCGGAGGTTATTTTTCTTGTCTGAACAGGGATGGGAGCGTGTTTGACACAGACAAATTCATTTGGCTGCAGGGACGCGAAGTGTGGATGTTCGCAATGCTTTACAACAGCCTGGAGAAGAATCCAAAGTGGCTCAAAGCCGCAGTACAGGGGGCGGAATTCCTCAAGAAATACGGACACGACGGCAATTATGACTTTTATTTCTCGGTAACACGCGAAGGCAAGCCGATTGTTTACCCGTACAACATATTCTCCAATACTTTTGCCTGTATGGCTTTTGCCCAGCTGGCCAAAGCTACGGGAAGCGAAGAATATGCCCTCATAGCCAAAAAGACTTTCGAGCGCATTCTTGAGCGCCGGTCCAATCCCAAGGGGAAGTGGTGCAAGATTGTCCCGGGCACACGACCAATGAAGGATTTCGCTCTTCCTATGATTATCTGCAATATGGCTCTCGAGGTCGAAGACATAATAAATGACCCGGTCCTTATTGAAAAAACCATCGATGAGAGCGTACACGAGATTGTTGACGTGTTCTATCAGAGCGACCTTGGCGTAATTTTGGAGAATCTTGCTCCCGACGGAAGTCTTCTGGACTGTTTCGAGGGCCGCAGGGTGAATCCGGGACACGATCTGGAGGCTATGTGGTTCCTTATGAACATAGGAATCCGCCGCGGCGACAAGGCTCTTATAGAAAAGGCTGTAGAGATTTCGCTAAGTGTAATCGAGTACGGCTGGGACAAGGAATATGGCGGATTGTTCTATTTTATGGACCGCAAGGGCTATCCTACACAGGAACTCGAGTGGGACCAGAAACTGTGGTGGGTTCACATCGAATCCAGCATAGCTATGATAAAAGGTTATCAGCTTACCGGCAACAGGAAGTGCCTGGAATGGTTCGAAAAGCTTCACAAATATACCTGGGAGCATTTCAAGGATCAGGAATATCCCGAGTGGTACGGCTATCTGAACCGCAGGGGAGAGGTGCTTCTTCCTCTCAAGGGAGGAAAATGGAAGGGCTGTTTCCACGTTCCAAGAGGATTGTACCAAATTTGGCAGATTCTTGAAACTCTTTAATTATGAGAAAGTTATATGCTATATTAGCAGTGGTTGCAATGCTGTCGGCCTGCAGTGGTGTAAAGACGGGGGTCGGCAACTATATGTGGTTCGACTGCGAAGCCAATTATTCGGCGCTTTCCAAGCCTGACTCCATCCGCTTCTATCTTGAAAAAGTGAAGGGCCTTGGATTCGACAACGTGGTTGTGGATGTGAAGTCTATTATGGGTGAAGTGCTCTACGACAGCGACATAGCGCCGTATATGAGCCCGTTCGAGGGGGTGGAACGGTCGAGGAACTACGATATGATGGGCTATTTCCTTGAATTCGGGCACGAACTCGGGCTCAAGGTGTTTGCAAGCCTCAATGTGTTCTGCGGCGGCCACAATTTTATGGACCGGGGAATCATCTACACCGACCATCCGCAGTGGCAGAGTATCTGCTATGACAGGGGAGAACTCGTACCCATCAGCCGGGAAAAGAAAAACTACAACGGAATGCTCAATCCTTCGAATCCCGAAGTGCAGGAGTATCAGCTCGACATTCTCAAGGAGTTTGTGAGCAAGTATCCCGCCTGCGACGGAATTATCTTCGACCGCGTGCGCTACGATGGCGTTACCGCCGATTTCAGCGAGCTTTCCAGGACTCAGTTCGAGCAGTATGCCGGCGTTGTGGTCGAGAATTTCCCGGAAGACATTCTCAGCTGGTATGATGCCGACGGTTCACTTCGGGAAAGCTGGGTGCCCGGCAAGCATTTCAACAAGTGGTGCGAGTGGCGGGCTATGGTTATCCACGATTTTGTAGAAAAGACCCACCGCGAGCTTAAAGCCATCAATCCGAATCTTATAATCGGGGATTATACGGGGGCGTGGTATCCTACCTATAATCAGGTGGGGGTGAACTGGGCGTCAAAGGAGTACGACCCCAGCGTGGATTTCGACTGGGCAACGCCCGAGTACAGGAATACCGCCTATGCCGAACTGCTGGACGTATATATGACAGGGCTGTACTACTCCTACATCACCAAGGAGGATATCGACAATGCCACCCTTACAAAAGGCCAGAGCAGCGAGGCCGCTCTCAAACTCGACCTTACCTACTGTTACAGCGTTGAGGGCGGAGCCGAACTGGCAAAGAAGATTACCTGCGGAGCAGTGCCCGTGGTAGGGTCCATTTATGTGGAACAGTATCTTGGGGAGATGGAGAAATTCGCCCCTGCGGTAAGGCAGGCCATCAAATCTACCGGTGGAGTTATGGTGTTCGACATTTCTCATCTGGACAAACATCATCTTTGGGATGAACTGGAAACCGTTATGAAAGAAAAATAAATCAACTTTTCAATTATGAGTAAGAAACTTATATCTGTCATTCTGCTCCTTGTTGCGGGAACTGCGGCTTTTGCCCAGAATAC
The DNA here is from genome assembly GCA_045599225.1 of Candidatus Cryptobacteroides sp. GTDB lineage: Bacteria > Bacteroidota > Bacteroidia > Bacteroidales > UBA932 > Cryptobacteroides. Next base: position 44,847 of record JAZRVN010000042.1, read on the forward strand.
CCTCAGGGGTGTAGTGAAAGACCAGGATGGACTTCCGCTCGAAGGGGTTACGGTAATGGTTGCCGGAACCACCAACGGAACCATTACCGATGCCGACGGAGCGTACTCGCTGTCTGTTCCCAACGGGGCAACGGTGGAGTTCAGCTGCATAGGCCTGCAGTCTTTCTCTTTTGCTTACAAGGGAGAAAAGGTTTACGACCTTGTGATGCAGGAAGATAATCTTTTCCTCGAAGACGTAGTGGTCGTGGGTTACGGAACCCAGAAAAAGAGTTCCCTTACAAGTGCCGTGTCGGCCATTAAGGGAGAGGACCTTATGAAAGCCCCCGCCACCAACGTTTCGCAGGTGCTCGCTGGACGCCTTCCCGGTATTTCTTCAGTGCAGGAATCGGGAGAGCCCGGTCTGGACCAGGCATCGCTGCGTATCCGCGGTTCCGTTTACGGCGTTTCTTACGTTGTGGACGGATTCCCTGTGGACAACATCAACGACATCGACCCCGCCGACATCGAGAGCGTATCGGTGCTTAAGGATGGTGCCTCTGCAGCGGTTTACGGCCTGCAGGCTGCCGGCGGTGTGATTATCATCACAACCAAGAAGGGGCAGACGGGCGACGTGAAGATTACCTACAACGGTTCCGTGGGAGCTTCAATGAACGCCAACTTCCCTAAGTTTATGGACGGTCCGCAGTTCGCATATTACTATAACGTTGCGCAGATGATGGACCAGCTCTCAAACGGAGAAATCGCATCGGCCGACCAGTACGTTCCCTACTTTACGCAGGAGAATATTGCCGCTATGACAAACGGCGACCCTGCCGACGGATGGGACAACGTGGATTACATAAACAAGGTGTTCGGAACAGGTGTAACCCAGAAGCACAACGTAACTGTGCAGGGCGGAACCGACAAGGCCCGTTATTTCACGTCTGTGGGTATTCTTTCCCAGAAAGGAAACATAAGCAACTTCAATTATCAGCGCTATAACATCCGTTCCAACGTAGAGGGTACCATTGGCAGGAACCTCGACTACAAGGTGGGTATCAGCGGTGTTTACAGCACAAGGAATACTCCGGCTTATCTTTCCGGAGGTTCCGATTCCGACGGCGGCACCGAGGCCGGATGGTTCAGTATCTCCCGTCAGGCGGTGCAGATGCATCCTTATCTGCCCGAAAAATACGAAGGAGTATATACCGGTGCGGTTCAGAACAACCAGTCATTTCTGGTAAGTCCTCTTGCCGCCATCTACGAGTCGGGCTACAAGCAGACCCGCGGGTTCGACTTCTCGGCCAATATGGAGCTGTGCTATAATTTTCCCTTCCTCAAGGGCCTCTTCCTCAAGGCTTCGGGTTCTTTCAGCTATGCCAATTCATACAACAAGAATCTGAGTACTCCCTACGAGATGATGAGCCATACCAAGGTTGGCGACAGTTGGGTATGGAACAAGAGAACCGACAACCCTCACGTTTCCGACAACGTAATTAACCTGGGAGAAGGTTCCACCTATTCTCTCCAGCTTGTGGGACAGGGAAGCGTAGGCTATACCGGCAGTTTCGGAAAGAACAATGTGGACGCTCTTGCGCTGGTGGAAGTCCGTCAGTACAAAGGCAACGGCCTGGCCGCCTACATCAAGAACCTGCCTTTCGCTTCTCTTCCCGAGTTGAGCAACGGCGTGCCTACCACAAGCCCCGTTTCCGGATGGAGCAGCGCCTCAAGAAGCGCAGGCTATGTGTTCCGTCTCAAATACGACTATGACGAGAAATATCTGGCCGAATTCACCGGTCGGTATGACGGTTCCTACAAGTTCGCCGGAATGAGCAAGACCCGCTGGGGTTTCTTCCCCTCAGGTTCAATAGGATGGAGAATGTCCAAGGAGGACTGGATGAAGGGAGCCAGGGCAATCAACGACCTGAAGCTGCGCGCCAGCGTTGGTTTGCTGGGTAACGACAGCGTGAGCGAATATATGTTCCTGAGCACATACAGCCAGTATGGCGCAAACGTGGCTTACGGTCTTTTGAACGGTGCAACCAAGATAGTTCCCGCATACTACGTGTCCGGCATTCCCAATACCGACCTTACCTGGGAAAAGACCTTGAGTTACAACGTAGGCTTCGATATGACTATGTGGAACGGTTTGCTGGGCTTCGAGGTGGATGGTTTCTACAACTATACCTACGATATGCTGACCTATCAGAGTACCGGTTTCCCCAGCTCTATGGGCGGATATTATCCCACCTGGGTCAACAAGAATGCCATCGACGCCAAGGGAATCGACGTTATGGTGAGCCATCGCAACCATTTCGACCTTGGCGGAGAGCCTTTCTACTATGACGTTACGGGAAGCGTTACCTTCTCTCACACCCGCTGGCTCGTTTACAACGATGAACCCAATATCGTGGACTACCGCAAGGTTGCCGGAACCACTTACGGCAGCATACTCTGCTGGCAGGCCGACGGCCTCTACCGCAGCGAGGAAGAGATTGACAACAGCGCCTGGTTCGGTACCCGTCCCAACATTGGAGACATCAGGTACAAGGACCTCAACGGTGACGGAAAGATTGACGAAGATGACAAGGGCTACTTCGGACGCAGCAACAGGCCCCGCCTGACCTACGGCCTGAACATCAACGTCAACTGGAAGGGAATAGATTTCAATGCACAGTTCACCGGAGGCGCCCTGTTCGATATTTCTATGACAGGTACCTACTACAACGGTTACGACGACAACACAATCTGGACCCAGACCTTCAAGGAAGGCGGAAACTCGCCTTTATTCCTTGTGGAGAACGCTTACAGCGAGTATAACAAGGATGCAACTTTCCCCCGTCTTACGCTCAGCACCACCAGCCACGGCGGCGACAACGGACTCAGCAGCACGTTCTGGATTCGCGACGGTAAATACTTAAGGCTCAAGACAGCCCAGTTGGGCTACACTTTCCCTCAGGTGTGGACAAAGAAAGCGGGGATAGAGGCTTTCAGAATCTTCGTGGAAGGTCAGAACCTCTTTACGATTTCGGGACTTCCCGCCGGAATAGACCCTGAGTCTCCGGGAGTGAACAATGGTTATTATCCTCAGCAGAGATTGCTTATGGGTGGTATAACGTTAACTTTCTAAGGAGGACAAGAATATGAAAAAATACATTTCAATTGTTTTCGTAGCGGCTTTCACGCTTGTTTCCTGCAACAAGTACCTGGATATGACACCTACCGACAGAGTGTCGGCAAAGACCATCTGGGAAACCACTCAGAGTGCAGAGTACAATATCAACTATCTCTACACCTATATCTGGGACCTGAATTCGTCTCCTACCGTAATAGGCCTTACCGAGGCCCTGACCGACGAGATGAAATACACTTCATACAACTATAACGCCCTTTGCTACATCCCTTCCGAAATGGCTTACGGCGGCTCCGTGCTCAAGGCTTCCTACGTGGATTCCTATATGGGTTACTGGGGAACGCTCTATACGGCAATCAGGCAGGCCAACGAGGCCTTGAACTACCTTCACGCCTACGGCCAGATGCCTCAGGCAGAGATGACCCGTCTCGAAGCCGAAATCCGCTTCATGCGCGCTTACCTGTATTTCGAACTGGTAAAGCGATATAAGGACGTAATCATATATGACGAGGACCTTTCTGCCATTGCAAAGGAGAAGAGCCTGAACACCGAGGCCGAAGCCTGGGATTTCATTCAGAAAGACCTTGACTTCGCCGCCGAGAATCTTCCCGAAGCAAATGCGGCAGGCGGGCGTTTGAACAAGGGCATAGCCTACGGCTTCATTACCAGGGCAATGCTTTATGCAAAACGCTACGATGCTGTCATTGCAGCCGCACAGAAGGTCGAGGCTTTGGGCTACAAGCTCGAGAGCAGTTATGCCGACGCCATTACCAAGACTTTGGAGCAGGGCAACAGGGAAAGTATTCTCCAATATACTTTTGACTATGCAAAGGGAATTACCCACAGTTTCAATTTCTACTACACCCCCGGCGGTGACTACACCCTAATAGACAGCAAGGGTGGCGCTTATGGCGTTCCCACTCAGGAGATGGTGGAAAGTTACGAATATGCCGGTTCCGGCGGATTCCCCGACTGGAGTGAATGGCATAATCCCAACGGAACAACCAAAACTCCTCCCTATGTACTTCTCGAACCCCGTTTCCAGGCAACCATCCTTTATAACGGTGCCGACTGGAAGGGTCGTAAGATTGAGCCTTACGTTGGAGGAACCGACGGTTGGGCTGTTTGGAAAACCGACAAGGAGCCCAAGGGCAAGACGGTTACCGGTTACTATCTGCGCAAGCTGGTGGATGAAAGCTACGACGTAAATACGTCGGCTTCCAGCCAGCCTTTCGTATTCCTCCGTTATGCCGAAGTCCTGCTCAACAAGGCCGAGGCCTGCGTTAAGTCGGCTTCTCCCAATGAGGCCGATGCCAACGCCGCCGTCCGTGCCATCAGAAGCAGGGTAGGCCTTCCCTATACCGACAAGTCAGGAGCCGAACTCTGGGCCGCCATCCGTCAGGAACGCAAGGTGGAGCTTGCATACGAAGGCCTTCGCTATTGGGATATGCGCCGGTGGGAACTGGGTAGCGAGGATTATCCGCTCGGACTTGCAAACTATCAGCAGCACGGTCTGAAAATTGAAAAGAACGGAGGAGAGTTCACATACTCCTATGTATCCGTAGATGAGAAGGACCGTACTTTCTCTGCCAAACTGTATCGCTTCCCTATGCCGGAGAGCGAACTCAATTCCAATTCACTTGTTAACCAGTACGACGAATGGAAGTAGTTATGAAAAAGACAATATTATCCATATTGATTGTTGCGCTGTTGGCAGTTTCCTGTCACAAGCCCGAATACGTGAAGCCCACAGCCGACAGGCAGGGTCTCACCAGTCTTACCGCAATCTTTACCTTCGGTCCTTATGTGGACCAGGAACTGGCCAAGCTTACCATAGAGGACGACTCCCAGAGCCGCTTTGTGATACCGGTTCCCTACTATTTTCCCGCAAGTTCCGACAATCAGACTCTTGCATATATGGTTAAGGTAAGGGTGATAGCCGAGCTGCAGCCCAACTTTAAGATTGAGCCGCCGCTCACCCTTCTGGACCTTACCGAGGAGAATAAGTTCACTTATACCGACCCGTTCGGCAACAGCCGTGAGATCATAATCACCGGTGAAAGGGTTAAATCCAGCGAATGCGACGTGCTGTCCTTCACTTTGGGAAATCCCACGGTTGCGGGCGTTGTTGACAAGGCAAAAAAGACTGTTATCCTGCCTACGAGGGATGACGTTTCCCACGCTACGGCAACTGTAGCCGTGTCGGCGCACGCATCGGTTTTCCCCGACCTTTCCAAGCCAAGGGATTATACCAACGGACTGGAATTCACCGTAACCGCCGATGACGGAACAGAGGCTGTTTACAAGGTTATGACCGGCGATCCCGAGAAGATTGACCAGGGATTCAATCCTGAGAGTCTGGAGCACCTCTTCCATATGGATCCCGTTACGAGGATGGGACTTCCCGACTACACCAGCGAAGTTGCAATCTCCCTTGCGGCAATCGAAGGCAAGTTCATCGTTTGCCTTGGAAACGGAACCACTCCCGCCGTATTCGACGGTCTTACCGGAGACAAGGCCGGCGAGATTAACCTTGGAAGCGCAGTTGCAGGGGCTATCACCAACGACGAGATGGAGCATATGCTCATTACCAACGTTGCCCAGGGAGGCGACAACAGGGAGACTGTTCAGCTCTACAAGACCTCGTCGGTGAAGACTGCTCCCGAACTGTTCTACACCTTCGAGAATCCCATCGACGTTCCCATCGGACACAGAATAAAGGTTATGGGCGACATTGAGAAGGATGCAATAATTACCTTCACTGCAGAGGGAATCACCGGTGTTACCACAACTGCCAAGGGAGTTTACCTTACAGTTAAGAACGGTGCCGTTGTTTCCACCGACGTAGTTGATTTCGCGGCCGTTACCGGCGGATGGGGCGCAGCTCCCGTGAATATTGCAACCATAGTTCCCGCTTCTGTGGAGCCTAATCTCGACGGATGGTTCTACGACTACTATGAGAGCAATGCCGATGCCGACGGAAATTATCTGCTTCACTATTGCACTGCCGCCGGAGTCGACAATATAGTGGCCCGGCTCGGCGACTGGTCAAACAATCCCAACTGTTTGGATTCTAAGCAGTTCAATAACAGCAGATATATGACTCTGCTGATTGTAAGCCATTTCCCTATGTGGGGAGTAGGTCCCAGACTCTATCTGTTCAACATTACCGACCCTACGGCCGTCACTCTTGAAGCCTCAAAGGAGAGCCTTCAGTGGTATCAGCAGGGAGCTGCCGGAGTTGCTGCCGGCGATGTTGTAATGTCGCCTTCGGCCGACGGATACAAACTTTACGTTTACTACTATGACCACAACTCCCAGGCAGTTGGAGCGTATGTGGTCGATTGTATAAAGAGACAATGATAAAGGCGAAAGTTATATTGGCGGCCTTGCTGGCTGCATCGTTCACCATTATGGGAATTTCCTGTCAGAAACCTGCCAAGGAGATTCCCTCCTGGCCGTGGGAGGACCCTGTGCCCGCTCCGAAGCCTGAGGAACCTCAAGAGCCTGAGGAGCCTGAAGAACCTGAGGAACCTTCGTTTACCGGAAAACCCAGGTATGTGTGGATTGATGCGTCGGCAAACTTCCGTTTCTATGCCAACGACAAGGAGCAGATTGCATCTGACCTCAGGAAAATCAAGGCCGTTGGCTTTACCGACGTAATAGTGGACGTAAGGCCTACCGAAGGCAGCGTACTCTTCAAATCGGATGTTGCTCCTCAGGTCGGGCGCCTTGCCGCTTGGGTCGACGGGAAATACAAGTTCGTTAACCGCACGGCCGACTTCGATTATCTGCAGGCCTTCATAGACGCCGGACACGAAGCCGGGCTTCGCGTGAACGCCGCAATGAATACCTTTGTGTGCGGGTATGGCGGATATTACGGGCTGGAGAGCGAAGGTCCCATCTTTTCGGGAAACATCCCTGCCGAATGGGCTACGGTCGTAAACGGGGAGGACGGACTTGAGAGTTCTTTCTATGATGGAGTCGAAGGCACGGTATTTATGAATCCGGCAAATCCCAAGGTTCGCGAATATATGCTCGCCCTTATTGAAGAACTTGCCTCTTACGACCTCGACGGAATCATACTCGACCGTTGCCGTTACGACGACACCGGCCTTCAGAGCGATTTCTCGCAGGAGTCGCGTACAGCGTTCGAGCAATATACCGGAAGCGCGGTTGCTTCCTGGCCTTCCGATATCTTCAAGCCCGGGACAAGCACCCTTCCAAGGTCCTTGAGCAGCTTGCAGAAGTCCTGGATGAGCTTCAGGGTAAAGGTAATACACGACTTTGTGGAGGCCGCCTCCGATGTGGTACACAAGACCAATCCCAAGGTTCGTTTCGGTTGCTATGTGGGAGCCTGGTACGATTCGTACTATTCTTCCGGAGTAAACTGGGCCAGCCCGGACTATAATGCCAGAAGCAGTTATTCCTGGGCCGACGCCGACTATTCCAAGTACGGCTATGCCGACCACTGCGACTTTATGATGCTAGGCTGCTATGCCGGCACGGGCAGTGTCTATGGCAACGGAGAGTGGACTATGCAGGGCTTCGCAAAACTCGGAAAGCAGAAGATAGGCTCCCTTACCGAGGTTGCGGGCGGCCCCGACGTGGGAAATTCCACCGGCTTTGAGAAAGGCGGGCAGAGTGCCGTGATTCCGAAGACAATCGATGCCTGCATCAATTCCTGCGACGGATATTTTGTGTTCGACCTGTGTCATATCAGAATGTATGACTATTGGGCCGCGTTCAAGCAGGGTTTTGACGACTATCTTAAAACAGTAAAATAAATTTTTGATAACCAATTTTCTATCAGTATGAAAAAAATTCTTTATTTGATGGCAGCGCTTGCAATCTTTGCAGTGTCCTGCACCAAGCCTGAGCCTGTAAAGCCCAGCATTACACTTTCTACTCCCGCCGACGTTACGGTTCCCACCGACGGTGGAATCCAAACCGTATCGTTCACTTCAAACGTTCCCTGGACTGCCTCTATCGACAATTCAAACTGGAGCGTTTCTCCCACTTCAGGTGAAGCCGGAACAGCAACCGTTAAGGTTACCGCTCCCAACAACACCAGCGAAGATGCTATTGTTGTAAAGGTAACGCTCAAGGCCGAGACTACCTCTCAGGTAGTTACTTTCACCCAGCTCCAGAAAGATGCTATGGTTGTTGACGTTACTTCTTACGATGCTCCCGCCGAGGGTGGCAAGGTAAGCGTTAAGGTTAAGGCCAACGTAGAGGTAACCGCTACCACCGACGCAAGCTGGCTCAAGATTGCAACTGCAACCAAGGCCGCTGTCGAGAAGACTTTCGACGTTGAGGTGAGCGCAAACGAAGGCGAGGCTCGCGAGGGCACAATCATTCTTTCCGGTGCCGGCAAGAAGGCAGAGGTAACAATCAAGCAGGCTGCGTTCGAGCCTTATTTCGAGTTGGATAATTATTCATTTGACGTAACGAAAGAAGGTGGAGAATATACTGTAAACATTACTGCCAACGTTGAATTTACCGTAAAGGACTATTCCGACGGCTCATTCCCTTATCAGCACGCTACACTTGCAACAGATGGCAAGAGTTTAAAGATTGTCATTGATGCCAACGAAGGCTATGATGCACGTACATCATATGTTAAGTTCACCGTTCCTGCAATTCAGGATCCTGTTATTGATGAGGAAACAGGCGAGCCTACCGGCGAGTATGCAGATCACACTGAAAGGGTATATTTCTATCAGGAAGGTCTTACCAGCGTCAGCTGGAGTTCGGCTATTCCTGCGGAGATGCAGAATGGCACTCAACTCTCGATAGCCAAGGGCGCTGGCCAGTATGTGCTTTATGACGGGGCTAATCTTGCAATGTTCAACCCCGAAAACGGAGATATCCAATTCCTTGGACCTGTACTTGGCGATGGTACCATTACATATTCCGAAGTTCTGAATGACGATGCCGGCAACTTCATTATGGTAACTCCCACTGCATACGGACAGGCATTCGATGTATATGTAATTCCCGGAGACACACCTGTTGATCAGGAAGTTGAGCCCACTGCGCTCATTCACGCATATTTCGATTATTACGGATATGGACTCGGACACTTCCACGCAAGGGGTAATGTCCTTAAGGACGGTATTGTAACAGCTTTGATTGCCGACGGCCCCGCTGCAGGTGTTCCCGTAACAGGAGCATATTGGGAAATCAAGGGCGGCAAGGCTACGACCTGGGCTCCTTACGGTGAGGAAAAGACGGAGGATACCTGTCAGCCTCAGTATGTTTCATTCACTACAGGAGGCGAAATCTGGTTGGCCAACAGGGCTGACTTCGCTCCTCTTGGAACAAGCGCTGCCGACGGATTCCTTTACAATGGTTATGACGGAACCTATGCTCTTCAGTATAGCGTAGGAGGCACAACAACTTCTCTTGCCACAATTGGTGACTGGGCCAACGGTGTATCCTGCATTCAGTCGGGTGTTTGGGGAGAGAAACCCATTGTTGCTGTCAACAATATGGCTTGGTTCCCTTATTGGGCAATGCCTTCAGTGCTCACAATATTTGATGCAACCTCAATGGCTCCTATCACATCTGTCAATATCCTTGGCGAAGGTCTTGAAGCTACATATATGGCCGAGCCTTCAACTTGCGTTCTGTTTGAACAGAAGGGTGACGCCCTTATCATTTACTCAGCCGATGGAGCACAGGGTCTTCTCCAGAGGATAGTTATTCCTGCTAAAAATTAGGGACATTCAATAATTCGAATCGGCCGGCTGGGGACAATCCCCGGCCGGCCTTTTTGTTGTCATTCGCCCAGACGGTCGGACGATACCCGGACAGGACGGATGGGTAACCCTATCATCCTGCCGTATTTCTCTATAGACATTGCCGGTTCGCCTTCTTCGAACCAATCTTCTTCTCCATAAAAATAGAAGGCCTGGCTGCAGTTGTTCTCTACGAGGGTAGAAAACGTACTCAGGTATGCGAATGTTATAGATTACGTCCTCCGATTTTGCATTTATTAAGAAATATTCTTACATTTGTCCAAAATCATAGAATATGGCACGCACAATGACGGTGGCTCTCGGCCCACATTACGAGAATTTCATTCAATCAACAATCACCTCTGGCAGATATAACAATGCGAGTGAAGTTGTCAGGGCGGCACTTCGCCGTCTTGAGGATGATGAAGCCAGGTTGGCTGCCCTTCGCTCTGCCATCGATGATGGTGATTCAAGTTCGGATGTTGAAGATTTCAACAGAGATATCTTTCTTGCCGAACTGAAGGCGCAACGCAAATAACCATGGCAAATTTCATCATATCAGAACTGGCGAAAAAGGACATAAGAGATATCTGGAATTATACCGCGTCAGAATGGTCTGAGGAGCAGGCAATCCGTTACTATAATGGGTTGCTTGATACTTGTGAGCGTATCGCTTCCAACCCGGAAATTGTCGGCCGCAGTTATGATGAAGTCCGGCCAAATTTACGTGGTGTCAACTGTGGACGTCATATCATATTTTATCGTATTATATCTCAACGAAAAGTAAGGATCGTCCGTATCCTTCACATGAGGATGGATTTTCCGAGACACTTCTAAATTCCTTCACGAATAACAATATTCACCAACATATAGTTATTCATGATTCAAACAGATTACAGTCCTGACAAGTTCGGGACTTATTTGTCGCACCCTGAAAGTCTGGGTGGCGGCATTGACCTATCAGAGGCATCAGTACGGGAAA
>JAZRVN010000043.1:0-4957 GCA_045599225.1 Candidatus Cryptobacteroides sp.
TTTTGCCCAAATTATTGTAACTAACATGAGGAAGACTTTTTTCGCCGTACTGGCAATTGCGCTTGCCGCTCTGACGACCGGTTGCAGGAAAGACAATGAACATATCAAGGACCCTGAAGAAATTCCTGCTTCGGGCTACACGTCTATTGAGGACCTTAAGGAGAAGGTCACGGATGACTGGATTGCAAACCTCGCAGTGGGAGACATCGATGATTTCTGTTTCGCCGAATATCGCCTTGCCGGCAAGGAGCCTTGCTACATCCAGCTGACTGGCACCTTCGACGAATCAGGCGCAAGCTATGTGCTTGACACTCTGAACATCCTTGACTGGGGCATTGAAGAAAAATACGAGGGCTACAGCGAGGCGGGATTGTCAGGAGACGCAGTGAGAATCCATTTTGAAGACAATTCGACAGTATATCTGATGGTGAACAGCGTTTCCGCCGATTCCCTCAAATGCTCCACTGCATATAAAGGGAAGTCTGCCGCCGTCAACTTTTTCAGAGAGAGGGAATTGTCAAAATACTTCAATTTGGTGACTTCAACCACCAAGGGAGTGAAGTCATCTTTGGCCGAAGACGGTGAGCAGACCAAGGCCGAAGACGGTGAACAGACCAAGGCCGAAGACCTTACCGCCACACCTCGCGGCATTGACAATGCGAACTGGATGTCAAGTGTTCGGGACGATAAGAAGCTCGTCTATATGACTATCCCCGGCACACACGACGCCACTACATATAACGTGCAGGACGAGCTTGCGTTTGCCGCCCGTTCCCAGGAAAAGAGCCTGTCCCAGCAGTGGGACTGCGGCGTAAGGGCCTTCGACCTCCGTATGAGAAAGGAAGTATTCACATCGTATATGTATCACGACTTCATATCCTGCAATATGTTGTTCGAGGATGCACTGAAGGAAATCTGGAACAAGGTCAAGGCAAATCCGAAAGAGGGTGCCGTTGTGATACTCTGTCCCGAAGGAAATGGTTTTGTGGATAATGTAGGCTGGTGGGGTACAGTGATTACCACTGCCGTCAATCTGCTCACGCAGTTCGGCTTCCATATGTCAGACCTCTCCCTTCATGACAAGGAGACGGTGGAGGATGTTGTGAAAACCATAAATGCTGTGGTGCCGCAGAATAATATTGCTCATTACGACCCGGATATGACTATGGGTGACCTGCGCGGGAAGATATTGTTCATTGTCCGAAGTAAGAACTGGAGTTGGTACGACATAGGGGCAAGAGCTGACAGCTGGGGCGCAGACAAGGAGATATACTATAAGGGTAAGGATGGTTCTGTGCAGAAATCCATAATCACGGTTCAGGACAACTATGGTCCTGATGAGGGAGAGTCGAACGGTGACTATATTTCTGAAAAGCGCAGTGATTTCAAGGCGTTGTGGGACTTGAAGAGCTACTCCGGTAGGAATCAGGAATACAATGACCCGACGCTCGTCATAAATCAGGCATCGGGATTCGTTCTGGACCAGGCCTTCCCCGACTACCTCTCGGCCTGCAATGACCTGTACAATGATTTTGTCGATTACGCCTCATCCGGATACATTGGCCGTGGTATCATTCTTCAGGACTATGCTGGCAGGGGCAGGACGAAGCGAATCTCAGCAGGGGCAGCGGAGGCCTGCGCCTCTGTCGCATTTGCAATACCGCTTCTTCCCCGCAAACTGATGCTCAAAGCTTACCTGGCGCTGGCAGAATTGGCTGCCTCGGAAAAGGAAACATACGGGCAGAAACTTGTGGATGCAGTGATAGATAACAATTTCAAAGATTTTATAGGGACTATTAAGATTAGTGTTCAGTCTGCCAATGAGGAACAAGGAACCGTTGACATAAACGGCACTGGGGAAAAGATGGCTGACGTGAAATTAAACGGGAACGTAATTCTCAATGCCTATCCCCGAAATGGCTATTCGTTCATGAAATGGGTAAACAGCGATGGTGAAACTGTAAGTAACAACAAGACATTTCCATTGTGGTCGGTTATTCGGGATGATATTTTCACCGCTCACTTCGGAGAGACGTGCAAGGTTACTGTTGATGTTGATTCTGAGTGTCGGACGATGGTGGACGAAGACCGCGGACCGATGCTTGTCTCAAATAAAATCGGTTCCTTCGCAAGTTGTGAACAGTCTGGAACGGACCGTGTTTATCAGGTCTTCCAAAATGATGAGATCAGTTTGGTTGACGGAGCTCACAGCGGATATGAACTTGTTGGTTGGACTGATTCGAAGGGTAAGACCTATGGCCCCGGTGAGTGTGACGCAATAAAGATTGACGGGGATGAGCACTTTACCCTGAAACTGAAAAGGTCTGCAAGTGCAAAGAAACTGACCGTTAAAGTTTCTGATGGCTTTGAAAACCATGGAGGAGTGGAACTGTTACTGAATGACAGCGAAAAAGGTATCAACTACGATTTGAAAAATATTGATAATCTTTCTGAATTTTTTGCATACAACTCTACCTTCACGTTGGAAGCAGACGATTTGGTAAATGTTCCACTCCGCTCCTACTATTTTTTCAAATGTTGGACCGATTCAAAAGGAAATCTTTATCGTGACAAGAAAATATCCGGAACGCTTACATCTGATGTGGAATATACGGCGGAATTCGGAGATAAAGGATATTGGGTAACTGCGTCATTAGCCACTGGAATGGGTTCAAGTTGGGGCTCGGCTTTTGTTGATAGGGAAGGGTGCGACGGGTTGTATTATTCACTAGGAGACATTGCGACTTTGACTGCAAAGCCTGCGACGGGATGCTCCTTTGTCTGCTGGCGAAACAAGGCGACCGGTGAAGAGTTTAAGGATAATCCCTTATCAGTCAAAGTGGATGGCAAAGCGGATTACATTGCCTATTTCTCAAAAGAGGCTGGTGATAATGCCTTCGTTGACTTCAAATACCAGGTCGGGGACAATAAGTACATACAATTCATGAAAGGGACACTGGTTTTCGAAAGTGACGATATGTATATGACCGAGCATCAGTATGATGTTCCGAAATCCTTCTTCCATTGGCGTAATGAACCCACAATTTACGTGAAAGAGGATTACCGCACTATAAATGACAGACAGCATGACATCTTTTTTGCGAACAGCCTGTTCACCAGTAATGGTTTGCCGTGCCGACTTCTCTCTTCTGCAGAATTGAACAACTACATAGCAAATCATTATAAAATCGGGTATTGTGATGTCTGTGGAAATCACTGTATGGTGATTCTTCCTTTTGGGGCGGATGATAATTCTATCGTTATTCCGGAGGATGGATATAATGCTGACACATGGAACGAACTTGAGAAGAAAGGAGCCGTTGCTATCCCTATGTATCAAGTAGAGTATTCTTCAAAAAGAATAATTCGAGGGGTTTGGCTCGAAAATGTTATGTTAAGATGGAATAATCAAAACTGGCCTTTAGATTCAAGCCAATGGGGTATGAATACGGGTACATATGCTGGGGCTGTGTTCCTTGTCCGCGAAGTGGAGCCATAGTTCCCGTGCGCAATTTTTATCATCGGAGGCCGGATTGTTATCAACCATTCCGGCCTTCGATTTTTTTACACCGGAACATGTCCCTCCATCAAGCCATATTTTCTTCTGAATGGATGTTTTTTTTGAGCGGTCAAGCCCTTCTTCCTCCGCTGAAGCTCCGTCAGAAAGGCTTGGTTCCAGCCGCTCCGGCACGTCGCGCCTGCGCGACTTCCACTTCATCAAGTTCCGCCCGGCAGACATTCCCGTCTGGCTTAACGCCAGCCGTGAAAGACTGCTTCGGGCTCCACGGCCACTCCGCCTTCGGCTCCGTTGCCAAATACAAAAGCGGTGTCGGTCAGCCTCCGGTTGTATCGCTTCGCTCCACAATCCTCGCCTCACCGACGCTGTCCATTCGCTCCAGGCGGGCAAGACTGTTGACATCAGCCGCGTTGCGTCTGAGTACACAGACTTGCTACCGCCTTCCGCACTGCCTCGGCTGCTGCGCAGCCTGCGGCTTTCCCCGCCCTCCCGCCCTGCGGCTTGCCGACTAGCTGCTGCTGCCGCAGCTCATCGTGCTGCCGTTGTTGTTATTGTGGGTAGTGTTGGCGGTGCTGGTTCTTATCGACATTGTCAATTGCAGTACCGGTACGTGCGTATTGCTGTTGGTAGTATTGCTATTGCTATATATAGAGAATTGAGACAACGTTTGATATATGCTATATATACTGGGTGTGCTGTTATTGGGGATTTTGAGACTTTTGATGATTCCCGCCTGTCGGCGAAATTAAGACCTTACGGTCTTTTCTTCCTTGCGGCTCGGCATAGTGAGCAAGCTCCCTCTGCTCTCGCTCGCTGCGTCAGATTTGCGTCAGTGGTATGCGAAGGTCTGTGCACGCCCTCTGTTGTCCACACTCACTACGGCCAACAGCGTCCGTGCAGTGCGAAGGGACAATGCGGTCAGCAGCGGCCGTTTCGTCGGCCACAGGCCGCCAAATCCGCCTTGCTGGGTCTATTATGCTCCTCGATGTCGGCAGAGCCGCCACCGAAGAGCAGGGATAAATGGAAAAAGGTATGCGAGACAGAGTCGGCCAAGGCCGCCTCAGACTCGCATCAATTTATCCCCCGACCCCAGGGAGATGAACGGCCAGGCACCTTTCTTCGAAGCACCGGCAGTGCGGTGCGCCGCGCCTTAGACATAACGCGTAATTGTGTAACGGCCGCACAATCCCCACCCACAAAACCGAAGCCGTTACACAACAGGTCGTTATGTAGGAGGAAACTACTTTTTGTTTTCCTCCTACTCGATGTTCGTCCAGCACGAACGTACTCTAATGGGTGAAAGTCCCTAAACCGCCCTGATAGTGGGAAGGTTACAGCCAAAGACAAGGGTGTCCGCCGCGAGACGGAATCTGAAGGAAGCCGGCGGCAAACATCTGGTCTGACGGACAGAAACCCGATACAAGGCCTACGGATGAGGAT
>JAZRVN010000044.1:0-28977 GCA_045599225.1 Candidatus Cryptobacteroides sp.
CATATACTGCGGTGGCTTTAGCAGCGGGGAACCACCTCTTCCCATCCCGAACAGAGAAGTTAAGCCCGCTAACGCCGATGGTACTGCTACACCAAGTGGGAGAGTAGGTAGCCGCCGTTCTTCGAGAGGCTCGATGACAAATGTCACCGAGCCTCTCTTCGTTTTCAGAACTGCCAACCGTCGGTCTGCTTCCCCTCTTTAAAGTTTCTTCCAGCACTGGGTCTCCCCGATTCCCAGCACGGTGCCTCGCACCTCCAGTTCTCCGGAATCGTTGAACTTGCACTTCACGCGGGCGGAAATGCCGCGATTGGGGTCATACACCTTGGCCCCGTCCCAAACTTTGTCCTTTGAATTGTACTGAAGTCCGCGAATGATGAACAGCTGGTCGCAGCGCACGTTGCGCAGGCTCTTGACGGGATTGCGGAAATCCAGCCAGGGCTTGCCGGTGGCGGGGTCGGTGGGAATAGCCAGCCAGAAAACCTGACAGTCGTAAGTCCCGGTCTCATTTTTAGTGAAGCGTACTTTGGAATCTCCGTTCTTGGCATCCGGAACCATATATTCTCCTAAAATGGAGTCGGCAACGTTGTTCTTTGAATTCTGGGCAAATGCAGGCGCAATGGCGGCAATCGCAAGAATAAGGCTTAGGATTTTTTTCATATTTCAATTTTTTTTGTGCTCGGATGCAAATATAATCAGTAAATTTGCTATTCCTTATCGGATAAACAAAAAAGACTTCCGGAATAAGATTTATGGACTATCAGGCAATACTGGAAAATATTTATCGGGAGATTCTGCCGTATTCCCGGGAGGGAAAGCAGGCCGACTATATCCCCGCTCTTGCCGAGGTTGACCCTGACCGATTTGGAATCAGCCTGCGGCTGATGGACGGGAGAACTTTCGAACTCGGCGATGCGCACACGCGTTTCTCCATCCAGAGTATCTCCAAGGTGTTCGCTCTTACCATTGCAATAAGCCTGGAAGGGGAAGAAATTTGGAAACGTATGGGAAAAGAGCCGTCCGGGTCGTCCTTCAATTCCCTGGTGCAGCTGGAATATGAGAAAGGAATTCCCAGAAACCCGTTCGTAAATGCCGGAGCGCTGGTTATGGCCGACATTATGATTTCCCGTCTGCAGGACCCCGAGCAGTTCTTTATCGATTACATACGCAAGATGTGCGACAGCCCCACGGTGGACTACAACCTCAGAGTCGCTCAGTCGGAGCTTTCTACCGGCTATCTGAATGCGGCCATAGCGAATCTGCTCAAGTATCACCGCAACATAGAGAACGGAATCGATGAGGTTCTGAAGCTGTACACCCTTATGTGCTCGGTCGAGATGAGCTGCGCCGAGTTGTCGAAGGCATTTATGTGCTTTGCCCGAAGCAACGAGGAGTTCCGGCACGGAGAGGTCACGCTTACCAAATCCAACGTAAAGAGAATAAATGCGATAATGCAAACCTGCGGGTTCTACGACGAGGCGGGGGAGTTCTCCTTTCTGGTAGGCCTTCCTGGAAAGAGCGGTGTTGGAGGCGGTATTGCTGCCATCTACCCGTCGCTTTATTCCATAGCTGTCTGGAGTCCCCGTCTCAATTCCAAGGGAAACAGCATTATGGGAATGAAGGCGCTCGAACTGTTTACAACCGAAACCAGTGAATCAATATTTTAACTGTATGAAAAAATTTTTGATGATGGCCGCAATGTTCGCGACCTTGAGCGCCGCCCCGGCATTTGCTCAGAAAGCCTCGGAATTGAAGTACTACGACGTAAGGGAACTGGGTTTGCCTCTGGTGAACCAGGGTTTCGACGACTGTGTAAGAACCGGCAGTGCCGCCAAGGATGACGGATACTATACCCGCCTCTCCTCAAGAATCGAGGGAAAGGTGCGTCAGGCCGTATGGGATCTGGGCCAGAACAGTGCCGGAATAGCGCTCCGCTTCAGAACCAACGCTAAGACCATAGGAGCCAGGTGGACCCTTCTCAACAACTTCAGGATGAACCATATGACCCCTACCGGAATCTGCGGGTTCGACCTTTACGCCTTCGACGGCAAGCAGTGGAGATTTGCCGGTACTGCCCAGCCCAACGGCAAGGAGTCAATCAACGTTTTCCGCAGGAATATGGACGGGCAGATGCGCGATTACGTTATGTTCTTCCCCCTGTACGACGGAGTAATCGACCTCGCCCTGGGAGTTGAGGAAGGTGCAGTGATAGAGCAGCCCACCGTTCTTGGGAACAACCCCTTCGGTGGAAAGAGCGAAAAACCGCTCGTTTTCTACGGCACCAGCATAACCCAGGGGGGATGCGCCTCCCGTCCCGGAATGGTTTATACCAGCATCCTGTCCCGAATGCTCAAACGCGAGTGCATAAATCTGGGATTCAGCGGCAACGGCCGGATGGATATGATTCTTGCCGAGGAGATGGCCCGCATCGATGCCGGAGCCTACGTTATCGACTGCCTCGGAAACTGCACCGTTCAGACAGTGAGGGACAGCACCGAGTCGTTTATGAAGATTTTGTGGAAGGCTCATCCCGACGTTCCCATAATTATGCTCAGCAACTATCCATACCAGTACCAGTGGCTCGACGAATACACCCGTAACGACGTCAACGAGGAAGACGCCCTTTGGAAAGAACTCTATCACAAGCTCCGCGCCGAAGGTCTCAAGAACCTGCAGTACATCGAAATCGGGGGCACTCACAGCGCCATCGAGCCTATGGAGGGAGCGGCAACCGGGCCCGACAACGATGCCTCGGTGGACGGGACCCATCTCACCGACCTTGGCTTCCTGCGTATGGCTCAGTTCCTTTATCCCTATATGAAGAAGGTTAAATAGTGTGCAGGGTTCTATGACTCGGGAAGACTTTGTTAAGGAAAGAAGAGACTCGGCTATGGAGATTTTCCGCCGGGGCTACAATTGCTGTCAGGCGGTACTTCTCGCTTTCGAGGACATAACGGGGCTCGACAGCGATTCTCTTGTAAAGATTGGCTCGGGTCTTGGGGGTGGCGTTGCCCGAATGAGGGACGTGTGCGGAACGGTAAGCGGGATGGCAATCGTTTGCGGTTTCATCTGCCCGTCCGACGACCCTCAGGACCAGTCCAAGCGCAAGGCCTGCTACTCTCTGGTGCAGCGTCTGGCGGGGGAGTTCCGCGACCTTAACGGCAGCGTGGTATGCCGCGAGCTCCTTGGACTCGAGGGTGTTGGCTGGCAGAAGCCCGAACCGTCGGCACGAGGTGCACAATTTTATAAAAAGCGCCCCTGCGAACAGTTGGTAGGCGACTCCGCCGCCATAATAGCCGCCTACCTGTACGACAAAAATAGCGCCCGCTGATTGCGCAAGACGCGAGTCACTCGCGTCCTATCTTGGCTTACAGAGCCTGTGCGACAGCAACTGCGACTGCAACGGTGGCGCCAACCATAGGGTTGTTGCCCATACCCATAAAGCCCATCATCTCGACGTGTGCGGGAACTGAAGATGAACCTGCGAACTGAGCGTCGGAGTGCATGCGGCCGAGGGTGTCGGTCATACCGTAGGAAGCGGGACCGGCAGCCATATTGTCAGGGTGAAGGGTACGTCCGGTACCGCCGCCCGATGCTACGGAGAAGTAAGGCTTGCCTGCAAGCACGCGCTCTTTCTTGTAGGTTCCTGCAACGGGGTGCTGGAAGCGTGTGGGGTTGGTTGAGTTTCCGGTAATAGAGACGTCAACGCCTTCCTTCCACATAATTGCAACGCCTTCGCGAACGTCGTCTGAACCGTAGCAGCGCACACCGCCGCGTACACCGTCGGAGTACTTGGTCTCAGAAAGAACCTTGACTTCGCCGGTATAGTAGTCGAACTGAGTCTGCACGTAGGTGAAACCGTTGATGCGGGAGATAATCTTAGCTGCATCCTTTCCAAGTCCGTTGAGGATAACGCGGAGAGGCTTCCGGCGTACCTTGTTTGCCATCTCGGCAATCTTGATGGCGCCCTCGGCGGCAGCGTATGACTCGTGTCCTGCGAGGAATGCGAAACACTCGGTCTCCTCACGCAGCAGTCTTGCCGCGAGGTTTCCGTGTCCCAGACCAACCTTGCGGTCATCGGCTACGGAACCTGGAATGCAGAAAGCCTGAAGGCCTTCGCCTATTGCCTCGGCTGCCTCGGCTGCACTCTTTACACCCTTCTTTATTGCGATGGCTGCACCAACTACATAAGCCCACTTTGCATTCTCAAAGCAGATTTTCTGTGTCTCTTCGCACATCTTGTAAGGATCGAGACCCTTGGCGTCGCAGATGGCCTTGGCCTCGTCGATGTCCTTGATACCATATTTGTTGAGAGCTGCATTGATCTGATCAATGCGACGCTCGTAGCTTTCGAAAAGTGCCATAGTCTCTTATTCTTTACGGGGGTCAATATATTTAACTGCATCCTTGAAGCGGCCGTAGGTGCCTTTTGCCTTCTCAATGGCTTCGGGACCGGTAGCGCCGCCCTTGAGGGCGTCCATAAGCTTTCCGAGGTTTACGAACTCGTAGCCTATCACCTCGTTGTTGGCGTCGAGAGCCATCTTTGTGCAATAGCCTTCCGTCATTTCAAGATAACGGGAACCCTTTGCCCTGGTACCGTACATTGTACCTACCTGGCTGCGGAGGTTCTTTCCCAGGTCCTCGAGTGAGCCGCCGATGGGGAGGCCGCCCTCAGAGAAAGCCGACTGGGTGCGTCCGTAAACAATCTGAAGGAAAAGTTCGCGCATCGCTGTGTTGATGGCATCACATACGAGGTCGGTATTGAGGGCTTCGAGGAGAGTCTTGCCGGGCAGAATCTCAGAAGCCATAGCTGCAGAATGAGTCATACCGGAGCATCCGAGAGTCTCTACAAGAGCTTCCTCAATAATGCCGTCCTTGACATTGAGAGTCAGTTTGCAGCACCCCTGCTGAGGAGCGCACCAGCCGATACCGTGGGTAAGGCCGGAGATGTCCTTGATTTCTTTTGCATGCACCCATTTGCCTTCCTCAGGAATAGGAGCATTGGCGTGATTTGCGCCTTTGGTTACGCAGCACATCTGCTGCACTTCTTTTGTGTAAATCATATCTGATATTAAAAATAATGAATCTGTCGATTTGTTGAATCTTACAAATTTAAGAAAAATTTATAAATTTGCCTTCAGATAAGTAAAGAAAGAGTATGAAGAACAGAATTTTGATGTTTTCCGCATTATGCACCGCATTGCTTTTATTTTCCGGTAACGTTGCAACTGCAAAGACCTCTTTTCCCGATGTTCCTGCCGGGATTGCCCAGCAGTCTGCCGGCAACTCCGCAATAACGGTATTGGAAGACAAGACTGCGCAGGACGGCACCCGTACAATCAAAGCCAAGCCTTACGGCATCTGTCCCAGGCAGATAAACGTTTCTGTCCGGAAAGATGTAATTACCAAAGTCGATTTTGTAGGCGGATGTCCCGGCAATACTCAGGCGGTTTCCAAACTGGTGCAGGGAATGAAGGTCAAGGATGCAATCGTCAAACTCGAAGGCATAGATTGCGGCGGAAAGGGAACCAGCTGTCCGGACCGGCTTTCATCCGTTCTGAAACTTTTCCTCAAATAAATCCTACTGCTCGTACAGTTGAATGCATACCGGGGAGGGCACACATACAGCCTTCCCCGTATTCGTCAGTTCTCCGGTGCGCCTGTCCACCGAATAAATTTCTATTCGGTTGTCGTCCCTGCAGGCGCACAGCAGCAGTTTCCCGTCGGGGGTGAGCGCAAAATTGCGCGGATGCCTGCCGGTAGGGAAGTATCCCTTGCGGGTGAGCTTTCCGCTGAGAGGGTCGCGCTCGAACAGCGCTATGCCATCGGCTTTAAGCCTGTGACTGGTATAGACGAAACGGCCGTCGGGGCTGATATGGATGTCGGCGCTGCCGTGGCCCTGCCCGTCATAGGCGAGTTGCGTCTCAATATGGGTGAGTGTCCCGTCGCTGTAGGCGAAGCAGCTGATACAGTCGCCCTTTTCAGAAATGAGGTATGCGAAGCGGCCGTCGGGCGAGAAAGTAAGGTGCCTGGGCCCCGGATGAACCTTGGGGTCAAAGCTGTACGCGGTGCAGAAGTCCGCGGGAACCTTGCCGCCGAGGGTCGCGCGGTAGATTTTGTCGGCCCCGAGGTCTGTTATGAAAACGTATTTGCCGTCCGGGGAAACCGCAGCGCAGTGAATTCTGGAGATGTCTTTCCCGCTCTCTTCCCCGGGATTGAACTGAAAACTGCGCTCGCCTGCGGACCCGTCTGCAAGAATGGGGAACACCGAAAGGGTTCCTGAGCCGTAGTCGGAGGTGAGAATGTTTCCGCCGGCAACCGTTATGTTGCAGGGAGAGCCTCCGGTGCCTTTCTGAAAGTTGAGGCTTTCAATGCTGCCGGCGCCGAGCCTGAAGGAATAGACTCCCTGGCTCCCGTCTTCGAATTCGCTCACCGCATAGGCAAAGCGCCTGTCTGCCGAAGGAACTATGAACGAAGGGTTTCCGGCCCTGACGCTGTCGAGGACTGTGCCTTGAGCGGTGGCGGAGTCGAAATCATAGAGGTAAACTCCGTAACTGCCGTTGTTTGTATAGGTGCCGACCAGCATTTTGAGGGGGTTCCCGGCATTTGCCGCATTTGCCGTGCCGGCCGCAATGAGGGAAATGATAAACAGAAGGATTTTCATATATGTAAATATAAGGGAAATTTGACTAAATTCGTGCTTTCAAGACAAAAACATTGTTATGTACGATTCAGAACACGGACTTTACGTAGCCCACGGACCCAACGGCCCCATAAGTATTACAGGCAGAATGGCAAACCGCCACGGACTCATAGCCGGCGCAACCGGAACGGGCAAGACTGTAACTCTTCAGGTGCTGGCCGAGACCTTCTGTCAGGCCGGAGTACCCTGTTTTATGGCCGATATGAAAGGCGACCTTTCGGGAATCAGCCAGGCCGGGGCAATGAGCGGCTTCATAGAGAAGAGATGCGTCGAATTCGGAATCCAAAACCCGCGGTTCGACTCCTGCCCGGTGCAGCTCTTCGACGTGTTTGGAGAGAAGGGGCATCCTATGCGCACGACCATATCCGATATGGGACCGCAGCTGCCGGCGCGGCAATGACCACCCTCACCCGCAGCATTCTCGGCAGCCTCATCAAATAGAAATCCGCAGGGGAGGCATTTGGCAATTTTCGGGCAAAATGTTAAATTTGTGGAGAACTATCAGACGATATGCATATAGGAATTGCAGGGAATATCGGGTGCGGCAAGACCACCCTCACAAAAATGCTGGCCACACATTACGGCTGGACTCCCAAGTTCGAGTCCGTAACGTACAATCCATATCTGGAAGATTACTATAAAGACATCCCCCGCTGGTCATACAACCTGGAGACATACTTTCTTGCACAACGCTTCAAAGACGTGCTGGAGATATCCAGAGCCAGCGATGTCGTTGTTCAGGACCGGACAATTCTGGAGGGCGTACACATTTTCGTGCGCAACAATCTCGAATTGGGAAACCTGTCGAAAAGAGACTACGACACCTATATGCAGCTGTTCGAGTCTATGATGTCCACTGTAAAGCTGCCGGACCTGCTCATTTATCTCAAGTGCAGCATCCCGCACCTTGTGGCGAACATCCAGAAGCGCGGCCGCGACTACGAGCAGAGTATAAGTCTGGAATATCTGGGAGGACTCAACGACCGGTACGAAGAATGGATATCGGCTTACAGCGGGCCGCTGCTCATACTGGATGCCGACGAACTCGATTTCCAGAACAGACCCGAGGATTTTGCCGTCATCACAGACAGGATAGATGCACAGCTCTTCGGTTTGTTTAAATGATATAATTTTCTAACTTTGTGACTGTTATTGAATAGATTATGCACATTGCAATAGCCGGAAACATAGGCAGCGGAAAGACCACGCTCACCAAGATGCTCGCCGCCCATTATGGTTGGATCCCCAAGTACGAGTCTGTCGACTACAACCCGTATCTCACTGATTTTTACGAAGATATGGCCAGATGGTCGTTCAATCTCCAGATATATTTCCTCAACAGGCGTTTCAAAGACGTAGTGGATATCTCCAGAACGGACGACATTATAGTGCAGGACCGTACCATTTTCGAAGACGCCTGCATTTTCGCCCCCAATCTGCACGATATGGGACTTATGAGTTCCCGCGACTTCGAAAACTATAAAGACCTTTTCGACCTTATGATGTCGCTTGTGGGAAAGCCCGATCTGCTCATCTACCTGCGCTCATCTATCCCCAACCTGGTTTCCCAGATACAGAAACGCGGCAGGGAGTACGAGAAAGGCATCCGCATAGACTATCTTACCGGTCTCAATGAGAAATACGAGAACTGGATTAAGGATTACGATGGAAATCTGCTCGTTATCGACGCAGACAATATAAAGTTCGGAAACCGGCCCGAGGACTTCGAGCAGATCACCAATATGCTTGATGCCCGTCTTTTCGGCCTGTTCCCACCAAAATAGCAGTATTATGTCACAAGAAAGACCGACAATCCTCGAATTTGTCGAAAAGTACACGGAAAAGTACCAGAACAAAACTTTCCTTCGCGAGAAGGTAGACGGTGTGTGGACGGAAACGTCTTACGTTACAACCCGTGACGAGAGCAAAATTCTTGCAGCGGGCTTTATGGCTTTAGGCCTTGAGAAAGGAGAGAAAGCCGCTTTGCTTTCCGAAGGCCGCAATCTTTGGGTTATAGCCGAACTCGGCCTGCTGTACGCGGGAGGCGTAAACGTACCCCTGTCTTTCAAGTTGGAATCGGATCACGACCTTACTTTCCGAATCAACCATTCCGATGCCAAATATGTGATTGCATCCGAGAGCCAGATCGAAAAGGTGCGCCGTGTAATCGGCAAGTGCCCTGCCGTACAGAAGGTTATCGTTTTCGACAATATCCCCCTGCAGGAGAATGAAATACACATCGGCCAGATACGGCAGATGGGACTCAAGTTCATTGAAGAACACCCCGGGGAACTGGAAAAGAGGATAGCTGCGGTAGGACCGGACGACTATGCCAACATAAGTTACACCTCCGGAACCACTGCCGACCCAAAGGGCATTCTTCTCACCCACCGCAACTATACGGCCAACGTCGAGCAGGGAGCATCGGTAATCAGCGCCCCCGAGGGCTCCACGATGCTTATTATCCTGCCTCTCGACCACTGTTTCGCACACGTTGCCGGTTTCTATACAATGATGCTCTACGGCGGCAGCATTGCCACGGTTCCCGGCGGAAAGAGCGCTATTACAATGCTTAAGAATATTCCGGTTGCAATCAACGAAACCAAGCCGTATATGATGCTGTCGGTTCCCGCGATTTCCCGCAACTTCCGCAAGAATATAGAGTCCGGAATCAAAAAGAAGGGCCCCAAGGTTGAAAAACTCTACAACTTCGCTCTGGACAATGCAATAAAATACAACCGGGAATATTACAATATGGGCAAACCCTGCTGGAAACTATGGTGGCGCAAACCCATAAAGGATATTATGGACAAGCTTGTGTTCAAGCCTATCCGTGACAACTTCGGCGGCAACATCCACTTCTTCGTAGGTGGAGGCGCCCTGTTGGACATCGAACTCCAGCGCTACTTCTGCGCCATAGGAATGCCTATTTTCCAGGGATACGGCCTCTCGGAGGCAACTCCCATCATCTGCGCCAATGCCGCGGGACACGCTATCTTCGGGTCATCGGGTCGGGTTGTAAAACCGCTTGACATCAAGATTTGCGGGGAAAACGGCGAAGAACTTCCTCTGGGAGAAACGGGCGAAATCGTAATCCGCGGCGAGAACGTTATGGCCGGTTACTGGAAGAACGATGAAGCTACCGCAAAGACCATTATCGACGGATGGCTCCATACCGGTGACCGCGGCTATCTGTACAAGAAAGACCCCCGCTATCTCTACGTTACCGGTCGCTTCAAGAGCCTTCTCATCTCTTCCGACGGCGAGAAATACTCTCCCGAGGGATACGAAGACAGCCTGGCCGACAACAGCAAGTTCATAGACGCAACCGTTCTTTATAACAATCAGAGTCCCTACACCGTTGTAGTGGCTGTTCCCAACAAGGCTGCTCTTGCCGATGCCGTAAAGGCAAAGGGGCTCGACCCTTCAACTGTCGAGGGAAAAAAGGCGATGCTCGATATCCTTCAGACAGAGTGCGACGCATACCGTCCGGGAGGAAAGCATGCCGGAATGTTCCCCGAGAAATGGCTGCCTGCCGCAATTGTTGTGGCCGACGTTCCTTTCTCGGAGCAGAACGGTATGATGAACAGCACCTCCAAGATTGTACGTGGAAAGGTGGAGAAATTCTATGCCGAACGCATAGAATACGCTATGACTCCGGAGGGGAAAGACCTCTACAATCCGAAGAACCTGGAGTCTATCGCATAACAGTACACATTGCCGGCAAAGTCGGTAAAGTACAGGAGATCACCGCATATCTGAGGCTTGCACAGCACCGGAAGGCCTGTCTTGATTCTCCATACGAACCGTCCGTTGTCTTGACGTAGGCAATACACAAACCCGTCGTTCGCACCGAAAATTACATACTCGCCATAGGCTGCAGGTGAACTTTCAACCGTTTTCTCGTGGTTTATAGTATAGGGCGAAGTGTAGATGACTGCCGGTTCGCAGAGGTAGTTCCACGCCTTCGACATATCCTCCATATTCACGGCGAGAAAACCGTTGTTGGAGGTCCCCACGAATATGCGTCCGTCACAGACAAGCGGCTCGCTCCGGGTATTGAATATGTAACCGTCGAAAGACTTTTTCCTGATTTCCATTCCAGAACGGGCTCCCACCTGAATTATCGAAGAATAGCCCGTATATATGAAGGTTGTGTCGAGAACTGCCGGAGTGCTGGAACTGTACCGGTTGTCGTAATCCTTCTTTTCCCAAAGGAAATCTCCGCTCTGCGCATCGTAGCAGTAGCGCCCCACCCAGTATCCGTTGGTGAGCAGAGCTCCTCCTGCGGTCCTGTTGGTATTCACGTTGGTAATTGACGAGTGTCTGTGGGTATTCTTCCAAACCGTTTCTCCGGTCCCTGCATCGAGTGCGCACAGCGATGAAGCGCAGCCTGCATACACCAGGCCGTGCGCGGCGTGGATTCCTTCGGTGAAGGTGGGATAAAAGGTCGTGTCGATTCTTTTGCTCCACAGAACGGAGCCGTCGGCGGCATCGATTGCATAAACGTTATAATCCACGTCAGAGGCGTAGATAACACCGTCCATAAGGGAAATATCGCCTTTAATGGAGTTCCTCACCGGGCAGGTCCATTCAATCCGGCCATCGGTGGCGTTCAGTGAGAACACCGCACAGTCGCGGCCGTTTTCGTTATCCATTCCGGCAACAAAGATATGTCCGTCGGAAATCACGGGGTCGGTGAAATACGCCTTGCAGGGAAGGGTGGTCATCCATCGGAGCCCTGGTTCCTGTTCCTGGCGGCTGATGACCTTCTCGCCGTCGCTGAACTGGGCCTCAACCCTGTAGATTGTGCCGGGGGCCAGCGCTTGGGGAAGTTCAGCCTCCCACATCATATCGTTCCTTTGCGTCATTGCCACCTTCTTCCCGCCCGGAAGCAGCACCCTTGCACCCACAGGCTCACTGGCTGCATCATATATGACCGAACGTACGATTCCTCCCACCTCGTGGGCTACGATATGGTTGGTAATGGGAGCATAGTGCATCCGTGTAGAGATGTTCCCCTGTGCATCGAGGGTGAATTCGCGTAATGCCGACGCCGAATGGTCGTTGCTGCCCTTGCCGGGAGCCATAGAGCAGTAGAACTCGACTCCGGAATCGGTAACGGTACGGTAATCGTCGTGGCGGTGCCCATAGACAAAGGCCTTTACAACGGCATTCTGAGGGATAAGTTTCTGAGCCGCGTCGTGATTGAACATAATCACCGGAGTTCCGGCTGGGACAGTCTTGAGATCCTGCTGAATCCAGGCGCAAATATCGTCGGCGCTGTAAGAGGGGACAGCATCGCCCATCAGCATAGGAGTAACTATGTAGTGCACGCCCGCTGCATTGAAAGCATACCAGGCCGGACCGAAACAGTCTTCGAAGTTCTTCTCGCCGTAGTTGTTTCCCAAATAATCCTTATTGCCTTTTATAAGGTCGTGATTTCCAACGGTATACACCATCCTCCGGCCTACGTTGGAACTGTTCATCGCCTTGGAGAAGAATACGAGCCCGCTCTCATAGCAGATGTCGCCGGTAACCACGGCGAAGTCTATGTCGTGAATCTGGGCGTATTCCTTAAAACGGTCTATCCAGTCCCGGTATATGCGGTCTTCGATATCGCTCATATGCACGAACTTGCCGTAAGCCCTGCACTTAGAAAGGCCGAAGTCGAGTCCGGAGTTCCCCCTGTGGATAACTTCGGGGCCGGCTTCCTTCCCTGACATCAGAGCCCTGATATCGCAGAAGAAATTGTTTGTGTTCCGCATTCCGTCGGGGGTGTAAACGCTCACGAAGCGGGCTCTGGGATTGGCCTTTATGGAATAAGAACCGTCGGTGCCGGTTACGGTAACGCCGAAGCCGTCCGACACGCTCACGCCCTCTATTCCTTTCTCGCCCTTATCCATTGTCCCGTTCCTGTTTTTGTCGTAAAAGACTTTTCCTGTCAAGACCTGTGAACCCTGGGCAAAAGCGCCCGCAGAAGCGAGGCAGAGTAAAAGTGCAGCGCCTCCTGCCAAGAAAGATTTGAAATTCATATCGATGACTTGTTTTTTCGCGAAATCAAATATACGGATTCTTTGTTGAATTGAAAAATAGGCGTTGAATGGCTATATTTGCCCCCGAAAACCGAGAAATCCAACTATGAATATCAAGAAATTCACGTTCAATCCGCTTGGCGAGCAAACCAGGGTACTCTGGAAAGATGCGTCATCCGCCGTTGTGGTTGACCCTTCGTTCTGCACCCGGGCCGAGAAGGAAACCTTCTACAACTGGCTCGGGGAGAACGCAATAACGCTGCGGGCCATCCTTCTTACCCACGCCCATTTCGACCATATTATGGGAGTGCAGGAACTTTACGGGAAGATGCAAATCCCCGTATATATGAACCCGGCCGACACTGCGGTCTATCCGATGAACGATATGTACAGCGGAAAGGCGGGGCTGCCGGTAATCCGGCACGACTGGGAGATAACCCCGGTGGCCGAAGGTCAGGTTATCAGTATCGGAGGTATGAACTGGGAGGTCCTGGAGACCCCCGGACACACCCCCGGGAGCGTATGTTACCTCGAGAGAGAAGAAGGAGTGTTGCTCAGCGGTGACACTCTGTTCGCCGGAGCTATCGGACGTACCGATTTAGAAGGTTCGTCCTACGACGAGGAGATAGTTTCCATTATGGAGAAACTTATCTGGCTCGATGCCGGTATCAGGGTGCTCCCGGGGCACGGACCGGACACCACCATTGGCTACGAAAGGGCCAACAACCCCTTCCTGGAACCCTTCAACGAAAAGGAGGAACTCGATTTCAAAGAGTCTGACCCCCGATGAACTCCCGCATAATTGAGGTTGGCGGAATAGCGGCAATCTCGTTCGGTTTCAGAACCACCACTCTGGTAAGGAATTCCAGCAGGGAGGTGGCTTTTCCGTATGCCTGAGAAGATTCCGAAATGCCGTACAGAAGGGGCTCCGCATAGTATTTCAGCAGGGGAACGTCGTACAGGGTGGAGGAATTGAACACCACGTCGGCATTGTCTTCGAAGGGGAAGATATACTTTTCTTCGCCCCGCCGCACCGACGCCCACCTCAGAAGCGTGTCTTCGGGCGATACCCCGCGGGTGCGGTTATCCCTTACGATGCGTCTCAGCAGCCTTTTGTCGGTTGTGGTGTAATGCGTTTTCTCGCCTCCGGGCAGCGCCGTAAGGGCCGAAATGTAAACCCTGAAAATCTTCGACTGGTCCACGGCAGGGGTAAGGGCCGGATTCAGGGCGTGAATGCCTTCCATACACAGGATTTCATTCTCTCCCAGTGTCATTGTTTTGCCCGACGGCACTCTTGCCCCTTCCTTGAAATCGAACCTGGGGATTTCGATTTCCTTTCCGCTCAACAGATCGTTCAGCTGCTCATTGAGATACTTCACGTCCATTGCTCCCAGACACTCGTAATCCTTTTCACCGTTCTCGTCGAGCGGAGTCTGCTCTCTGTTCACGAAATAATTGTCCAGCTCGATTACCTTCGGAGTAAGTCCGAGGACCCTGAGCTGCTGTGCAATGCGCAGCGAACTCGATGTCTTTCCGCTGGAAGAGGGGCCGCTCATCATAACGATGCGGCTCTTTTTCCTTCGCCAGTAAATCTGGTTGGCAATGCTGGCGTACTTGCGCTCCTGCCTTGCTTCGCAAAGGTTAATGAGTTCTATGCCTTTGCCTTCAGTAAGGGCTTCGTTCACTTTGGGGAGGGTGTCTATGCCTATGGCATTGCACCAGTCGGCATATTCCTGCCTGGCCGATTCTATCTTTGTCATAATCCTGTGAGGTATTTTCCTGTTACCGAAGCCGGATTGCCGCAAACCTGCTCCGGCGTTCCGCAGGCTACCGTGTATCCGCCCTTCTTTCCGCCTTCGGGGCCCATATCTATAAGATAGTCCACGCAGCGCAGAACATCCGTGTTGTGTTCTATTATTATTACCGTATTACCTTGGTCCACAAGCTTTTCCAGCACTTCCAGCAATTGCTTCACATCCCTTGCGTGAAGCCCTGTAGTGGGCTCGTCCAGCATATACAGGGTCTTGCCTGTGGCTTTGTGGGAGAGCTCAGAGGCAAGCTTCATTCTTTGGCTCTCGCCTCCCGAAAGGGTTACCGACGACTGTCCCAGGCGTATGTATCCCAGTCCCACGTCTTCCATTGCCTTAAGTTTGCCCTCAATCCCCGGATTGGCCTTGAAGAATTCGCAGGCCTCGCTCACGCTCATCTCCAGCACGTCGTTTATGTTCTTGCCCTTATACTTTACTTCCAGGGTGTCTTCCTTGTACCTGCGGCCTGCGCACTGTTCGCAAACCACGTTCACCGAAGGCAGGAAGTTCATCTCTATGACCTTGATTCCGGCACCCTTGCATTCAGGGCATCGTCCTCCATCTACATTGAAGGAGAATCGGCCGGCTTTGAACCCGCGCACCTTGGCGTCGGGGGTGTCCTCGAACAGTTTCCTGATGTCGTTCATAACTCCGGTGAAGGTTGCCGGATTGGACCTTGGGCTTCGCCCGATGGGGGATTGGTCTATCTCTATGACCTTGTCTATGTACTCCACCCCTTCCAGCGAAACGAAGGGTAACGGTTTCAGACGGCTGTGCTGCACCAGGTTTTTAAGGGCAGGCATAAGAGTTTCGTTGATGAGTGTGGATTTTCCGCTGCCGCTCACGCCGCTTATCCCTATCATACAACCCAGCGGGAACGAAACGTCCAGCGATTTGAGGTTGTTGCCGCTCGCTCCGCGGATGGTAAGGAACTTGCCGCTAACCGGCCGTCGGCTCTTCGGCGTTTCAATCACCTGCGAACCTTTGAGGAAGTCCGGGGTCGCGGGACCGCTGTAGCAAAGGTTTCCACCGTTTTCCCCGGCTCCGGGGCCAAGGTCAATCAGGTAATCGGCCGAGCGCATAGTCTCCTCGTCGTGTTCTACAACGATTACGCTGTTTCCCGCATCCCGGAGCCGCTCCAGCGAGGCAATGAGCTTGCGGTTGTCTTTCTGGTGCAGGCCGATGCTGGGTTCATCCAGCACGTATATGACGTTCACGAGGCGGGAGCCTATCTGCGTTGCAAGCCTGATCCGCTGGCTTTCCCCTCCCGACAGCGACGCCGTTGCTCTGTCCAGACTCAGGTACTCCAGCCCAACGTTAACGAGAAACTCCACCCGGTCGTCCAGTTCCTTCAGAATGTCGCGGGCAACGGCGGCTTCCTTTCCCTTGAGTTTCCCGGACAGGGAGCGTATCCATCCCAGAAGTTCACTTATTTCCATCGCGCTCACCTGAGCTATGTCCAGGCCGTCTATCTTAAAGCAAAGCGCATTGGAGTTGAGCCGGCTGCCGTGGCATACGGGGCAGACCACTTTTTCGTCGATGTCGTCCAGCACTCCGGGCCAGGTCACCATCTCCGACAGGGAACCCTCGCCTATGCGGTAGAGCTCGTCGGAACCGTAAACCAGCAGGGTTACGGCCTCGTCGCTCAGGCTTTCGATGGGGTCGTACAGCGAGAAGCCGTGTTTTCTTGCTATTGCCCGCACAATTTCGAACTTGCGGCTCTCTCTCATTCGGCCCAGAGGCACTATGCCTCCCTCCGACACGCTGCGGCTGCGGTCGGGAATTATGGTGTTCAAGTCTATGTCCACAATCATTCCGAGACCCTTGCAGTGAGGGCAGTAGCCTTCGGGAGAATTGAACGAGAAACTGTGGGGAGCCGGTTCCCGTATTGAAATGCCGTTGTCGGGGTCCACGAAGTGCTTGGAGAAGTGCCTCATAACCCCGGTTTCCATATCCAGTACGGCAAGCGACCCCTTGCCTATGGTAAGAGCCTGAATTACGGAATCCCGTATGCGTTTTTCGTCCCCCTCGCCGGGCTTGAGTTTGTCTATCACCAGTTCCACGAAGTGGTTGCGGTACCTGTCCAGGGACTCTATCTCGGCCAGTTCCATAATCCGGGAATCCACTCTGGCCTGGGTATAGCCTTTTTTGCGCAGCTGTTCGAACAGTTCCCTGTAATGTCCCTTGCGTCCCCTTACAACGGGAGACAGGAGTATGCATTTGCGCCCCTCGTATTCTTTAAGTATTAGGTCGGTAATCTGCCGGTCGTTGTAGCGCACCATCTCCTTGCCCGAAACCGGCGAGTAAGCCCTGGATGCCTTTGCGAACAGAAGCCTCAGAAAGTCCGAAATCTCGGTCACCGTCCCTACCGTAGAACGGGGGTTGTTGCCGGTGGTCTTCTGCTCGATTGCGATTATGGGGCTCAGTCCGGTGATGCTTTCAACCTTAGGCTTTTCCGCAATGCCCATAAAGTGTTTTGCGTATGGCGACAGGGTGTTCATATAGCGTCTCTGCCCCTCGGCGTAGATTGTGTCGAAGGCAAGGGAAGACTTGCCGCTGCCGCTCACTCCGGTTATTACCACGAATTTTCCCCGCGGAATGTCAACGTTAACGTTCCGCAGGTTGTTGGAATGAGCTCCGCGTATCTGTATGAGTCCGTTATCCTTCATAAGAGAAGGACAAATTTACAAAATAATGTCTAACTTTGCACCAGTTATGTGGCTTTGGACAATACTGATTTCGGCCCTTTTCCTGGGGGCGTACGACGTGGCCAAGAAACAGTCCCTCAAGCGCAACGGTGTAATGTGGGTATTGTTTGCCGTATCGGTGCTGTCCTCCATTATGCTCATACCTTTTATGAGCGAAGGCTCGCTGCACGACCATATGCTCATCTGGCCCAAGGCCGCTGTGGTAACGGTCTCGTGGATTTCGGGGCTGGTGGGCATAAAGCTGCTCCCTCTCACAACGGCCAGCACAATAAAGTCGTCCCGCCCCGTCTTTGTGGTGGTGTTCTCCATCCTCCTTTTTTCAGAGAGTCTGAATGTCTGTCAGTGGCTGGGAGTCGGAGTTGCCATTGTGGCGCTTTTCCTTCTGGGACGCACCAGCAGGGAGGAGGGGATAACCTTCAGGAGCAACAGGGGTTTGGGCTGGATGGTTCTGTCGGTCTTTACCGGCGCCGCCAGCGCTCTGTACGACAAATACATATTACAGGAGCTCGACCCTCTGTTCGTGCTCAGCTGGTGCAATCTGTACATCGCTGTGCTTATGGGGGTTGTGCTTGCCGTAAAGCAGTTCCGTGACGGGGCGTCCCGGGAGCGTTTCCGCTGGGACTGGACCCTGCTGCTTACGGCGGTGCTCATAGTGTCGTCGGACGCTCTTTATTTCTATTCCATAAGCGTGGACGGGTCCCTTCTTAGCGTCATTTCCCTGCTTCGCCGAGGCTCCGTGATAGTTACGTTTGCCCTTGGAGCCATTCTGTTCGGCGAAAAGCACATAAAGGCCAAGGCATTTGACCTCGCTGTGCTCCTGGCCGCTCTGTCTCTTCTTGTAATAGGTTCATAGACAAGCACATGAAGACCGGCGACAGACTCATAGTCCTGCATATTACCAAACTTGGAGAGAATTCCATAGTTGTGCATTGCCTGTGCAGGAAACTGGGCCGGCGCGGCCTTATATGCAGGGTACGCAAAGGCGGATCCCTGGCTTTGTATATGCCTTTGAGCGTAATCGACGCCGAAATCGTAGAGAATCCCAAATCCGACCTCTGGCGGCTCTCCGGAGCAAGCCCCGCTCTGGCACTGAACAACATCCGCCGCGACCCGTACAAAAATGCCATCGCCCTCTTTATGAGCGAGGTGCTTTACCGTACCGTACACGAAGATGCGTTCGAATCCGGGCTCTTCGATTGGTGCGAGAAAAGTATTGCCACCCTCGAACAGCTGCCCGTCGGGTGCTCGAATTTCCATCTGCGCTCCCTTCTGGAACTCTGTTCGGCGATGGGCTTCAGTCCGGGGGTTCAGGACCTTGCTCCCTTTGCCGGAGAGCAGCTTGCAAATCTGGAGCGGCTCATAACTCTACCCCTGGAAGAATGCCTTGTCTATCCTATGAGCGGAAAGGCTCGGAGCGAATGCGCCGCCGCGCTCCTCGAGTACCTGAGCTCTCACATAGGAATCAAACTCAATGTCAAATCGCTGGCGGTGTTACAGGAACTGTTCAGATGAAAATCGTTTTCGCTACCGCAAACAAAGGCAAGCTGCGCGAGGCTGCCGAGATTCTGGGCCCGGAATTCGAGCTCGTAACCCCTGCCGACCTGGGCATAACGCAGGAAATAGAAGAAACCGGCACTACCCTCGAAGAAAATTCCCTCATTAAGGCCTCATTTCTTTGGGACCGGACTGCTTTTATGTGTTTCGCCGACGACACCGGACTGGAGGTCGATGCCCTCGGGGGAGCTCCCGGGGTTTACACCGCCCGCTATGCCGGCGAGAGCTGCGATTTCAACGACAATATGGAAAAACTGCTGCGGGAACTCGCCGCTGCCCGGGCTGTTCTGCCCGCTCAGCGCAAAGCCCGGTTCCGCAGCGTTGTAACCCTTATCATCGGCGGTAAGCCATACACTTTCGAAGGAACAATGGAAGGCCGCATCGCGTTGGAGAAAGCCGGATGCGGAGGTTTCGGTTATGACCCGGTGTTCATCGCCGACGCCTACCCCGACCGCACAGTGGCCGAACTCGAAGAGGATACCAAGAATGCCATCTCCCACAGGGGAAAAGTTCTCCGGCAGATGGCACTCTTTCTCAAAGCGAACCTTTAGCCTATCCTGCGGCATTTTTTATGCATATAAAGTCCCATTTGCTGAAAAATTGCTATTTTTAAGATTTGTAACTTACAAGATGAAGCGAACTGTACTTATCCTTGCGTCCATTCTTCTTTCCCTTGCGGCGGAAGCCCAGTCCCAGTCGTTCAAGATAGGGAAATGGACCGAAATCCGAAATTCCATCGTCAAGGAGCTCAACCGTTCATATGTGGATACCCTTCCCGTAGACCGGATGGAGCGTGCTGCGGTAGATGCCCTGCTCTCCCAGCTCGACCCTTACACCGTTTACATTCCGGTTGAGGAAGATGAAGACCTGCAGATGATGGTGAGCAAGTCCTACGGTGGAATAGGTGCGGTTATCTATAAACCCGACGTAGGCGACTACGTGTATATCAACGAGCCTTACGAGGGTTCCCCGGCTGCCGGGGCGGGGTTGCAGTGCGGCGACCGCATCGTAACCATAGACGGCCTCAGCACCTTGGGCCTCAATGCGAGTGAAAGCAGTTCCAGGATGAAGGGAGCACCGGGCACCGAAGTCCGCTTCCACGTCATCAAGGTGCGCAGCGGTGAGGAAACCGACGTTGTAATTAAGCGCGAACGCATTCATCTGCCCGACATTCAGTACTGGGGCATCCTGCCCGATGGAAAGACGGGGTACATCCTTCAGACCGGGTTCACCGATGGCGTAGGGGAGGAACTCCGACGCAGCGTTGCCGCCCTTAAGGCCCAGGGTGCCCAGCGCCTTGTCCTCGACCTGCGGGGAAACGGCGGAGGCCTTCTGAGTGAAGCAGTGAACATAGTGTCGGTATTTGTTCCGAAGGGCTCGCCGGTGGTGTCGCAGAAGGGAATCCGGTTCCCCTCAGCAGTGGAGAGCAGGACCGAACGCGAGCCGCTGGACACTGAGATTCCGCTTGCAGTTCTGGTGGATTCAGGTTCGGCCTCGGCCTCGGAGATAGTCACCGGGGCTCTGCAGGATTACGGCAGGGCAGTGATTCTGGGACGCAGGACCTACGGTAAGGGGCTTGTGCAGTCGATCCGACCTCTCCCTCACGACGGTAAAATGAAGGTGACGGTTGCCAAATACTACACCCCGTCGGGACGCTGCGTGCAGGATACAAAAGGTCTGACCCCGGATATCGAACTTACCCCGATGGAATACTCCCGCCTCACCTACTCGCTCGTAATGTACGGAGTGATAGAGAATTATATGCTGGAGTACGTAAAGACTCACGACAGTATCCCGGCGGCGGAAGACTTTCACCTGTCCGAGGCCGAATACGAGGACTTTATTAAATACGCCCTCACCAAGGAATTCGATTACCGCTCCAGCGCAAAGACCTACTTCGACCGTATGCGGGAGGAACTTCGCACCGATAAGCTCGAAGACAGTATGAAAGAGAGCTTGGACGCTATGGAGAAGGCTCTGAATATGGAAAAGGAAGAGTTCCTGAGGTTAAAGAAAGACGAGATAATTCCGTTCATAGAAGAAGAGATAGCGTGCCGTTACCATTTTCAGAAGGGTGCGGTGCAGCTGAGGCTGAGGTACGATACCCAGCTTCGGGAAGCGTTGGAAAAATTACAGTAACACATATTTACGATGAAAAGATTGATCAGTATCATTGCTCTCGCAGCGGCTCTTGCAGGAATGGTTTCCTGCAGCAGTTACAGTTACGAGACCGTCAAGGGTGACCCTACCGGGACCAGAATCTACACCCTCGACAACGGACTTAAGGTTTACACCATTGTAAACAAGGACAAACCCAGAATCGACGCTCAGGTGGCCGTTAAGGTGGGCAGCAAGAACGACCCCAGGGAAACCACGGGTCTGGCCCACTACTTCGAGCACCTTATGTTCAAGGGCACGCAGCAGTTCGGCACTCAGAACTATGAGCTGGAAAAACCTTTGCTGGACGAGATTGAAGCCCTTTTTGAGGTTTACCGTAAAACCGAAGACCCCGCAGAGCGCAAGGCTCTCTACCACAGGATTGACTCCATCTCCTACGAAGCCTCCAGGATTGCCATTCCCAACGAGTACGACAAGCTTATGGCAAGCATCGGAGCCAGCGGCACAAATGCCTACACAAGCTACGACGTTACCTGCTACGTGGAGAATATCCCTTCGAACCAGATCGAGCTGTGGGCCAAAATACAGGCCGACCGCTTCCGGAACTGCGTTCTTAGAGGTTTCCACACCGAGCTTGAGACCATCTACGAGGAGTTCAATATGTACAATGCGCAGGACCAGACCAAGGAGTTCAACGCTATGTTCGAGGGGCTGTTCAAGAACCATCCTTACAACACCGACGTTATAGGTCTTCCCTCTCATCTCAAGAATCCTTCCATCACCAACGTGAAGAACTATCACGACACGTGGTATGTTCCCAACAATATGGCAGTTGTCCTGTCCGGAGACTTCGACCCCGACAAGGCCATAAAGATCGTTGACAAATACTTTGGGGTTCTCGAACCCAATGAGAATCTTCCCGAGATTACTTACGAACCCGAAGCTCCCATCACCGAGCCCGTCGTAAAGGAAGTGGTTGGCAACGAGTCTCCCAGCATAATGCTTGCCTGGCGTTTCCCCGGAGCCAATTCTCCCGAGATAAGCGTGCTGCAGGCTTTCTCCAACGTACTGCAGAACGGAAGGGCAGGTCTCATAGACCTGGACATCAACCAGCAGCAGAAAACCCTTGGAATGTACTCAGGCGTTGAGGACCTTGCCGACTACAGCGTATTCCTAATAATGGCCGAGCCCAAGCCCGGACAGACTCTTGACCAGGTAAGGGATCTCGCGCTTGCCGAAATCGAAAAAATCAAGGCAGGCGACTTCGACGAGTCCCTGCTGGAGGCTACAGTAAACAACCTCAAGCTGGACGCGATGAGAAGGTACGAATCCACCCGCGCAATGGCATCTCTGGCTGTGAACAGCTTCATCAACGACGTTCCCTGGAGTGACGTAGTAAACGAAATCGACAGACTCGGCGAAATCACCAAGGACGACATAGTAAAATTCGCCAATGATAACTTTGCGTCCAATTACGTTCAGGTGAACAAGCTTCAGGGAAAACCCATTGACGACGGTTCAAAGATCGACAAGCCCTCAATCACCGCCATTTTCACCAACCGCGACACGTCCAGCCGGTTCCTTCGCGATGTTCAGACCGCCGCTGCAGAGGTAGCGCCCATCGAGCCCGCGTTCCTGGATTTCTCAAAGGATATCTCCAAGCTTGAAGCCAAGAACGGCTTGCCTGTCCTTTACAAGAAGAACACCTCCAACGGGACCTTCGAGCTGGACTATATGTTCGACACCGGCAGTTATGCCGACAAAGAGCTCTCTTATGCATTCGATTACCTGAAGTACCTCGGAACCGGCACAATGAGCCCTGAAGAGGTTAAGAAATACCTCTATAATATCGCAGTCGATTTCTCGGCATTCTCCAGCGGAGAGCGCACATACGTTTCCCTGAGCGGCCTTGCCGAGAATATGGAAGAGGCTATGAAGTTTATGGAAACTCTCATAAGCGACGCCCAGCCCAATCCCGAGGCACTGGAAATGCTCAAGCTCAACTCCATACAGCAGAGAGCCAATGACAAGACCAACCAGAACTCCAACGCTCAATGCCTGCAGTACTATGCAATGTACGGCCCGCAGAATCCTCTTACGACAGGCCTTAAGAACAGCGAAATACTGGCCCTGGAAGACGCAAAGCTCCTCGAAAAGATTCATCATATCTTCGAATCCGAGCATACCGTTCTTTATTACGGACCTATGGAAGAGAGCGAATTCGTTGCAAAGGTTAATGAGATACACAACGTTCCCGGGCAGTTCAAGACGGTTGTAAAGGGCAATCCTTTCCAGTACACCAGAACTCAGAAGAACACCGTTCTGCTGGCTCCTTTCGATGCTAACCAGTCGGTGCTTTATTCCATTTCTTCGAGGGGAGAAAAGTTCGATGCACAAAAGGCTCCTGTAACCTCGCTTTACAACGAATACTTCGGAGGTGGAATGAACAGTATCGTATTCCAGGAGATGCGTGAAGCCCGCGGACTTGCATACAGTGCAGGGGCCGTTTACAGGCAGCCTTCCGATCTGGATCACACCGAAATATTCCTGGATGTCATTATGACCCAGAACGACAAGCTTGTCGACGCACTCACCGCCTTCGACGAAATCATCAACAATATGCCTCAGTCGCCCAAGGCCTTCGAGATTGCCAAGGAGAACATCCTGTCCAATCTCCGCACTCAGCGTACGGTGAAGTCGAACGTGCTGTGGTCCTACCTCAACGCTCAGAAGCTTGGCCTGGACTACGATCTCAATGAACTTGTTTACAACAAGGTTCAGGAACTCACTCTCGAAGACGTAATAAAGTTCCAGCAGGAGAATGTGAAGGACCGCGTTTACACGATAGGAATCCTGGGCCGCATATCCGATTTCGATATGGCCGGTCTGGCGAAGTTCGGGGAAATAAGGAAACTCACCACCGAAGAAATCTTCGGATACTAACGGAATTTGGTATCCTCCTCGAGCATTCCGAGGTAGGAGTTATACCTTGATTCCGGAATCAGGCCCTCGTCGAGGGCCTTTTTTATTGCACATCCCGGCTCGTGGGTATGGGTGCAGGGAACGAAGCGGCAGTCGTCGGCGTAGCGCAGCATCTCGGGAAAGTATTTGGATATTTCTTCCTTTTCGAGGTCCACCAGCCCGAACCCGCGCAGGCCGGGAGTGTCTATGACATATCCGCCGCAGTTCAGGGGATACATTTCGTATAGCGAGGTGGTGTGCTTTCCTTGCAGATGGGCCATCGATATTTTGCCTATCTTCGGGTCCAGATTCTGGTCCAGAGCCTTTATGAGACTGGATTTCCCCACTCCCGACTCGCCCGAGAAAAGATTCAGTTTCCCCTCGCACAGCCGGCGGAGTTCGTCTATTCCTTCCGAGGTGCGGGCCGATGTCCGTACAACCTTATAACCTGCTTTTTTATAGGTTCTTTCGAATTCTTCGATGCCTTCGTAGTCCCGGTAAAGGTCAACTTTGTTGAGGGCTATTACTGCGGGAATCTTATAAACCTCGCAGGTAACCAGGATGCGGTCTAGGAAAGGGAGTTTTATTTCGGGGAACAGCAGTGTGACTGCAATCACAGCCTGGTCCAGATTTGCGGCAATCACGTGCGACTGCCGGCTCAGATTGGTCGAGCGGCGTATCAGATAATTGTTCCGGGGGAGTATCCCTGTTATGACTGCCGGATTCTTTTCGTCCGGGGCAATGGATTCATCTTCAATGCTGTATCTGACCTTGTCTCCCACTGCCACGGGGTTTGTAGAGGAATTCCGGTCCAGACGTGCCTTTCCCCGCAATACTGCAGGGAACGGCTTCCAGCAGGGCAGGGAGCTTAGCACATAATGGCTGCCCGCATTCTTAATCACCGTAGCCTCTCTTTCAATCATAGCTGCAAATATGTAGCATTTTTTCTGAATTCCAAACTTTTTGCGCGCACGCGAGTCACTCGCGTTTTGCGCAACTTTTTTGCCTATCTTTGCATATTGAGATATGAAGACACTATGCCGGTAACATTGTTCACAATAGCATCATCGCTCCACAGGGGGCTTCCTGCTCCGCAAGACGAGAATTTCATCAAGGAAATCGAAAAGGCTCTCGGAGAGAACTTCGACTTCCGTGACGACTTCGCAACCTACGGCGAAGTCGATAAAAAAATCATATACGTCAGGACCGGCGGGTCGGAAGAAACTTTCCGCAAGTTGGGCCTGAACGGTGAAATCCGCCTGCTGACAAGCGGAAAGGAGAACTCACTGGCCGCTGCTATGGAAATACTGTCCTACATAAACCTTCACGGGGGCAGGGGAGAAATCCTTCACGGCAGCGCCGATTATATCGCAAGCCGCATTCGGGGCGAGGAAGACAAGACCGAAGGGCCTGCAATGACAATGCCCCTTCCCCCGACGGACCTCGGCGGGAAGAGAGTCGGCGTCATAGGAGCACCCTCCGACTGGCTGATTTCGTCGGAAGTGGATTACGCCAAGGCTGAAGACAGGCTCAACGTGAAGATGGTTGATATTCCTATGGAAGAACTCATACGCGCCGTCAGGGGACACGGCTGTGACCTCCGCTCATTCAAAGGTTCCGAGGCGGTTTACCAAGAGTTGAAAGCTCTCGCCCACAAGTATTGTCTTGATGCGCTTACGCTCCGGTGTTTCGATCTGCTGGACAGCATCGGGAATACCGGATGCCTCGCACTGGCGCGGCTTAACGCCGAAGGAATAACGTCGAGTTGCGAAGGCGACATCCCCGCCCTGTTCACGATGATGATTGCAAAGCAGATGACAGGCTGCCCCGGATTCCAGTGCAACCTCAGCAGAATCTCCGGCGACGAGATGCTTTTCGCCCACTGCACCGTACCCCTGTCGATGGCAAAGTCCTACATCTATGACACCCACTTCGAGTCCGGCATAGGCACGGCCATAAAAGCCGAACTCCCGCTCGGAGAAATTACCATAGCAAAACTCTCTCCTGACTTGGAGAACATTGCAGTGATTCCGGGAAGAATCCTTGGAAACCGGTCAGAGGCTAATCTGTGCCGCACCCAAATAGTTGTGAAAGCGCTCGGATCCAAGGACTACTTTCTCAAGCACTCCTTCGCCAACCACCACGTAATAATCCCGGGTCACCTGTATTGATAATTCCCTTATTCCCCCGGGACGGAGCCGAATACCTTCTCCCCTTCGAAGAATGTTGCGGCAGTCTTGGCCGTATGAATCTGCATCACAGGGCAGGAGAGCACGTCCTTATCTACAAGGATGAAGTCGGCGTATTTGCCCGTGGTTATGCTGCCTCTTTCGTTTTCGATGAACAGTTGCCTTGCCACGTTGATTGTGAGGGCGGTAAGGGCCTGCTCACGGCTCAGGAGTTCTTCCGGCCACCAGTAGTATTCCTGGGTGTGGTCCTGCATACCGGTGACGGCAATTTCCATAATGCCGAACGGATCTTCCGGACTGCCCGACAAAGCGGGATAATCGGTATGGGAAGAAATATTGATGCCGAAATTGAAGAATGACAGCATAGGATAGGACTCGAGTTCCATTCCCTCAGGAACCATCCCTTCCAACCACAAATAATAAGGCGCCAAATAATGGAGATGATGCCAATGCATACCGCTTACTGCATAAATGTTATGATCGGCCATACGCTGCCAGTCGGCAGGCATAACGTTGCGCACGTGCACTACCGTATTTCTCATCTCATCCTTTCCGCCTGCAATAAAAGCATTGACGCAAAGATTCACGGCCTTGTTGCCCATTGTGTGGATATGCAATGACATCTCGTTGGCGTTGGCCTTTTGAGTGATGCCCGTCACTTCTTCTTCGGTCCAGTTTACCAGTCCCTGATGCTCCGGCTGGCCCTCGGTTGCAGGATACAGCGGCTCCACATAGCCTGTGCCGCCCTCGACCGTTCCGTCAATGAATAATTTTATCCATCTCGGCAGAACGTGCTTGGAGGTATAATCTCTCTTGGAATCGAGCGCTGTAGCTATTGCGTTGGACAGGGTGTCGGCAGCCCAGCTTTCAATCTCGTGGCTCAAACCGGCGATGATATGAAGGTCCCCGGCCTCGTCCATCTGCTTGGCGGCCTTAAAGAAATTGTCGTTGAAGAAATAGTTGCTCCAGCCGTCCATATACATTGTGTAGCCGTTCTTCAGGAGGCGTTCCTGAATCTTCACTATGTCACCTGCGGCAACGTCAACGGTGTAGAGATTATCATTATCCAAAGCTGAACGAACGTATGTGCCCGCTTGCTCCTTTACGAAACCGTTAGGTATGCCGTCCGCGTCCACCATAATCTCGCCACCCCTGATGTCGGTGCCCTTCTTGAGGGCCTTGCCGTCCGCACTCAGGATACCGGCCTTCACGAGACAGATGGTATTTGCCAGTCCCTTGTGTCCTTCTTCATCGGCAAAGTACATAGGAATGTTGTCACATACCTTGTCCAGGTCCTGACGTGTAGGCATATTGTCCTTGAATGCGAAGTAATTCCAACCGAATCCGAAAATGGCTGAACTCCCGTTATCCCGGGCCTTTTTGGTAGCCTCAGGAAGGATTTTCTTCAGGAAATCATCTACAGTGGCCTTATTGCTGACCATAGTACCTACAGCCTGGAAACCGTATCCTGTCATATAATGGGCGTGACCGTCGCCGCAGGAAGGCATCACGAGTCCTTGCCCGCCGTAGTCTATTACCTGAGTCCTGCCTTCTTCCACAAACGCGGCGGCATTCTCCCTGTCACCTACATAGACGTACTTGCCGTCCTTAACTGCAAAAGCCTCGGCTAGTTCATAGTTGTCCGACGTGAAAATCTTACCGTAAACTACAAGGTCGGCACTGATTTTTTCTGATGTCAGAGTCTTTGAAGTATTGTAGCTGACACCCGAATTGTCTATGAGAGTAACAGTGAGGACAGCATCGTTGGAATAGCCGGGAACCGTCTGCAAAATAACCACGTACGGATTCTTCGTCACCTTCCCGTCTTCGCCGAATTCGGGATTCTTCACCTCGATTTTCCAGGATGAAGCATTTCCTCCCTTCGTTGCAACAGCGGTTTCAGTCCCGAAATTGCTTGATATCTCGGCCTTGACGGCGGCATACGTGTCTTTTGTGACATCCCCGCTAAGTATCAGTTCAATCGTATCTCCGGCCTCTACGACCTGTTTTTCATAAGTCTTGAAGTGGATTGCCGCATCGAGACGGGGCAGAATTATGCACGACCCGTCGGTGAGTATGAACTCTACGCTCGACGAATTTATTTTCACCTGACCCAGATATGAGTCTTCCCCGCAAACGCTTACATTATAGATGGTTATTTCCTGTTCGTCGTCAAGGACAATATTGTAGCCAGTTCCTTCCGTTCCGGAAAAATACTCCACATAGGCAACGCCGTTCAATTCTTCGACAGCCTTCTTCAGAGATTCTACGGCATCGACTGCAGCCTGAGAGCTTTCGCACCAGGCCTTAAGTGAAGCCACCTGCTCCTTTAAATTCCTGATATCTTCCTTAATCTGTGTGTCGTCGTACTTCTGGCATCCTGCGACACAAAGCAGGACCGAAAGGCAAAAAAGGATTTTCTTCATAGTTTTAACTGATTTTTCATATTAGTATATGTACAAAGATAGAAACAATTCCTGATTATGGCAATTTGTGTCAATTGACAGCTTGAAGAATGCCGGTTTCAACGTTAACAAGGCTGAATTTTCAAGAGAATCAACATTTTGCGCAGAGCCGGAATTTGTTGTACTTAAATTTTGCGCAACATTATAATTGTATTAAATTTGCGATTGAGAAACATTGTCTATTTTTATGGAAGAACGGGTGAGAGAATTACCAAAATGTAAATTAAATTATCCTCAAGAAATTTGTGAAATGCAATTTTGGTATATATGATTAAGGGTTAGGGTTGCGATTCCAATTAACTGAGGTAAAAACAAAAAAAATACGCATACATCGTAAAACGTATGCGTATTTTTATGCGTAAATGGTGTAAATCATTGATTTTCAACCATTCTTGCGGAGAGTGAGGGATTATCCCCTTAATTTTCCATAGTTTCAAGT
>JAZRVN010000045.1:0-13296 GCA_045599225.1 Candidatus Cryptobacteroides sp.
GATCTTTCTCGTGGTTGGAAAACTTCAGGAGGATTGCCATGGACTATGAATTTTACTCAGATA
The DNA here is from genome assembly GCA_045599225.1 of Candidatus Cryptobacteroides sp. Classification (GTDB taxonomy): domain Bacteria; phylum Bacteroidota; class Bacteroidia; order Bacteroidales; family UBA932; genus Cryptobacteroides. The sequence continues at coordinate 64 of JAZRVN010000045.1, forward strand.
CGGGGGTAGCGATGGTTCAACTCGCTTTCTGCCGGCTCATGTATAACAAAATTTACGATTGAAATTTAAACAGCTTCTAAACCACATCAGTTATGAAAGATACTGTTACTTCCAAGTTTAAGGAACTTTTCGGTGAGAAATACGGACTGTATTTCTCGGGCGGCCGAATCAATCTCATAGGTGAACATACCGACTACAACGGGGGATATGTCTTCCCCGGTGCCATAGACAAGGGAATTATGGCGGCAATCAACCCCAACGGAACCGACAGGGTGCAGCTCTATTCCATTGATTACTCGCAGAGCTGCGAATTCGGGCTCGAAGAGTCCGACAAACCCGAGCTTCAGTGGGCCAGGTACGTGTTCGGCGTATGCCGTGAGACCCTCAAGAGAGGCGGTAAAGTGGGCGGTTTCGACGCCGTTTTCGCCGGCGACGTTCCTCTGGGGGCTGGCCTTTCCTCTTCGGCTGCGCTGGAGAGCTGCTTTGCCTTTGCAATCAACGAAATATTCGCAAACGGCATAGACAAGGTGGAACTTGCCCGTATAGGCCAGAGCACCGAGCACAACTACTGCGGGGTAAAATGCGGCATTATGGACCAGTTCGCCTCCTGTATGGGAAAGACCGGCTGCCTCATAAGGCTGGACTGCAAGACAATGGAATACAAGTATTTCCCCTTCAATCCAAAAGGCTATAAGCTTGTGCTGGTGGACACCCGTGTCAAGCACGAACTGGCAAGTTCGGCATACAACAAACGGCGCGAATCCTGCGAGAACGCCGCCGCTGCCATCCGCAGGAGACATCCCGAGGTCGAGTTCCTCAGCGATGCCAAGCGCGTATGGCTGGAGGAAGTGCGCAACGAGATTCCTCAAGAGGATTTCCTGCGTGCCGAATACGTAATCGGCGAGGTTCAAAGGGTGTTGGACGTTTGCGATGCCCTTGAAAGGGACGATTACGAAACCGTGGGCGAAATGATGTATCAGACTCATTTCGGAATGAGCCGTCTGTACGAGGTAAGCTGTCCGGAGCTCGATTTCCTGAACAGGCTTGCACGGGTTATGGGCGTGAGCGGTTCCCGCGTAATGGGCGGCGGATTCGGAGGCTGCACCATCAACCTTGTGAAGGATGAACTTTACGACGATTTCGTCAATGCTGCAGTGGAGCAGTTCAAGGACAAGTTCGGCCACGAACCGCTCATCTACGACGTTCAGATTTCAAACGGTTCGTCCAGAATAGAATAACAAACCAAAACCCTGATATATGAAGAAAATCATCGTACTTATGGCGGCCTGCCTGGCTTTCCTTGCAGGATGCGCCAATGAGCCCAAGGAAGTGGTTGTGGGCGCTGCCCGTCCCGACGTTTACGTCCCTCTGCTTGAAGGCAAGAAGATTGCTATCCTCAGTAACCAGACAGGAGTCGTGGGGGAGAAACACAGTGTGGACATTATGCTTGAGAACGGACTCGACGTGGTCCGCATCTATTCTCCCGAACACGGTTTCCGGGGCACTGCCGATGCCGGCGAGGTCGTGGGCAGTTCGGTTGACGAGGCTACCGGTGTTGCCATCCAGTCCCTGTACGGCTCTAAGGAACCAATCGATCTGAGCGACATAGACGTTGTGGTAGTGGACATTCAGGACGTAGGCCTGCGTTTCTACACCTATTATGTAACAATGGTGCGTCTGATGAACAAAGCCATCGAATTCGGCAAGGAGTTTATGATTTTCGACCGTCCCAATCCCAACGGAATGTATGTCGACGGTCCGATTCTGGATATGCAGTACAAGTCGGGAGTAGGCGGTCTGCCTATTACAACCGTTCACGGAATGACTCTCGGAGAACTGGCAACAATGGCCGAGGGTGAGGGCTGGCTCCAGGACGGCGCCACCCTCCCCAAACTCACCGTTATCCCTTGTCTCAACTACACTCACCAGACGAGGTATGAACTTGCAATCGCACCTTCTCCGAACCTCCCCACAATGAAGTCGGTATATCTGTACCCTTCTATGTGTTACTTCGAGGCTACCCCCGTGAGCCTGGGCCGTGGTACCGACAAGCCTTTCCTCATTTACGGACATCCCGAAATGGAAGGGCCCTATCAGTTCACTCCGGACAGCACCTTCGGTGCCAAGAATCCTCCACAGAAAGGCAAACTTTGCTATGGATTCGACCTTTCCGACCTGGAAGACGAGGAAATAATAGCCAAAGGTGTCAACCTTGAATACCTTATCGAAGCTTACAACCAGGTAGGAAAAGACAAGCCGGAATTCTGGCGCAATTCGTTCGAAAGACTCGTAGGCCGCGGAGACATTCGTCAGATGATTATCGACGGCAAGTCTGCCGACGAAATCAAGGCCACCTGGGCAGACGACGTTGCCAGATTCAAAGAACAACGCAAACCTTACTTACTTTACGAAGAATAATGACACCTTGGATTGTTCTGGCTGCAATAGCCATATATTTTGCACTGCTTTTCGTTATTTCGCATTTCAGCAAGCGCAATACCGAAGGAGGGAACTTCTTCGGTAATCACAAGACTCCCTGGATTATTGCCGCAATAGCCGCAATGGGAGCTCCGATTTCCGGAGTAACCTTCATTTCTGTCCCGGGAATGGTTGCTACAAAAGCTTTCTCATATCTTGAGATGCTGCTGGGTTTTGCCGTAGGGTATGCAGTTATCGCCTACGTGCTGGTTCCTCTGTTCTATAAGAAAAACCTGACATCCATTTACGGGTATCTCGAAGACCGCTACGGCTCTTCGACCCATTCCACCGGAGCCTGGTTCTTCTTTATCTCCAAGATGCTCGGTGCGTCGGTAAGATTTTTCGTGGTTTGCATTGTGCTGCAGAACCTGGTGTTCGCCCAGTTCGGCATACCCTTCGTATTCAATATCATACTCACTGTAGGTCTCATCTTCCTGTACACATCGCAGGGCGGAGTGAAAACCGTGATTTGGACAGATACCCTCAAGACGCTGTGCCTTGTTTCGGCAGTTGTAATCTGCATTGTCTCAATGATGCAGGGTCTTGGTTTCAACTTCGGATCTATGTGCAAGAGCGTTGCCGACGATCCCAGTTCCCGGATGTTCTTCTTCGACAATCCAAAGGAAGGAACCTACTTCTGGAAACAGTTTATCGCCGGTATCTTTATGGTGATTGCCACAACGGGCCTTGACCAGGATATGATGCAGCGCAACCTCTCCTGCAAGAATTCCAAGGAGTCTGGCAAGAGTGTACTTGTAGGAGCTGTGGTTCAGTTTATCATAATCTCCCTGTTCCTTATCCTGGGTGTGCTTATGATGCAGTATTATAAGGCCAATATGCTCGGCAATGCCGCTGCCGCAAATTCCGAGGTTGTAGCGGCCCTGGGTTCTACCGACAATCTGTTCTCGACCGTGATCTCTTCTGCCGGAATGCCGGTTGTCGCAGTGTTCCTGTTTATGCTGGGTCTTTGCGCCGCTTCGTATTCTACGGCGGGTTCCGCTCTTACGGCCCTTACGACTTCGTTTACCATCGACATTCTCAAGGCCGACAAGAAGGATGGAGGCGCTAAGCTGGACAAGACCCGCAAATGGGTTCACGCTGCAATGGCGGTATGTATGGGGGCAGTCATTCTTGTATTCAATGCAATCAACAATCAGGATGCGATCAGTGCGGTTTATCTGCTGGCCAGCTATACCTATGGTCCTATCCTGGGTCTCTTTGCATTCGGAATGATGTGCAAGGCTCCGGTTAGGGACAAACTGGTTCCCATTGCCTGCATTGCCGCTCCGGTGTTGAGCTATCTGCTCAAGTGGTCTCTCCAGTCTGCCTTCGGTTATACCGTCGGCTTCGAACTTCTGCTCATCAACGCGGCCTTCGTGATGTTGGGAATGGCATTGCTCATTAAGAAAGATGCCAAAAAGTAATGGAACTGTACGACCCGCTCAGGCATAAGACGGTTCCTGCCACGCCTGAAGAAAAGGTGCGGCAGTGGTTTATTGGGGAACTTGGAAATACTTTCCAGGTTCCTCTGTGTATGATGAACAGCGAGGTCTCTTTCTCTTACGGGAGCAAGACCTACAGAGCCGACATCCTGATATTCGACAGGAACGGAAAGCCGCTTGCCACGGTAGAGTGCAAGCGCCCCGATGTTGCGCTCGATGCCGTTGTCGTAGAGCAGGTTATGCGCTATAACATTGTCCTGAATGTGCGGTTCCTTATTCTTACCAACGGAAACAATACTTATATTTACGCTTTGAAAGAGGGAAAGTTTGTGCCTATGGACCGCGTCCCTCTCTATGAAGAAATGCTATGTCAACCTTATTGAGTCAATATCTGGACAGGCCGATTTTCGGCGTGGTTCGCGACGTGGCCGCAAAGAAAGGCATAAGAGCTTTTGTTATAGGTGGTTATGTGCGTGATTGTTTTCTGGGGCGTCCCTGCAACGACATTGACATTGTTGTGGAAGGCAGCGGAATCGACTTCGCCCGTGCGGTAGGGGAGGCTACCGGCAAGAAGGTCTCCTACTTTAAGAACTTCGGTACCGCTATGCTCCGCTATAAAGGTGACGAGGTGGAATTTGTCGGTGCCAGGAAGGAATCCTATCGTAGGGAATCGCGCAAACCGATTGTGGAAACCGGTACGCTGGAAGACGACCAGCTTCGCAGGGATTTTACAATTAATGCTATGGCGTTCAGCCTGCAGGCCGATTCCTACGGGGAACTGGTTGACCCCTTCGGTGGAATAAAGGACCTGGCCGCCGGTATCATAAGAACGCCGCTGGATCCGGATACAACATACTCCGACGACCCTCTCCGAATGTTGCGGGCCGTGCGTTTTGCAACCAAGCTTTCATCGGCGCAGCTCACTTTCTCTATTGTCGGGGAATCGATGGCCTCGATGCGCAGGATGGCCGACAGACTCGATATCCTGTCCAGGGAAAGAGTCAGTGAGGAGCTTTGCAAGATGATGGCTACTCTTTATCCGTCAATGGCTTTCAGACTTATGGACCAGGCTGGTATGCTGCCGTTTGTGCTCCCTGCCCTGTCGGCGCTCAAGGGTGTGGAAACCCAGGATGGGCGCGGTCACAAGGACAATTTCGAGCATACGCTTGCCGTGTTGGACAATCTGGTTGCAATGCAGGCCGACAAGCCGCTAGAAGGAAATATGGTATGGCTTCGCTGGGCCGCTCTTCTGCACGACATAGGCAAGCCTGCAAGCAAAAAATTCATTCCGGGTATCGGATGGACATTTCACGGCCACGAGGTTATTGGCAGCAAAATGGTTCCGAAAATTTTCGATGACCTGAGGCTCCCGCTGGATGCAATGAAGTATGTCCGCAAACTTGTGTTCCTGCATCTGAGGCCGATTGCCCTTGTCGATGAAGGGGTGACCGATTCGGCGGTAAGACGGCTTCTGTTCGACGCATCCGACGATATTGACGACCTGATGATGCTGTGCAAATGCGACGTCACTTCCAAAAATCCCGCAAAGGTGCAGCGCATCCGTGACAATTTTTCTCTCGTGGAGAGCAAACTTGTAGAGGTGGAGGCCAAGGATGCCGTCCGCAACTTCAAGAACCCCATCGACGGACAGTATGTTATGGACCTGTATGGCATTCCGCCCTGCAGAGAGATTGGCATTCTCAAAGAGTACGTCAAGGAAGCCATTCTGGACGGTAAGATTGGAAACAATATTGAGCAGGCCGATGCCCTTATGCGCCTCAAAGCCGCCGAACTTGGACTTACACCTGTAAAATGATAGAAGAGTACCTGGAATATATCTCCGGTATTCGCCGGTATTCTGCACGCACTCAAGCGGTTTACGCGCAGGTGTTGGAATCGTACTTCAGCTATGCCGATGCAATAACCGTCACGGATCTTAGAAATTACGAAGTGCACCTGCTGGACGAGGTGGGCCTGAGCGCCAAAACCGTGTCGCTTCACCTGAGCGTGCTCAGCGGTTATTGCCGGTTTCTGGTAAGACAGGGCCGAATGGAGAACAATCCGGTACGGCTTGTCCCTCGCCCGAAACAGGAGAAGAGATTGCCGGTATTCTTCAGGGAAGAGGCAATGTCTGCTTATTTCGAGCAGACCGTGGCGGTTCCCCGGTTCGGAAATTATGAAGCGATGCTCTCCAGACTTATTGTATCGGTACTTTACAACACGGGAATACGTCGCTCGGAACTAATAGGGCTGCGACGCTGCTCGTTCGACCCGGCTCGAAGGCAGCTTTCCGTGCTTGGAAAAGGGGATAAAATGCGACAAATTCCGCTTATTCCTGCATTATGTGAAGAAATTTCGTTATATTTACAATCGGTTGATGAACGTTTCGGCCCGGTCTGTAACAATGATTCGCCGCTGCTTCTGACCGGTAAGGGTCAGGCCCTGTATCCGGTATTTGTTGACAGGACTATTAAAAAAGAGCTTTTGGGAATTGAAGGTATAAGCGGGAGAAAGTCTCCGCACGTGCTAAGGCATTCGCTTGCAACGCAACTGCTGGATGAAGGCGCAGACTTGAACTCTATCAAGGAGATGCTCGGGCATTCGTCCCTGGCTGCAACCCAGATATACACTCACAATTCCATAGAGAAGCTGAAAAAAGTATATTTAAACGCCCACCCCAGGGCAAAAAACGTAGGTGACTATGGAGATCAAGATTAAATCACTCAAGTTCAACGCCGACGAGAAACTCGTCGCTTTCGTTGAAAAGAAAACTGCACGCATTGAAAAATTCTTCGACGACGCAGTGAATGAAGCCGAAGTTACTTTGGAAAATCTGAAGGAAGGAAAGAAGGCAAAGATTCAGGTCCATATTCCCGGTGACGATCTTATTATCGAGCGAACGGCCGATACCTTTGAAAATGCGATTACCGGTTGCGTGGATGCAATGAAGGAAAAACTCACCAGAGTCAAGGAAAAAATCCAGTCCAAGCAATGATACTTTAACGGCTCCGCAGAGAAATCAGCGGAGCTTGTTTTTTTCGAAGTGAGCCCTCGTGACGGCGAAGTAGAGGATAATCCCCACAACGTTTATCGCGAGGGCTCCCCAGAATGCGCTGGAGTAACCCAGATGCTCCGACAGAAGCCCTCCTGCAAGGACTCCCAGACCGACTCCGGCATCCCAGGATGTAAGGATGGACGAATTTGCAGTTCCTCTCTGGTCGTGCCGGGCCAGGTTGATGAACATATTGAGAAAGGCCGGATACATATGTCCGTTCCCCAGACCTATTATGAAGGCGCTCCCGTAATATGCGATGGGGGACTGTACAGCCGCGAACAGAAAGAATCCGAATACCGAAACCAGCATTCCCATAGTCGCATTCCTTGTGACTTTGTTTTCTCTCAATGCCTTGGAGCCTGTAAGGCGGGACAGGATGAGACCCACGGCCAGAAAAGAGAAGAACAATCCTGTGCCGGAAGTTATTCCAAGACTCTCTTTCCCGTAGATTGCAACGTAGGTGGAAACGATTCCGTAAGAGAAGGCAAAGCACAGCAGGGTTATGGCCTCCCGCCATCCGGCCAGTAGGAAGAACCTGTCCAGCGAAATCATCTTTTTGTTCGGGATGAATTCCTTTTTGGGAATATCCAGGCTGAAGTCCAGCAGAATGCCCAGAAAGGATACGATGAAGGATAGCCAGAAGAGGGGTTGGAAGTTTCCGTCGAACATTTGCAGGAACCAAATGGCGAGAACGGGACCTATGACGGTGGCGAGGTTGTTGGCAAGGCCGTAGTAACCCATTCCTTCGGTCCTGCGGGAACTGGGCAGCACGTCGATGGCAACCGTGCTGGCGGCAACCGTGCCGGCTCCGAACGGAAGTCCGTGCAATGTCCTGAAAATAGTGAACATTGTAAGAGTCCCGGCAATCAGATATCCTGCAAAAAGGGCGAAGAATATGAAATTGCATACGAGCAGCACAGCTTTGCGTGGGAAAGTGTCGGTTACGTAGCCGCTGAACGGACGAATCAGGATTGCCATAACCGTATATCCTGCCAGGCACAGACCGATGGTTTCCTTGTTGGCGCCGAAAGTCTCCGACAGATAAAGGGGAAGCAGGGGCACTATGAGTGTGAACGAGAAATGGAGCAGGAAGTTTACCGTCCATATCTTAATGTAATTGGCGTTCCAGAGTTTCTCCACTGCCGTTCGTTTTTCTCAATACAAATATAACTTTTTTTTTGTCGCTTTGGGAAATTGATGTTAACTTTATAAGTTATTTGGATTAGATTCGTCGTATGGCGGCAAAGACTAGGCAGACTGTTAATGCTGGGGAGTTTTCGGCCCAACTCCTGGAAGAGATAAGGCGCGGGGTGTATCGTCCCGTATATCTTCTTATGGGAGAAGAACCGTATTATCCCAATCTGGTATGCAAGGCAATTATCGACAACTGTATCGACGATTTCTCCAAGGACTTCAACGAAACTCTCTGCTATGGGGCCGACGTGAATGCCGAACGGATAATCTCCGAGGCCCGGCAGTTCCCTATGATGGCGCAGCGCAGGCTCATAGTTGTAAGGGAAGCCCAATTGTGCAAGGATATCGAGGGCGTGAGCGTGTATCTTCAGGACCCGCTCGACAGTACCGTGCTTGTAATTCTTATGTCCGGGGCAAGTGCCGACAAGCGCAAGGCTCTCTATAAGAATGCCCAGAAGGTGGGTGCTGTGCTTGAGAGCCCGTCTCTGCGGGACTACGAACTCGATTCCTGGATTCAGAACTATTATCGGGAAAGAGGCTTGCAGATAGACCCCGATGCCGCATCTCTGCTTGGGGAATCTACCGGAGTCAATCTCTCCGCCATCATTGCCGAAACCGACAAGCTGCTTAGGAATCTGCCGCAGGGAACCACAAGGATCACCGCGCCCGATATCGAGAAAAATGTGGGGATAAGCCGGCAGTACAGCATCTTCGAGCTTACCAGGGAACTTTCGGTGAAAAATGCGCCCAAGGCGCTTCTGATTGCACGCCGCATAGGCTCCATGGCCCGGTTCGAAATGCCGATGGCTGTGAGCGCTTTGTACAATCACTTTTCCAGGATACTCAGGTACGGAGCTCTGTTGCAGCAGAGCCGGTATCCTACTCCGGAGCAGAAGGCGCAGGCTCTGCCGGGAGTCAATCCGTACTTTTATAAGGAATACGACACGGCGGTAAGGAATTACCCTGTGGGGAGTGCAATGGCGGCGGTAAGCCTGCTTTGCGAATATGATTTTTTGGGCAAGGGCGGTGACGGACTGGCCGCCAGTCCCGATGAATTGATGGTTGAATTAATTACCAAATTGCTATGGCTATAATAGAATGTAAGGAAGTTTCCAAGTCTTTCGGACCCAAAGTGGCATTGGACCACGTGAGTCTTGAGATTCCGGAAGGCAGAATTTTCGGTCTGCTCGGACCGAACGGAGCGGGGAAGACAACCCTTATCCGCATCATAAACAGAATAACCATTCCCAACGGAGGAGATGTTTATTTCAACGGAAGGCCCATCACCTCAGTCGATGTGCAAAAAATCGGGTATATGCCCGAGGAACGCGGTCTCTACCGTAAAATGAAGGTTGGAGACCAGGCTATGTATCTGGCCCAGCTCAAAGGGATGAGTTCCGCACAGGCTCGCAGTGAGCTCAAGGCCTGGTTCGTACGCTTCGGCATACAGGACTGGTGGGACAAGAAGGTGGAGGAACTCTCCAAGGGTATGGCCCAGAAACTCCAGTTCATAACCACCGTGGTACACAAGCCCAGCCTGCTCATCCTGGACGAACCTTTCTCCGGTTTCGATCCTGTGAATGCGGAACTTATCCGCAAGCAGATTATGCAACTGAAGGAGGATGGCGCTACTATTATCCTTTCGACACACAATATGGAGTCGGTAGAGGAACTTTGCGACGAGATTGCCCTTATTAATCAGAGCAAACTGGTGATTGCCGGCGGAGTCGAGCAGATACGCCGCCGGTACGGCAACAATAATATAGAACTGGTTTACACCGATGCCGACGGTCGTCACACCGAGGTGCTTCCTGCAAGTACCGACGGCGCTCCCACTCTCAAGACCTATCTTGAGAAGAGCGGAGTGCAAATCAACGCCTACCGCGAGCTTATGCCCCGGATGAACGACATCTTTATCAAACTTGTAACAGGGGAGGACAGAATATGAATTTCAGAAATATTAAAATCATCATCAGCCGCGAATATCTTAACCGCGTAAAGAAAAAGAGTTTCCTTGTAACGACTTTTCTGGTTCCCGTCCTTATGGCCGCGCTTGTGCTCGTGCCTATGATACTGATGATGACCAGCGAGGAAAAGACCAAGGTGATTGCGGTATTCGACCGTTCGGGCGTTGTTGCTCAGACCCTCCAGGATACAAAGACTATAGACTATGTGATTTCTCCCGATATTCCTTTGGATTCCCTTAAGAGGAATATGAAGGAGTTGGGCTATGACGCTGTTCTGGACATTTCGGAAATCGACGGACAGAAGAGCGTTTCTGCCGACCTTACCTCGGTGAACCCTATGGGCGTGGAGATGGCGTCCAATATAAACAACCGTATCGAAGATGCCATAGAAGTCTACCGGATTGAGTCTTATGGAATCGAGGACCTGGCTCAGATAATGAAGGACGTAAAGGCCGATATCAGGCTCAATACCTATACGATAGGCGATGACGGCGAGGAAAAGATATCCGAGACGGGGGTTTATGCCATATTCTCAATGATTCTGGGAATGATAATCTTCATCTTTGTAAATATGTTCGGCTCTATGGTAATGTCTTCGGTCATAGAGGAGAAGACCAGCAGAGTCGTGGAAGTGCTAGTAAGCTCGGTCAAGGCTACGGAACTTATGTTCGGTAAAATCATAGGCATAGCCTGTGTGGCCCTTACCCAGTTCTTCCTTTGGATAGTGCTTACCTTCGCTCTGGTTGCCGGAGCTTCGGCAGTTATGGGAACGGATATGCTCAAGGACAAGAACCCCGTCGAAATGGTGGAGAGTATGGGCGTTGACGCTGCGGCGGTGGAAGATGTGATGAGCTCTGAAGGTCCCGCCGGTGAAATTTCGGTAGTTCTCGATACAATCAGGAATATGGATATGGGTTCGATGCTGCTTATATTCCTTGTATTCTTTGTGTTCGGCTATCTGCTTTATGCATCGATGTTTGCCGCTATAGGTTCTGCCGTTGAGAATGAGGGAGACAGTTCGCAGTTGCAGCTGCCCCTCACCATCCCTCTTATGATAGGTTATTTCATTGCAATCTACGCATTCAAGGCTCCCGACAGTGCAATTGCCTTCTGGGGCTCGATGATTCCGTTTACGTCGCCTATCGTAATGATCGCAAGAGCTCCATTCGGCGTTCCAGCATGGGAGGTAGCGGTGTCTATGGTGCTCCTTATTGTCACGTTTGTAGTTATGGCCTGGCTTTCTGCCAAGATTTATAAGGTGGGAATCCTTATGTTCGGAAAGAAAACAACCTGGAAAGACCTCTGGAAATGGTTAAAACAGTCTTAAGCTTTCTGCTGCCGCTCTCTCTTGCGGTAGCCTGTACCAACGTTGGAGTATGGGATAAGGACCGTTTCGACTGGGAAAAGTTCGTTATGGACGGGCATAGGACCGGCGCGACTTCTCCCAATGCCGTAAATGTTCAACAGGCCCTTGGAGTCGTGGACGGGGGTATGTATTTCGCACCTAACGGAAAGATATATATGGAAGGTTGCGTTGTGGATGCGGCCGATGCTATGATTGGCGCCCAGGAAAAGATGAGCAGTGTGAAGGAGGTCATAGGCTATGCTCCCAGGGAGATGCACGCCTGTATGCCCGAGAGCGAACTTACCAATATGGCAGTGGATATAATCGCAGCCGAGACTGCCGCTCTTACCGGGAAGAAGGTGGACGTTGGAATTACCAACAAAGGTGGAATCAGGGTCAGTATGCCGCAGGGAGACGTTACCCTTGATGATATCGAGTCTATGTTTCCATTTAAGAATTACCTCTCTTACGTAGAACTCAAGGGCTCTGACCTGGAGGAAATCTTCAAGTTTCTGGCCCGCCGTCGCAGACCTGAATGTCTGACAGGAGTGAAGTTCGTGATTGACTCGGGAAAGATAGGGGAACTGCTCATCGGAGGCAAGCCTCTGGACCGCAACAAGACGTACGGGGTGGCTACCATCGATTTCCTTCTCGACGGAGGGGACAGCCTGTATCTTGCCCGTAATGCTCAGAATCTGATAATTTGCAAGAAAACTATCATCGAGGTCGTTGAACCGTATATCCGGAATCTGGCTGCTCAAGGAAAGAATATCGAGTATTTTACCGACGGCAGAGTCGAAATCATCAATCCCGATAAGAAATGAAAAGGATAGTTTTTTATTTGCTGGCAGTTTGCTTTTTCTGTTCCTGCGCCGGCAGTTCGGACAGAGGGCTGGTAATTCTGCACTGCAACGATACTCACAGCCATTTCGAGGCTGAACATTCTCAGCGTAACCTGAATCACGGTGGAGTGATAGAACGTGCCGCCTTCATTGATTCCGTGAGGAATGCAGAAGGGGAGGACAGGGTTCTGCTGCTCCACGCCGGAGACTTTAGCCAGGGTACATCCTATTTTACTGAACTTCAGGGAGAGTTTGAAATAGAGATTATCAATATCTTGAAATACGATGTCGTTACGCTTGGAAACCACGAGTTCGACAACGGTATAGAGGCTCTGACCGAAAGGCTTAAGAAACTCAGGACTACCAAGATGGTATGCGCAAATCTGGATCTTTCTCCCTTCGAACTGGACAGATATGTGGACCCCTATGCCATTCTGGTAAAGAATGGAATCAAGGTTGGCGTGATTGGCCTGGAGGCAGAATTGAAGGGCTCTGTTTCGGCCACGATTTCAGACCGTATTCCACAGCTGGACAATACTGAGGTAGTGAATAAATGGGCGGAGCATCTTAAGAATTCCGAAGGTTGCCAACTGGTGATTGTCCTGTCACACCTCGGGTATGAAGAGGACCAGACTCTGGTTCCTTCAATCAGAAATGTGGACCTCGTCATTGGTGGACATTCGCATACTTTTGTGGATGATATGATTTTTGTTGCAGATGCCGACGGCAAGCAGGTTGGAATCGTTACCGACGGCGATTGGGGTCTGGAAATGGGAAAAGTGACATATCGTCCGTGATTCATTTTTTTGCAAATCAAATAAAAAGCCGTATATTTGCCCTCCCAATGGTGCGTTGGCCGAGTGGTTAGGCGCAGGTCTGCAAAACCTGTTACAGCGGTTCGATTCCGCTA
>JAZRVN010000046.1:0-66038 GCA_045599225.1 Candidatus Cryptobacteroides sp.
ATGATGAGCCGAATGAGATTACCATTGCTGCAATGAAGGAGGCTATGACAGGCAGAGGAGAAGAACTGGATCTTGCCAGGTGGGATGAATTCATAGCATCATTGTAGCGATGTGGAAACTTATTCCGACAGGTCAGTTCAAGAAGGACCTCAAAAGATACAGGAACAAGCCTGAAAAGCTTGCTTCATTGAAGTCCGTGCTTGATTTGCTACAAGAAAATGGCGAAGTCCCGCATGAGTACGATTCCCATATGTTGAAAAGTAATTACAAGGGATTTATGGAATGTCACGTGGAGAATGACTTTCTTCTTATATGGAGGGATGTTGACACACAGACAATATCATTGGTGCGCATAGGAACCCATTCGGAACTCTTCAAGAAGTAAATACAATAAGTAGTCAGGCCGTTTTTTGGAAAGGTTGGTAATCAGCAAGTTGTGAAAAGGCCTTCCGTCAAACCACGGAAGGCCTTTCTGTAAGTCATTGATTATAAAGCACTTCTCAAAACACCACGAAAAGGTGCCACCTCGTCCATTACGGCCTGGCGCTAACCTTCCCCAGATAGTCCTCGAGGCCGGTGAGGACTTTCACTGCGAGTTGCTGGCGGAAGTCGGGGTCCAGAAGTTTCTCCTCGTCGGGCATACTGCTCACGAAAAGCCCCTCGACAAGCATTGCGGGGTACTCGGTAGGGGTGCCGAGCGCAAAGTTGAAGTTCCCCACAAGCCCCATATTGGGCACGTCGTCGAATTCCAGAATCCTGTCCAGAATGCAGGCGGCCAGCTCACGGTTCTGAATGTACTTGTAGTAGCAGCTGGTTCCCATAGGCTTGTATGCGCTGCCGCTGGCGTTGTTGTGGATAGACACAAGCAAATCCACTCTTTTATCCCACAAAATTTTCCGACGGTCGGCCATAGAAATGCCTTCGTCCTTGGTTCTGGTAAGCACCACGCTGGCCCCGCGCTCTTCCAGCAGAGCCTTGAGCCTGTAAACTATATCAAGGTTCAGGTCCTTCTCCTTGGCACCGGTCACGCTTATCGCACCGTTGCTCTCGGGCCCGCCGTGCCCTGCGTCAAGCCCTATCACCATCCCCTCCAGGGTGGGCTTCGGAGCGTGCTTCACCATAATGGTAAGCACATTCCTGTCGTAGTAAATGTGGTATCCCCACGAGTGGGTGTTCTTGAGCCTGATTGCCAGTCGCAGCACGTCGCTCTCGACCTGCTGGCAGTCGACGTAATCTATCGCCTCCAAATCCCTCATATGGGTAATCCAGTTACTGTTGTTCATAACGTTGAAAACATCTACGTACAGCACCGTGGGGTCCAGTTCCATCCAGGAATAGTAGGTCGTCCTCTGGGGGAGAGGCAGTGTAACCACATCGAAATCCCCCTTGTTCACGATTCTTATGTTCTCGCTGTTCATAGGCCCGCGAACAGCCTCGGCACATCCCTTCACACAGCTCTTTGCAACGTATGCGAACCTGTTCGCCGAGAGCTGCAGCTTGTACTGGCTTCCGTACTCGGCCACAACCTTCACCGGAATGCCGTCAACCAGATATGTCATCTTGGAGCCGCCAAGGCGGTCGCTTCCGTTGCCGTAGGCGATGGCTGCGTCGTCGCAGGTCATACCGTTCAGCTCAAGCGCCTTCTCTACGGGTGCGGGACGAGCCTCCGGACGCCTCTGCCCTCCGGGGACATAATTTACTGTGAGAGTCTTTACCGAAGTCTCCCCTTCCAGCTTCACGGCTATCTCCACCTTGTTTTCCCCTTCCGAAAGCTGTACCGGAAGTCCGAACGCCCCGGTCTTGTAAACGTGAGCCACCTTCCCGTTTATGGTAGCGGTGGCCCCGGGGTCGGTCTGGCAAATCACGTCGATGGTTTTCCGGTTGCTGGTTCCATTGCCTTCCTCCAGAACCTTGATGGGAATCTGCGCAAATGCGCCGAAGCCTGCGCCCGCAACCAGTGCCAGCGCGGCAAAAAATGTCCTTAACGTTTTCATATCGTATCGAATGCAAAGATTATCGCTTCCTTGTAAACCTTCCCCGGCTTAAGCACGGTAGAAGGAAACGCCGGCCGGTTGGGGGAGTCGGGGAAATGCTGGCACTCCAGGGCCACCGCGCAGTAGTCGTGGTAAACCGCGCCTCTCTTTCCCTTGGGACAGCCTTCCAGCCAGTTCCCCGTGTAAACCTGAATCCCCGGCTGGGTAGTGTAAACCTTGAGCACCCGGCCGCTGCGAGCGGAACTCAGCTGAGCCGCCTGCTGCAACTGCCCTCCCGCATAATTGTCAATACACCAGCAGGCGTCGTAGCCCTTCCCGTACCTGAGCGCCGGAAAATCCTTCCTGATATCCCTGCCGATAGTCTTGGGCTTGCGGAAATCCATCGGTGTACCCGTAACCAGCTCGGGAATACCCGTAGGGATGAGGGTGCTGTCGGTAGGCAGATACTCGCTTGCGTTCAGCTGAAGCCGGTGTCTCAGCACGCTGCCGCCTCCATTGAGGTTAAAATAGGAATGGTTGGTAAAGTTCACCACCGTCTTACGGTCGCTGCGGGCGGTGTAGGTAATGCGAAGTTCATTGTTCTCACTCCACTCGTAGCGCACAATCAGCTTCACGTTACCGGGGTAGCCCATCTCCCCGTCCTCGAAGAAATACAGGAACTCCACCCCGCCCTTGTGCTTACGCGACTCCCAGACCTTGTTCTGACATCCTTCGGGTCCTCCGTGCAGATGGTTCGGGCCGTTGTTGACGGGAAGACTGTACTCCACCCCGTCCAGGCTGAACCGTCCTCCCGCTATGCGGTTGGCGAACCTTCCGGGGCACTTCCCCGCGCAGGGCCCGTCGTAGAAATAATATTCGGGTTTACCGTAGCCTATCACAACGTCCGAGAGTTTCCCGTTCCTGTCCGGAACGCCTATCGAAACAACTCCTGCCCCGATGTTGCACAGCGTCACCGACGCTCCGCTCCCGTTCGTAATCGTGTACCTGTAGATGGCCTTGCCGTCGGCGGCCCTGCCCCATATCCTGCGTTTGATTTCCATATTCCTAAAAATTGTTGTTCATCCATTTCATGAAAGCCGAAATCCTGGGGCGCGCAACCGAAAACGCCACCTCTGGCTCGGGGTTAAGTTTCACTGAAAAATGTCCCAGCCGGTCCTTCTCCACGCTCACCAAAGCCTGCCTGTTAATGATGCAGCCTCGCGAGATGCGGGTAAAGCATCCCGGGTCCAGTTCACTTTCCAGCTGATCCATCGTATTCTCCACCAGGTATTTCTCCCGGTTGAAGGTCATAAGGTAATTGGCCTTGTTGTCCGAAAAGATATACGCTGTCTTTTCCGTAGCTATGGGAACAATCCGGTTCGAATACCGTATGGTAATAATCTTGCGCCACCCGCTTTTCTCCCTGCACCGTCCTACGGCCCTTCGGAGCTTGTCCAGCGAAATGGGCTTGAGCAGATAATCTATGCTGCCCTCCTCGAAAGCCTTGACGGCCCAGGAATCGTAGGCGGTGGTCATAATCACGTTCGACTTTACGTTCACCAGCCTGAAAATCTCAAAGGCATTCCCGTCCAGCAGTTCTATGTCCATAAATATAACGTCCGGCTGGGACGAGTTCCTGAGATATTCCACGCTGCTGCCCACAGAATCGGTGGTCTTCACGATCTCTATGTCACTGAAGTTGGCTCTCAGAACGTTCGCGAGCTGTTCCCTCGCCATCCTTTCATCTTCAATAATCATTGCTTTCATAGGCTACAGGAAAGGAAGAATAACTGAAAAAGCCTCGTCGGTACTCTTTACAATGATAGACTTGTCCCCAAGGTCCCGGTACTGCTGCCGCAGGTTCGCCAGCCCTATTCCCGTAGAACTGCCGCTGTTGAATTTGGGATTGCGGTTATTGCTTACCACAATGCTCTTTTCGGTGGTGCGGATGCAAATCGAAAGTTTGCGCTCCGGCATAACCGCGTTGTGCTTGATTGCATTCTCGATGAGCATCTGAATGCTGCAGGGGATGACCTTGCGCCACATCTGGGAATCGGGGATGTCGGTCTGCACCTCGAGCCCTTCGGGCCATCTCACCATAACAAGGTCTATGTATTTGGAAACGAAATCCATCTCTTCCTTAAGGCTCACCGTGCTTTTGTCGTCGTTTCCGGTCATATACCGGTAGATGTCGGCCAGTTTGTGCACGTATGAACTTGCCTGCTCGTTATTGTTGTCCATAATCATACAGTCCAGTATGTTCAGGCTGTTGAACAGGAAATGCGGGTTGACCTGCTGCTTGAGTTTGGCGTACCTGTATTGGGCAAGGTTGGCGTTCATTTCGGAAATCCTGGCCTGCTGATAGTATTTCATAGCATATTCGGCAATCCATACGAGCGCAACGCAGGAGAAGGTATAGTCCAGCAGCAACCCCACCAGCATATTGCGCGTTTCTTCCACTCCGTGCCCGAACAGCATAAGAATCAGACGCACTATGATTATTGCCACAAAGGCCAGCAGCAGCCAGCGTATGCTGAACTTTCCATCTTTCCCTAAAGGATTCGGATTGCGTTTCCTGTACAGGGAGGTTGCCCACAGCCAGCTCCAACCTATGATTTCGGTGCAAAGGAAGGTCGACAGCGGATAAATGAGATAGGGCGATGTCATTACCTGCGACAGACCCAGGCCGGTGAGTTTTCCAAGTGCAAAGCCAATCACGTTCACCACAATCACGCTCACCAGCATAAAAACGGTGCTGGCCTGCCTGCGCAGGCATAGAAGCATTACCAGGAGCATTGTGAGCAGCGTCAGCAGAAGGTCGTCGGGCACACCTATGACCCTGCATCCCAGGGCCATCGTAAGGTGCAGGATGGCAAACAGGTGAATAATCCGGTGGTCTGAGTCGAATTTCATTGCCCGCTAAGTTACTACTTTATTGCGTCTTTTCCATAGGTGATTGCAATTCGTCCCTAAAAACCTGCAGTTCATCCGAAATAATGCTCACTCGCGCGCATAAAGGGTTAAATTGCAGGACAACACTAGAACGATGACCAGAAATACGTCCCTTTCCCTCAGGCAAATCTTTGACCTGAACTTCGGCTTCTTTGGAGTTCAGATTGCCTATGCGCTTCAGAGCGCAAATATCTCCAGAATCTTCGCAACCCTGGGCGCCGATCCCCATCAGCTCAGTTTCTTCTGGATTCTTCCGCCCCTTATGGGAATGATAGTCCAGCCCCTTGTAGGAAAGTATTCCGACAAAACCTGGTGCCGCCTCGGCCGGCGCAAGCCGTATCTGCTTGGAGGCGCGCTTCTCGCCGTTCTGGTTATGCTTATGCTTCCCAACGCCGGCAGTTTCTCGTTCGGAACAAAACTTCTGCTCGGGCTCAACGGCGCTATGTGGTTCGGCCTCTTCAGCCTCATCTTCCTGGACACCAGCATCAACGTGGCAATGCAGCCCTTCAAGATGATGGTAGGGGATATGGTAGGCGACAACCAGAAAGCCAAAGGCTACTCGGTACAGAGCTTCCTGTGCAACGCCGGTTCCCTGTTCGGATACCTCTTCCCCATATTCTTCACCTGGGTGGGTCTGGCAAATACCGCCCCCTCTGGAGTAGTGCCCCAGAGCGTAATCTGGAGTTTCTACTGCGGCGCGCTCATCCTCATCCTGTGCGTACTGTACACTTTCTTCAGGGTCAAGGAGATGCCTCCCGCAGAATATGCGCAGTTCCACGGCGTACAGCCCGCTGCCGGCCCCGGCGATTCCGATGCTTCGCTGTTCGCCCTTCTGAGGCGTGCCCCCTCCACTTTCTGGACGGTGAGCCTGGTGCAGTTCTTCTGCTGGGCAGCCTTCCTGTATCTGTGGACTTATACCAACGGGGCTATAGCAAATAACTGTTGGGGAACGTCCGATGCCGGCTCTGAAGGTTATCAGGCTGCCGGAAACTGGGTGGGAGTGCTCTTTGCCGTAGAAGCGGTGGGCGCAATGCTCTGGGCCCTTGTCATCCCCCGGTTCAAGACTCTCAAGAGTGCATACATAACGAGCCTGCTGCTTGGAGCGGCCGGCTTTGCGAGCGTTTTCTTCATCCATAACCGGTGGGTTCTGTTCGCCAGTTTCATCCTTGTGGGCATAGTGTGGGCGGCCACTCTGGCGTTGCCGTTCACCCTGGTAACCAACGCTCTCAAAGACCACATAGGAACCTACCTCGGCCTGTTCAACTGCTCCATCTGCCTTCCGCAAATCATTGCCGCCGCCACCGGCGGAGCGGTCCTGCGCCTCGCAGGCTCTCAGAGCGCAATGTTCATTGCCGCCGCCGTTTTCCTTGTTTGCGGAGCCCTGAGCGTCTTTGCAATAAACGAGAAAAGCCATCAATAACAAACAATATCAACCCAAATAATATTTTTTATGAAGAAATTCCTTACCACACTTGCCTTCATCGCGCTTGGAGCTGCGATGGGGGCCGGCGTATCTGCCCAAGACAGATACGAGGTGAAAGGAATAGTCGTTGACCAGTTGGGTCCTGTGGTTGGAGCGTCTGTCATAGAGAAATCTACGACAAACGGAACAATGACAGGCCTCGATGGCGACTATTCCATCAAGGTGACGTCTCCCGACGCAATCGTGGAGATAAGTTGTGTAGGTTACACCACCGTTTCCTTCAAGGCATCGGAAGTACCTGCAACTTTGACACTGTCCGAAGACACTGCACTTCTCGACGAAGTGGTTGTAATCGGCTACGGTACAGTGAAGAAAAGCGATATGACCGGATCTGTATCTACAGTCAAGGCCGACCAGCTCAACAAGGGTGTCGTTGCCTCTCCCGGAGATATGCTTCGTGGAAAGTCTGCGGGTGTTGTAGTCACCACCGGTGACGGCGCTCCCGGTTCCGCTCCTACAATCAGAATCCGTGGAGGCTCTTCCCTCAAGGCAAACAACAACCCTCTCATCATTGTTGACGGTCTGCCTATCTCCGAGGTCGGAATCAGCGGAGTGTCCGACGGACTCGCTTCCGTGAACCCCGCCGACATCGAGAGCTTCACAGTCCTCAAGGATGCGTCTGCAACCGCCATCTACGGTTCAAGAGCATCCAACGGTGTAATTATCATCACAACCAAGACCGGTTCCAGGACAGCAACCACCCGTCCTCACGTCACTGCCGACTTCAAGGCTTCTCTGAGCCAGAACTCGAAGTACCTCAAGGTAATGACAGGCGACGAGATGCGCGACGTCATAGCTAAATACAAGGGAACTGATTCCGATGCCTACAGAGCGCTCGGCAATGCCAACACCGACTGGCAGAAGGAAATCTTCCGTCTTGCCCAGACTTACGATGCAAACGTTGGACTGGACGGGAACATCAAGCTTGGCAGCGTAGGTTATCTGCCTTATAGGGTATCCGGAGGCTTTATGAGCCAGGAAGGTACCCTCAAGAATACCGATATGAGGCGTGGAACAGCCACAATCAACCTCAGTCCGAAGCTCTTCGACGAGCACCTGAGCATTAACCTCAACGGTAAGTATATGCATATGGACAACGGATTCGGAGACAGCGGCGCTGTAGGTGCAGCTATCGAATACGATCCTACCCAGCCCGTTTTCTTCAAGGACTACGGTGAGACCAAGCACCCCTTTGCAATGGCAGATCCCATCGACGGATACCGTGTCTGGGCATCTCAGGACGGCTCGGCTATCAACACCCAGAGCAGCCAGAACCCTCTTGCCAGAATAATGCAGCGCACCAACACGTCCAAGGCCAACCGCTTCATAGGCAACGCTCAGTTCGACTATAAGATTCACGGACTGGAAGACCTGCGCCTCAATGTGAATATAGGTATGGACTACTCAAAGTCCAACGGAGTGGTTTCCACCCCCGCAGGCTCTGAGCAGACGGTGCACAGCCAGAACGAAGCCGGTTCCGGACTTGACGAGAAATACAGCCAGATTAAGAAAGACCAGACTCTGGAGGCTTATCTGGATTACTCTCACATCTTCGGCGGCAAGCATTTCCTGGATGTAATGGCCGGATACAGCTGGCAGCATTTCTACAACGAAACTTACGATATCAAGAAGAAAGCCACTACCGGTGAAGTTCTGGGAGAATTCCCCCTCAAGACCGAATACTTCCTCGTTTCTTTCTTCGGAAGAGCCAATTACAGTTTCGACAACCGCTTCCTCCTCACGGCAACCGTACGTTACGACGGTACTTCCCGCTTCTCAAACAACAAATGGGGTCTCTTCCCTTCAGTTGCCGCAAGCTGGAACCTCAAGAATGAGAACTGGCTCAAGAACAGCGACGCCGTTTCTGCCCTGAAACTCCGTCTGTCCTGGGGTCAGACAGGTCAGCAGGATCTGCAGTCGGGCGACTATCCCACACTTGCGAAGTACCGTATCAACGGTTCGGACGTAAGTATGCTCTTCGGCGGGCAGCAGGTTATTCCCATCACTCCTCTTGGATACAATGCCGACCTCAAGTGGGAGACTACAACCACCTACAACGTAGGTTTGGACTGGGGATTTGCAAAGGGAAGGATCTACGGTAGTATCGACGCATACCGTCGCGATACCAAGGACCTGCTCAACTACACTCCTGTGGCAGCCGGTGCAAACCTCACCAACTATCTCGACGCCAATATCGGCAACCTTACCAACATAGGTGTCGAACTCGACGTTAATGCCGTTGCCATAGAGACAAAGGACGCCAGCTGGACAATCGGTGTCAACGCTGCCTGGAACAAGAACACCATTACCAAACTTACGGCCAATGACGGTGCCGAAGGATATACGGGTGTCGCTACGGGCGGAATCTCCGGCGGTACCGGAAACTATATCCAGCGCCATATGGTAGGCTATCCTACAAGCACCTTCTTCGTATATGAACAGATTTATGACGAAGCCGGAAAACCCATTATGGGAGCATACGTAGACCGCAACAACGACGGTATCATCAATGAGGCAGACCTTTACTACTATAAGAAGCCCGCTCCCGACGTAACCCTCGGTTTCAATACCCAGTTCACGTACAAGACCTGGACCCTCGCCCTCAACGGACACGGCGGATTCGGAAACTACGTTTACAATAACAATGCTTCCCGCCTTAGCCTTCTGAGCGACCTCTGGACCAACAACTTCATAGCCAACCGCGTAGCCGGAGCATATGAGTTGGGATTCACCGAAGCACAGTACTTCAGCGACTATTTCATCCAGAACGCTTCTTATTTCAAGATCGACAACATCACTCTGAGCAAACTGTTCAACATTGGTCAGAAGATGGGTCTTTCCGTATTCGCTACCGTGCAGAACGTTGCGACAATCACGAAGTACACGGGAATAGATCCCGAAATCTATTCGGGAATCGACAACCAGATGTATCCGCGTCCCCGCAATTACATTCTTGGCCTCAAGTTTAACTTTTAACCCCGTTGCAGTATGAAAAAGTTTATAACACTTGCTATTATCGCAACATTGTTTGCAGGGTTCACAACATCTTGTATAAAAGATCTCGACGTGATTCCTATCGATCCCAATCTGGATCTCCCTTCCGATATCCTCTCAAGCGAAGCCGCCTACGGGCAGGTTCTCGCCCAGTGTTATGCCGGTCTTTCCGAGTCTTCATCGATAGGTGTGGAAAGCGATGCCAACATTTCGGGTGTGGACGGTGGCTACGGCCAGTATATGCGCGCTCTTTTCTATCTCAACGAGATTCCTACCGACGAGGCTAACTGCTGTTGGAACGACAATACCCTTGCCGATATCCGCCGCAACAAGTGGGCTTCATCAGACGTTTTCATTATGTCGATGTTCGCCAGGATATACTTCCAGATTTCCCAGTGCAACGAGTTTATCCGCAAAGCACAGGCTTCTCAGTGGGCAGACTCTCAGAATATGAAGCAGTGGATTGCTGAGGCAAGGGCTCTGCGCGCCCTGAGCTATTATCACGCAATCGATATGTTCGGCAACCTGCCTTTCGCTACCGAGCAGAATTCCGTAGGTTCCGTAGGGCCCGAAGTAAAGACCCGTGCCGAGATGTACGAATGGCTCGTTGCTGAAATCCAGGATTTCACTCCCGGCCTTCTTGCCCGCCCCGACGCATCCAATTACGGACGCTGCACCCGGATGATGGCCAAGATGCTTCTTGCAAAGCTCTACCTCAATGCCGAGGTTTATACCGAAGGCAAGGTTTCCGCCTGGAAGGAATGCGCCGGAGTCTGCAAAGAGATAATTGCCGAATATCCCGCTCTTCACCCCAGTTGGAGCGAGCTTTTCGGAGCCAGCAACAAGGATTGTCTGGACGAAATAATTTTCGTTGCCCAGAGCGATCCCCGCTATATGAAGAGTTACGGTACTACAACGTTCCTTATCAAGGCTACCATCCCTTCCGGAAATGCTGCATTGTGCGCACTCCTTGGCGTAGGTGACGGATGGGGCGGACTTACGGTACGTCCCGAGTTCGTAGACCTGTTCGATGAAAGCGATTTCCGTTACACCTTCCACGACTGTTCTGCCTACGTAACCGACCCTTCAGAGGTTCATACCAAGGCTATGACCGACGATTCGTCGTTCCCCGGCAGCGGTCTTTGCGTTGCAAAATTCACCAACCTGCTGAGCGACGGTTCAACACCCGCCGACATCTCCTTCCCCGAGACCGATTGTCCTGTTTTCCGCAGTGCAGACGCATATCTTATGCTGGCCGAGTGCGGTCTTCACGACAATACTTTCGCATCTGAAGGTCAGGCTGCTATGGATAAGGTAAGAGCACGCGCAGGACTTTCTCCCGTTACCCTTACCGCCGAGTCTGTTCTGGCTGAGCGCGGCCGCGAACTCTACTGGGAGTGCCATCGCCGCAGCGACCTCGTACGCTTCGGAAAATATGCCGGGGCAGGTCAGGCAGTCTGGTCATACAAGGGTGGAGTTCCCGAAGGTCAGGAAATAGATGCCAAATACAATCTGTTCCCAATACCTGCCAACGAGATTAACTCCAACCCCAATCTTGTTCAGAATCCGGGTTATTAATGGTAAAATTTTGACACAATGAAAAGATTTATAAAAATAATCGCATTCGCATTGATCGGGATTCTGTGCGCATCCTGCGTAGAGAAGGAGAAGATAGTCTTCCATCCCGGTCAGGCTACCGGCGGGCAGCTCAATGCCATCGCTTCCGAAATCGTGCTGGATTCTCAGAACGAGACTGCGGTTTGCGCCACTTTCACGTTCGGTGCTTCATCTTACGGGGTTCAGTGCCCTGTGCAGTACGCTCTCTGGGCAAGTATCAACGAGAGCTTCGATAATGAAAAGAAGCTCGGTACCATAGGCTCGGCTGCAATAAAGGACGGTATTTCCGTTACCCACAAGGCAATGAACAACCAGCTCATTTCCTGGGGTTGCGAAGCCGACGTTCCCGTTACCGTTTACTTCCGCATCAAGTCCGATATGATGGGAGAAAAGAATCCCATCGAAGGGACCACCATCATATCGAACGTAATCTCCAGTTCCATCACCCCGTATCTTGCCGAGAAGGAATACGCCTGGTTCGGTGTTCCCGGCAACTATCAGGGATGGGCTCCGGACGGATATCCGAGACTCTACAACTACAGCGAAGACGGCAACGTCTACACAGGTATTGTTGACTTCCGCATAGATGAAACCAAACCCGGAAGCGGCGGCTTCAAGATTGCAGAAGGTGCCTGGGACGACGACAAGACCTACGGAGGTCCTGCAGGTCTGGAAAGCGATACAGACGTAATCCAGCTCGAACAGCCCGGTAACGACATCAAGTGCTGGGACAATGCCGACCTTGGAAACGCACACCGCTTCTACTATATGTCATTCGACAAGGGCAAGAAGACCCTCACCAGAGTTATGGCATTCGATCAGGTTGGTGTAATCGGCCTCAATGGCGACTGGGACAACGACCACGTGATGGCGTTCAATATTTACAAGGACCGCTTCTACGTAGACGTAGAGGTTGCTGCCGCCACAGAGTTCAAGTTCCGCCTCGACGGCGGCTGGGATACCAACTGGGGTGGAAGTCTCGACAACCTCT
The DNA here is from genome assembly GCA_045599225.1 of Candidatus Cryptobacteroides sp. GTDB lineage: Bacteria > Bacteroidota > Bacteroidia > Bacteroidales > UBA932 > Cryptobacteroides. The sequence goes on from JAZRVN010000046.1 coordinate 12,011, forward strand.
CAAAGGGTGGAGACAATATCCCCGTAGAGGCAGGCAACTACCGTATCTACTTCTATCTGAGCAGTCCTTCCGTTAAAGCCGAACTCAATGCCGGAATGTACGGTAAGGAAGAACCCGGGGCAGAACCCGGACCCGCTCCCGAACCTCCCGCTTATGAGGGTTGGGGTATCATCGGCGACTTCAACGAATGGGCCGGTGACGTAGAGATGAAGAACGATGGCGGTGTATGGACAGGTTATGCCACTATCGCTGCCGGACAAGGCTTCAAGATTCGCAAGGATGCAGGCTGGGATGAGAACCGCGGTGCAGCAGGAGATGTTGAGCCGTTCGTAATCACTCCGGGCGAAGCCTTCGCAGTTATCAATAACGGAAAGAACCTTACCGTTCCCGCCGACGGATTCTATAAGATTGTTTACGACAGCAATGCAGAGACAATGACCGTCAGCGACGGTACCGTATGGGGCGTGATAGGCGACTTCAACAGTTGGGGCGGTGACTCCTTTATGACCGAGTCTGACGGAATCTGGACCAGCGAGGCCATTGAACTCAAGGCCGGAGAGGGCTTCAAGATTCGCCAGAACAGCGGTTGGGATGTCAACCGCGGTTCTACCGGCGACGCTGAGCCGTTCGAAATTACTCCCGGCGAGCCTTTCGCCGTTGTCAACAACGGAAAGAACCTCACCGTTCCCTCAGACGGGAAGTATATCGTTTCCTACGACAGTGCCAATGAGACTATGACCGTAACCAAGGCTATGCCGGACAACACCTGGAGCCTTATTGGCGTTGGCGGAGACTGGAACAACGATATCTTTATGACAGAGATTATTCCCGGAGTATGGGTAAGCCCCGCCACTGCAATGGGCGGCGAGTTCAAGCTCCGTTTCAACCACGACTGGGCCGTAAACCGCGGCTGTGCTCCTCTCACCCTCGGCGGAGCGGCACAGACGGCAATTCAGGAAGGACCGAATATTACGGTTGAAGAAGGCACCTATGTTGTGGTTTATGACGCGAATATGGAATGCATCTACCTCCAGGGCTGGTCTCTCATCGGAACCCTCAACGGGGCCAACTGGGACACCGACTATCCCGTATTGCCTCTTGGAGTGGATCCGGAGACAACGGCCTGGATAAGCTATCCTTTCTATCTCGAAGAGACTTCAGAGTTCAAGTTCCGCTACAATGCCGGATGGGACATCAACAGAGGTGGTGTGTTCGCCGACTTCTGTACTCCTTTCCCTGCAGTGGACGGTGGCGACAACATCAAGATAGGTCAGGCAGGCTACTACTTTGCCGCATACAATCCCGAATCCGAGGAAATCGCTGTCGGTCGTGCCGACTGGGGCTTGATCGGCGACTTCAACGGATGGGCCGGCGATGTCGTAATGTTCGAGCAGGAACAGGGTATTTACGCTCTCCTTACCCCCATATCTCTCAAGGCAGGTGAAGGATTCAAACTCCGCAAAGACAGGGATTGGGGAATCAATCGCGGCGATGCCGGCGATGCAGAGCCTGCTGAGGTTGCCCTTGGTACCGAAATTCCCGTTGTCAACAACGGCAAGAACTTTACCGTTCCCGCCGACGGACTCTATATGATAGCCTTCGACTCCGTAAAGGATGTCGTGATTGTTATTCCTGTAGAGTAATTTTTTATGAAAGTTGCGCGCACGCGAGTCACTCGCGTCCGCGCAACTTTTTTATATTTTGCGCTATGAAAAAAATCTATGCCTTTCTTCTTATCTCTCTGCTGCTGTTTTCCTGCAGCAAAGACAACGGCACCCCTGAGCCGGGCCCGGAACCCGTTCCCGTGGAGAGCGGAGTCTCGAATATTTCATACCAGCTGCTGGTTTACAGTTTCGCCGACAGCAACGGCGACGGAATCGGCGACTTCAAGGGCATAGAATCCAAGCTCGACTACCTTGCGGCGATGGGGGTGGAGGCGCTCTGGCTGTCTCCCGTCCATCCAGCCACTTCATATCACGGATACGACGTAGAAGACTACGCCCTCGTGAACCCGGAATATGGGACAATGTCCGACTTCCAGTCCCTTCTGAACGCGGCACACTCCAAAGGGATGAAAATATATATCGATTATGTGCTGAACCACACCTCAAAGAATCACCCGTGGTTCCTGGATGCGACTTCAAGCGCGGATTCACCATACCGCGACTACTATATGATATCCCCCGACCCCCAGGCCGACGTCAAGGCTGGCCGGTTCCCTATGATGTCTTCATCTTCCTACAATTCCGGGGAATGGTCCCGTGTGGCTACCGGAGCAGCTCAGGGAGGAAAAATTAAATTCACTCTGGGACTTTCCTCCGGGAAACCGTCCTGGATAAAGGCCGAGCAGGTGTCGGAGATAATCAACAACGGTAAGCGCAATACCGGTATCTGGCTTTACTATTCCGACGGGAAGATGGCCGAATTCTATTCCGATGGGTCCGCGACCCTGTCCCTGAGCCTCGAACTGCAGTCCGACTGGGGAGTTCTTGTAAGGACCTCCCGGGATGACAGCTGGCCCACAGGCACCAAATACGGCGGAAAAACCGGCTCAAACCTCCTTTCCTACGGCAACCCCGTGACCCTTTATCCCAGCAGTTCCTCCTTCGACCCCGCAGATATCCTTCTTCCCGGGATGACTCAGGAATATTACCTGTCGGTATTCGGGTCCTATATGCCGGATATAAACTACGGCGCCGCGTCATCCTGCGAGAATTCCGCCGCCTTCAAGGAATTGACCCTGATAGCCGACAAATGGATAACGATGGGAGTAGACGGATTCCGTCTCGATGCAGTCAAGCATATTTACCACAACGCCAATTCCGACGAGAACCCCACGTTCCTGAAGAAGTTCTACGACCACTGCAATGCCACCTACAAGGCCTGCGGCCACGCCGACGATTTCTATATGGTGGGAGAGCAGTTCTCCGAGGCGAACGAAGTCGCACCTTATTATAGAGGAATCCCCGCCCTGTTCGAATTTGCGTTCTGGTGGCGGCTCAGCGAGGCCATCAACTCTTCCACCGGCCGCAATTTCGCCGCCACAATCCGCGACTGCCACGACTCTTACAAGACTTACCGGACCAACCCCATTGCCGCCACAAAACTTACCAACCACGACGAGGACCGTGCCGGCAGCACTCTTGGCCGCAATCCCGACAAAATGAAACTTGCCGCGGCGGTACTTCTCACCTGCGGCGGCAGCCCCTACATCTACCAGGGCGAGGAACTGGGCTACTGGGGCACCAAGGCCGGCGGCGATATGTATGTGCGCACTCCCGTAATGTGGAATGCCGACGGCAGCTGCCTTGCAAGTAAGAAATTGGAGGGCTCCATTGACGCTTCAATGCTCACGCCCGCAATCTCGGTAGAGAAACAGCTTCAGGACAATGCCTCCATACTTAACGTATATCGCACTCTGGGCGGTTTGAGAAAGAAATACAAAGCCTTGGGCGAGGGCGACATAGTTCCCTACGCAGTGTCTTCAAATTCCGCCGTCGCTGCCTGGTATCGCACAATCCTCACACAGAAGGTTTTTGTAATCCATAATTTCGGCGCCAACACAGCTTCCGTTGCACTGTCGGAGAACCTCTCCAATATGATAGGCCAGAGCGGCAGCGTCAAGATTTCCGACGGGAAAATAACCTTGGGAGCCTACTCTTCAGCCATCTTCCTATTATGAAAAAATCTCTCGCAACAATGATTGCGGTGCTTGTTCTCTCGCTGACGGGCTGCACTCCGCAGTCAAAACAGTCCCCGTCCGGCAAGGACGAACCCGCTCAACCGTTTTTTGCCAAAGGCGCCGACATCTCCTGGATAACCGAAATGGAGTCGAAGGATTATAAATTCTTCAATTCCGAAATGAAGGAGATGGAATGCACGGCTCTGCTTCACAGCATAGGTTTCAACGCAGTCCGCTACCGTGTGTGGGTGAATCCCGCCGACCTCTGGTGCGGCAAGGAAGATGTCCTTGTCAAGGCAAAGAGAGCCCGGGCCCTTGGAATGAAGATAATGATAGATTTTCACTACAGTGACTGGTGGGCGGACCCCGGCAAACAGAACGTCCCTGCGGCCTGGGCAGGCAAGACCCCCGACGAAATGGCGCTCTTGGTTGCACAGCATACCGCATCTACTCTTAAATATCTGAAAGATAATGGGATAGACGTGGAATGGGTACAGGTTGGCAACGAGGTCGAAAACGGAATGCTCTGGGAAAGCGGACGGGTGAAGGGCTCCGATGCCGCCAACTTCGCCAAGTACTTCAATTCTGGAGCGGGGGCGGTAAGGCAGGTCTATCCCGCTGCAAAAGTTATCCTGCATATAAGCAATGCCTGGGATACCGACACCCTCAAATGGTTCTTCGACCTTATGAAGTCCAGCGGCGTATCCTACGATATGGCAGGTCTTTCACTTTATCCCTCTTATTGGACCGGCGGAGCCTATCCCGACTGGAAGGCCCGAACCTCCAGAGCGGTTGAGAATTTTGCTATGCTTTACGATACCTATGGGAAGGAAGTTATGCTGACCGAATTCGGAATGCCCGCCAGCCTGCCTTCGCAATCCAAGGACTGCCTGCAGTATCTGCTGGACAACACAAAATCCTACCCCTGGTTCAAGGGCATCTTCCTGTGGGAGCCCGAATCCGAGAAATCGCGCAACGCCTATGAATACGGCGCATTCTCCAACGGCCGTCCCACCATAGCTCTCGACCCATTCAAAAATTAGTACCTATGAAGTCTCTTCTTTTTTGCCTGCTTACGGCCTTTCTCCTGCCTTCCTGGCAGTTCAGGCCCGACCACGATTACAATTCCACCCAAGGGTGGGAAGATGTCGACGTGCCTCACGACTGGGCAATTGAAGGCCCCTTCGACCGCTCCATAGATTTGCAGCATACGGCAATAGTGCAGAACGGCGAAACCGTTGCCAGCGAGCATACGGCCCGGAGCGGCGGCCTGCCCTGGATAGGGAAGGGCTGCTACCGTACCGTCGTCAATATCCCGCAGGTGCAGGGAAGGAGTCTCACTCTGCTTTTCGACGGAGCTATGAGCCGCGCTCAGGTACTTGTGAACGGTCAGAAGGCCGGGTACTGGCCTTACGGCTATAATGCATTCACGGTGGATATCACTCCCTACGCCGTTCCGGGCGACAACACCATAACCGTGCTCCTTGAGAATGTGCCCGGCTCCTCCCGCTGGTATCCCGGCGCCGGGTTGTTTCGGGATGTCACTCTCATCGACAAACCCTCCGTGCACGTGCCCGTATGGGGGACTTTCATCACAACCCCTTTTGCCAGTGAAGAAAATGCCTCGGTGAAAGTGCAGACCTGCGTAGAAGGTGTCGATGACGGGCAAATCATAACCCTTGAAACAATAGTAAGAGACAGCGATGGCAGGGAAGTGGCCCGTACCCTGGACTCCCGCAGGGTTTATGGGAAAGAGCCTCTGGTACAGCACCTTGAGATTGAGAATCCTCGTCTGTGGTCCCCCCACAGCCCGAACCTCTATACCGCCGTTACCTTTGTCAGCACAGGAGCCGTCCTGGAAACCGAATGGAACGTAGCCAAGTGGCGGAACCGCATAAGTCTCACTCCGGGAACCGAACTCCGGGACAGTTGCATCACCCGGTTCGGAATACGCAGCCTGGAATTCAGGCCCGGGAAAGGATTCTTCCTTAACGGCATCCGCACAATGTTCAAAGGGGTGTGCAACCATCACGACCTTGGAGCCCTGGGCACGGCAGTAAACCGCTCGGCCATAAGATACCGGCTTTCGCTGCTCAAGGATATGGGCTGCAATGCCATAAGAACGTCTCACAATATGCCCTCGCAAACCCTTGTGGAACTGTGCGACGAGATGGGGCTGATGCTTATGGTGGAGTCGTTCGACGAGTGGGACAAGGCAAAGTGCGAAAACGGATATCATCTGTTCTTCGACGAGTGGGCTCAGAAAGATCTCGTGAATATGGTCCGCCATTTCCGCAACAACCCCTCTGTAGTTATGTGGAGCATAGGCAACGAGGTTCCGTCCCAATGGGATTCCGCCGGCGTTGAGGTATGCCGCCTCCTTCAGGACATCTGCCACAGGGAAGACCCCACAAGACCGGTTACCACAGGAATGGACCAGCCCGACGGCGGCCTCAGATACGGAATGTGCGCTGCCATAGACATTCCCGGCTTCAATTACAAGCCCGACCGCTACACTCAACTGTATCCTCTTCTGCCCCAAGGGTTTCTGCTTGGTACCGAAACCGCATCCACGGTATCGTCGCGCGGCGTGTATCATTTTCCCGTGCGCAAGGCAATGAGCGAATGCAGCTTTGACCATCAGTGCAGTTCCTACGATTTGGACTATTGCACATGGAGCAATATACCCGACGAGGACTTCGCGGCCGACGAGGACTACCCCTGGCTTCTGGGACAGTTTGTGTGGACAGGGTTCGACTATCTCGGCGAACCGGCCCCTTACGACACCGATGCCTGGCCCAATCACTCGTCTATGTTCGGGATCATAGACCTGGCGAATATCCCCAAGGACCGTTATTGGCTCTACCGCAGTATCTGGAATACCGAAGAACCCACCCTGCACCTGCTTCCTCACTGGACCTGGCCCGGAAGGGAAGGTGAGCTTACCCCGATATATGTTTACACTTCTTATCCCAGCGCGGAACTGTTTGTGAACGGAGTGAGCCGGGGTATCAGAACCCGCAATGCAAACGGCTCAGTTACAGAACGTTTCCGGCTTATGTGGGAAGATGTGAGCTATGAACCGGGGCAAATCAGGGTCGTGGCTTACGATGCCGATGGAACCGCAGCGATGGAGCGCACCGTGCGTACTGCCGGGCGCCCGAAAAGCCTTGAATTAAAGGCCGACCGGTGTACCCTGGCAGGCCGTGGCGACCTCTCGTTCATTACCGTGACCGCGGTGGATTCCAAGGGGGAACCGGTACCGTCTGCCAGCAATTACATCAAGATAAAAGTGAGCGGGGCAGGAGCCTTCAGGGCCGTTGCCAACGGAGACCCTACCTGCCTTGAGAGCTTCCTCAACCCCGGGATGCACCTTTTCAACGGGTCGCTGGGACTAATAGTGGAAGGCTCGCCAAAAGCGGGGGAGATAACCGTCGAAGTGAGTTCCCCCTCTCTCGGAAAGAAAACATTGAAACTGAATAACTGCTTATGAAACCACGTTACGCATTGCTCCTGTTTGCGCTGCTTGCCTCGGTTGCCTGCAGCAACTTCGCGGGAAAAGAGGAAGGAGTTCATCCTCAATGGACGAAAGGGACCACGGTTTATGAAATGAATGTCCGGCAGATTACCCCGGAAGGGACTTTTGCAGCGGCGGCGGAGCTTCTTCCGCTGCTTAGGGAAAACGGCGTGGACATTGTGTGGGTAATGCCCCTTCACCCCATCGGAGTGCTCGAAAGGAAGGGAACCCTTGGCTCTTACTATTCGGTAAGGGACTACAAAGCCGTGAATCCCGAATTCGGAACAATCGAAGACTTCGACAACTTCCTCGCCCGGGCCCACAGTCTGGGGCTCAAGGTTATTCTCGACTGGGTGGCAAACCATACCTCTCCCGATTCAAAATGGGCGGTGGAACATCCCCAGTGGTTCCTTCGCAACCCCGACGGTTCGTTTGTAGTGCAGCACGACTGGACCGACATAGCTCCTCTCGACCTTTCGAACAAAGAGATGAGGGCCGCAATGCGCGACTGCCTGCGATTCTGGCTCGACCGAGGGGTCGACGGCTTCCGCTGCGACGTTGCGGGAGAAATGCCGGTGGACTACTGGCAGGAACAGATAAGCATCCTCAGAAAGGAGTATCCCGGGAAATACTGGCTGGCCGAAGGGGAAAAACCTCAGTTGCACACCGCGGGATTCGATGCAACCTATTCCTGGGAACTGCATCATAGGCTCAACACCCTGGACGAGGGCACCCTCAGTGCCGACACTCTGGCCTCCTACATAGACCGTAACGCGGAAACGTACGGAGCTGACGCCTACCGTCTTACCTTCATAACGAATCACGACGAGAATTCCTGGGCCGGGACCGAATATGAAAGGTTGGGAGATGCCTGGAAGGCCGCTGCCGTACTTTGCTGGACTCTGCCCGGTTCTCAGCCGCTTATGTACACGGGGCAGCTGGGAGGAATGCGCAAGCGCCTGCAGTTCTTCGAAAAAGACACCGTCCTCTGTGGCTTCTGGAATTCCACCAACGACTTCTACAAGTCACTTAACGACCTGTATCACGCCCACAAGGCTCTCCAGGCAGGAGCCCGCAGCCAATATGAAATTCTTTCCACCGCGCACAACACACTTCAATTCAGGCGTTGGTGCGAATCCGACACCGTAACCGTAAAGGTTCAGCTCTCCGCTCCCTGGGGTTACGAAATAACAACTTCGAGCGACCGCCTCGCCCATATCGAACCCCCTTGCTGGTGGGTGGGAATGAAAACTCCGCTCCAGCTTATGCTCCAGGGCCCCGGAATAGGGGAGTACACCGTTCAATTCAGGGATGCCCCCGGAATAAGGATTTCCGCCGTACATAAGGCCGACAGCCCGAATGCTCTGTTTGCCGACGTGCAGATCTCATCCACCGCCGCTACCGGTACCTACGAACTCGAATTCAACGGTCCCGACGGCTCTTTCACGGTTCCCTACCGATTCCTTGAACGTCGCGACGGTTCCGCTTCCAGGGAAAGTTTCGGAACCTCCGATGCAATCTATCTCATTATGCCCGACCGTTTCTCCAACGGCGACCCAACGAATGACAATGCTCCCGGGGCACTGGAGAAAGCCGGTTACAACGCTTTCTTCGGCCGTCACGGCGGAGACATACAGGGAATAGTGAATCATCTGGGCTATATTGCAGACCTTGGTATGACCGCAATCTGGTGTACCCCGCTGTTGTTCGACAACGAACCGACCGCATCCTACCACGGCTACGCCTGCGCCGACTACTACAGAATCGATCCCCGCTTCGGCAGCAACGAATCTTACAGGCAGATGGTCCGGGAAGCCCACAGGCACGGCATAAAGTTCATAATGGACATTGTAACCAACCATTGCGGCGCGGCCCACTGGTGGATGAAAGACCTTCCGTTCGCCGACTGGGTGAATGTCTGGCCCGAATACACTCACAGCAACTGCGCGTTCTCCTGCCAGAATGACCCGTACTGCGCTTCCCTCGACAAAGAGAATTTCGAGGGCGGATGGTTCGACACTTCTATGCCCGATATGAATCTCGACAACCCCTATGTCCTGCAGTATTTCAAGCAGTGGGCCGTATGGTGGATTGAATACGCCGACCTGGACGGTTTCAGGGTCGATACCTATCCGTATAACGAGAAACTGCCTATGTCGCAGTGGTGCGCTTCGGTAAGGGAAGAATATCCTAACATCAACATTGTAGGCGAAGTATGGAGCGAGAATGTTCCTCAAACCGCCTACTGGCAGGACGACAATCCCAACAGGGACGGTTTCGACTCCAATCTGCCTTCCATTATGGATTTTCCCCTCTATGGAGCCATCTGCCGCGGAATCAATCAGGACAAGGTGAACTGGGACGAAGGTATGGTCAAGGTTTACGACCGTATGGCCGATGACCAGTACTACACAGATGTCTCCAATATGATGATTTTCCCCGGCAATCACGATACCGACCGTATTGCTGACATTGTGGACGGCGACATCCCCCGCCTTAAGATAATAATGACCCTTATGGCTACGCTTCGCGGATATCCACAGATTTTCGCGGGGGACGAGCTGGCCGTGCGCTCTGCCGACCGCAGCCAGGGACACGGCGGCCTGCGCGTGAACTTCGACGACAGCTGGCTTGAAGATGCCCCCCGCCGCGACCTGCACCGCTACTTCTGCACGCTGTTCAACTTCAGAAAGAGTTCGGACGCGCTCCGCAGCGGAAAAACACTTCATTTCCTCGAAAGGGACAACACTTATGCATATTTCCGCTATACCGAGAACGACGTTGTATTCGTTTTCGTCAACAATAATCCGCATACTGTGCAGATTCCCTGGGAAAAGTATCAGGAATTTACAGTAACTTTGCCCTGTGGGCAGTGGCACAATGTTGTAACTGGCTCCAACGTTAACACCAAAAACCTGACTATCAATGAAAAGAGCGCTATTGTTCTGCATTTCGTGCCTTCTGGCAGCGTGCAGCGCCAATAAAGAAATAAGTACATACACCACCCTCGTGTCTCCCGACGGGAATCTCACGATGGAATTCTTCCTGGATGGGGACGGGGCGCCTTCGTACAGTCTCGCCTATTGCAATACCCCCGTACTGGAACACTCCCGCCTTGGCTTCGAACTTCGCGGCACTGTAAAATATACCGGGCTGGAGTATCGCGGCAGCGAGATAGAAAAACCCGACGAAGTGCCTCCCTATATGTTCAACAGCGGATTCGAAGTTCTGGACGTGACCGGGAGTTCTTTCGACGAGACCTGGTCTCCCGTCTGGGGTGAGGAATCTCAAATCAGGAACAACTACAACGAGAAACTCATTAGTCTGAGGCACACCCAAACGGGAAAGCTTATGAACATAAGGTTCCGCCTTTTCGACGACGGACTTGGTTTCCGCTATGAGTTCCCCGCTCAGGAGTCGATGGTGCATTTCGTTGTAAAAGAGGAACTTACCGAATTCAACTGTGCCGCCGACAACACTGCCTGGTGGATTCCGGGAGACTTCGATTCCCAGGAATACGAGTATGCGGCCACCCGCCTTTCCGAAATCCCGTCGGTGTTCAGGAGCAGGACCAATAAAGGTAACTCCAGCACAACTCTCTTCAGCACTTCAGGAGTGCAGACAAGTCTGCAGATGAAAACGCCCGAAGGTCTCTACGTGAACATTCACGAGGCCGCTCTGGTCGATTACCCCTGTATGCACCTGCTCGTCGAAGGCAAGCGCATCCGCTCTTTCCTCACTCCCGACGCCCAAGGCTGGAAGGGACGTCTCGAAACCCCCTGCAACACGCCCTGGCGTACGGTTCAGGTTGCATCTTCGGCCGAAAGGCAGCTTGCCTCCAGGCTTATCCTCAATCTAAACGAACCCTGCGCTCTGGAAGACGTAAGCTGGATTCATCCGGTCAAATATATGGGGGTATGGTGGGAGATGATAGCCGGTGCCGGCAGCTGGGATTATACCTCGGCATCGTCTGTCAAGCTGGATTCATTCGACTACGCTGCGGCCACACCTAACGGACGTCACAGCGCAAACAATGACAATGTAAGGAAATACATAGATTTTGCGGCCGAGAACGGCTTCGACGCCCTTCTGGTTGAGGGCTGGAACATAGGTTGGGAAGAATGGGCCAACTGCAACAAAGACTATGTCTTCGATTTTGTGACCCCTTACCCCGACTTCGATATCGAAGCTCTCAACGCCTATGCCCATTCCAAAGGGATACGGCTTGTAATGCACCACGAGACCTCTTCCAGCGTCCGCAATTACGAGCGCCATATGGAACAGGCCTACAGCCTTATGAACCGCTACGGCTACGACGCCGTAAAATCGGGCTATGTTGGAGACATCCTGCCTGTCGGAGAATACCACTACGGTCAGTGGATGGTGAACCATTACCTGTACGCAGTGAAGCAGGCCGCGAAGCATCACATTATGGTGAATGCCCACGAGGCTGTCCGTCCTACGGGGCTTTGCCGCACTTATCCCAATCTCATAGGCAACGAATCTGCCCGCGGAACCGAGTATCAGGCATTCGGTGGAACCGCCCCCGAGCACGTGACAATACTGCCGTTCACCCGTCTTAACGGCGGGCCTATGGACTTCACGCCCGGAATCTTTGAGCAGAACCTCAAGGAGTGGTGCAGCAACGATTCTCACGTCAACGCCACCATAGCCAATCAGCTGGCCCTCTACGTTACAATGTACTCTCCGTTGCAGATGGCTGCCGACACTCCCGAGCACTACGCTCCCTATATGGACGCCTTCCAGTTCATAAAGGATGTGGCCGCCGACTGGAACCGTAGCGTTTATCTCGCCGCCGAGCCGGGAGACTACCTTATCGTAGCCCGTCAGCCGCGGCAGGAAACCCTTTCGGGCAGTGCGCGCAGCTTCAGTGCCGGCCGCGACACCTGGTTCCTCGGAGGCATAACCGACGAGCAGGCCCGCGAGTTCTCCATCAGGCTCGATTTTCTGGGTTCCGGCACCTACGAGGCGCTTATATATGCCGACTCTCCCGATGCCCACTACCTCACCAATCCAAAAGCTTACACAATCACTAAAAATACAGTCAGTTCAAGCGATACCCTGCATTTGGCAATGGCGCCGGGCGGAGGGGTCGCCGTATCATTTAGGAAAATATGAAAGTTAAATTCTCGATTCACTACAATACCGTTTGGGGAGAAGGGATATCCATTTCCATAGCCGGCCGCAAGTACCCTATGGAGTGGAGCGAAGGAAACGTATGGCGGGCCAATCTCGACGTGCCTGCCTCTGAACTGAAAAGTTATGGGTACGCTCTTATGCGCGATGGGCTCATAGCCCGCCTGGAATGGCGCAATCACAGCGCATCGGTTGCCCCCGGAACAAAGGTTGCCGAGATTCGGGACAGTTGGATCGACTGCCCCATCCCGGGGTGCCCCTTCCCGCGTGAGCATCAGGTTCCTCAGTTCGACCGGCCGGGTTTCCGGGCCGCCGGGGTTGTGGTTCCTGTCTTCTCCCTCAGAACCGCCTCAGACTTCGGAATAGGGGAGTTTCTCGACCTTAAGCCCGTAGTTGATTGGGCCGCCCTTACCGGGCTCAAGATAATCCAGCTCCTTCCGGTAACCGATACCATCCGCAAGGGAACCTGGAAGGATTCCTATCCCTACAGTCCCGTTTCGGGCTTCGCGCTCCATCCCCTTTATATAAATCTGCAGGCCGCTGGGGTTGAACCCGATGAAGCCTTCCTCGCTGCGCAGAATAAACTCAACTCCCGCAAGGAACTCGACTTCCCTGCAGTGTACAAAGCGAAGATGGCCCTGCTCAGGCAGGCTTTCGCCTCTCGAGGGCAGGCCGATATGTCCACCCCTTCCTTCAAGCGCTTCCTCAAGGAGAACGCCGACCTCTGGCTCTTCGAATACTCGCAGTTCTGCGCCCGAAGGGACGGTGATACTCCCGAATTCTGGCAGTGGGTTCAATGGCATCTCGACACCCAGTTCCTGGAAGTAGTGAAGTATGCCCGGGGCAAAGGAGTCTATTTCAAGGGCGACCTTCCTATTGGCGTAAGCTCCGACAGTGCCGACGCCTACTGGCATCCCCAGCTGTTCAACCTCGATTCCAGCGCCGGTGCTCCGCCCGACATTTTCAGCGACGATGGGCAGTGCTGGGGCTTCCCTACCTACAACTGGGACGAAATGTCACTCGACGACTATGCCTGGTGGAAAGCCCGCCTGCGTCATATGTCCCGCTATTTCGACGCCTACCGCATCGACCACATCCTGGGCTTCTTTCGAATATGGGAAATTCCCTTGGAGAGCGGGAAGGGCCTGGACGGACACTTCAATCCTGCAGTTTCCTATTCCGGTGCGGAGATAAGTTCGATGTACCTTCCGTTCGAAGGTCTCTTCCTTCCCGACCCCCGTCGCGAAGGCTATTGGCAACCCCGCATAAAACCCGACACCTCCAAACTGGAGTGGTGGCAGAAAGAACGCTTCGATGCTCTCTACAACGACTTTTTCTACCGCCGCAACAACGAGTTCTGGCGTCGCAGCGCCCTTCGGAAACTCCCCGAACTGCTTTCTGCAAGCGGAATGCTTGCTTGTGGCGAAGACCTTGGAATGGTTCCCGACTGCGTTCCCGGGGTAATGCGTGACTTCGGCATTCTTTCGCTCGAAATGGCTATGATGGATAAAGGACGGCCCTGGCCTTCGTTGTCGGTTTGCGCCACGTCTTCTCACGACAGCGCAACCCTGCGTATGCAGTATGCCGAGTCTCACGACGGAGCCGATATGCCCGTAGAAGAGGTTCGGCGCAGCCTTGAGTGGCATCTGAATACCGACTGTATGCTTGCCGTCTTCCCCCTGCAGGACTACCTTGCGCTGGACGGGAAGCTAAGGCTCAAGAACTTCGCCGCCGAGCGAATCAACGAGCCCGCCGATTCCAACCACCACTGGCGCTACCGCGTTCACTTCAATTTGGAAAAACTCTCAGAGCAGAAGAAACTCAACGCCCTGATTTCCGATATGCTGACCGCTGCCGGACGCAAGTGAAACCTTTAATATTCAGGCCCTTGCGGGCCTACGAACCTGTAGAGCTTTATGAAATATCTTTTCGCAATCCTTGCATCGGTGGTAATCGCTTATGTTACCTCCTGGAACGACAGTATGCCCCAGGCTACGAATCTTACCTGTATCAATTACTCGTTCGGCCACGTCAACAAGCGCTTCAACGGAGTCACCATCGACAATCCCCGCAAGTTGCGCCGCATCGTGCGTCTCAAAAAGCAGAATCCGCAGCTCAAGGTTATTCTGAGTATAGGCGGATGGGGCAGCGGGCGGTTCAGCGAGATGGCCGCCGACTCGGTTCTTCGCTCCAGGTTTGCCCGGGATTGCAGGAGGGTGGTTCGCCGCTACCGGCTCGACGGCATCGACATCGACTGGGAGTATCCCGGAACTTCCGTGGCAAAGATTTCATCCTCGCCCGACGACACCCGCAACTACACTCTTATGATGCGGGACATCCGCTCCGCCCTCGGCCCCGACAAGATTCTGAGCCAGGCCACCGTGGCATCGGCCCGCTACATAGACTTCGCCGCGGTGGAGCCTTACGTCGATTACACCAACGTAATGACCTACGATATGGGCGATGAGCATACTCACAATTCTCCGCTGCACCGTTCGGCCTATACCCTTGGCATCGGTGCCGACGAGGGCCTGCAGATGCATATGGATGCGGGAATCCCAGCCTCCAAGATTGTGATGGGAATGTCGTTCGGCGCCCGCGGGGCCCGCGGATTCCGCCGTCGCTGGAACCCCGATATGCCCCTCGACAGCCTTCCTCAGGGCTACAGTTTTTATCGTGACACCGTAGCCGGAGGCAATCCCTGCATTCTGGATTCCACGGGGGTTCTGGTAATGGCCTACGAAGACACCACGTCCATTCGCCTCAAATCGGAATATGCCATTCAACAAGGCTTTTTGGGCGCAATGTTCTGGTGCTACGAGGGCGACACCCCCTCCGGCGACCTTCGCCGCACCATCTACCAAACCTTCGGCCTCTGACTTGCACACACGCGAGTCACTCGCGTCCGCGCAACTTCTCGGCAAGAGCGGCTTTCTGCTCAACTGCATTACCGAGGTAATCAGCACCTCTTCACTCCAGTATAAAAAACAATGACAGAAGAACTGAAGAATAAACTGCTTTCCATCAAGCACGTAGCGCTGGATATGGACGGAACCATCTACCTGTCCGACACCATCTTCCCCTTTACCCTCGAATTTCTTTCCCGCCTCAGGGCGATGGGAATCGGTTATTCGTTCCTCACCAACAACCCCACCAAATCGCTGAGCGACTATCTTTCCAAGCTAAAGCGGATGGGGATAGATGCTTCGCCGGAGCAGATGTACACCACCGTCATCGCAATGATAGACTACATCCGCGCGCATTACCCCTCGGCCCGGAAACTTTTCGTGCTTGGAACTCCGTCGATGAGCGCAATGCTACGGGAGGCGGGATTTGAACTTACCTCCGACAGCGCCGGCGACCGTCCCGACATTGTCATAGCTTCGTTCGATATGACCCTGACCTACTCCCGTCTGTGCCGGGCAGCCTGGTGGGTTTCGCAGGGCCTGCCCTATCTGGCCACCAACCCCGACCGCGTATGCCCTACCGACCAGCCCACCGTTCTGGTAGACTGCGGCAGCATCTGCAAATGCATCGAGCACGCCACCGGCCGTCAGCCCGACGTTACCCTGGGCAAGCCCGACCCCAATATGCTCGCCGGGATTCAGGGGCGTCTTGGCCTGGAGGCCGCTCAGATAGCTATGGTTGGGGACCGCATTTACACTGACATAGAGATGGCCCACCGTGCCGGAGCCTTCGGAGTGCTGGTCCTCAGCGGCGAAACCACGCTTGAAGTTGCGAAGGCCGCCCCGAAGCAGCCCTCGCTCATTTGCCGCGACATCTCCTCCTTCGCCGACCTCCTCGCCCTAGCCCGCCGGCAGTAAGTTGCGCATTACGCGAGTCACTCGCGTATTGCGCAACTTACTGCACTAACCTGTTCTGACCGCTCAACGCCTACACTTTTTTTGCCCGTTCTCAGAAACCTCTAAGTATCAGTGAGTTCCGAAAAGGCCTTCCGTCAAACCACGGAAGGGATTTCTGTAATCCGCTGAACACCAAGTACTTCTGAAAACGCTCAAAATATGCCGTGTGTATCGTAGGCGGTGCAAAGGGGCGGGGTTGTGCGGCGGGGTGTCGGGAAATGCAAATACCTGGATATTTCGTAAGATGTAGCGTCGGATATCTTCAAGAGTTGGTTCGCAAGTTTATGCGCGACGTTTTCATTAAACCGCAATTCACCTGATGTCCCGAACAGGCCCATCTTCCTTGAGACATTAAACAATGTCGTGTAATGCCCGTAGTTTTCCTTGCTCAGATCTTCTCTGATTTCATAATCCGATCCGGTGGTAGATTCCAATGCAATGCTGAGAGATTCGAGACTTCCGAATCGTGATACCATTGATTTGTAGTCGATTGCGTTATATGAGGAAATGATGAAATCACACATCTGCAATCGTTCCGATACCGGTAATTTTTTCATCCACGTTTCCAGAAAGCTATACCGGATAGAGCGTCCGGAGTTTCTTGCCGCAATAACAAGAGAGCGGACCCGCCTGAAATCGGCAGAGCATCTTCGCAATATTATCTCCTCCGAGAACGGGTGAGAATTGGAATGATATTGAAGAAAATTCCACCGGTATTCAAAAGCTTTGTTGCACGCATTTTTTTCGACCGGATTGTTGAGGATGTACACCAGGCAACTCCGAATTTTTTTGCCGGATGATTTCTGACTTTTATTCAGGCCTTTTTTGAAGTGAAGTATGCGGGTCCCGCCTCTGCTGTTATATTCCAAACTAAAAGAAGACAGTGTTGTGCGCATACAGTTTGTTATTTCGCTAGGATTTCCGGAAAAAGCCACGTGAATATGGTTCAACATCAGAGTTACTGCGACCAGTGTGACTTTGTACCTTCTCACATTGGTGCACAAAAGACAGAAAAATACGATATAATCCCACACTGTATAGAATATCACGCCCTTGTCTGCGGAAATCTGACATATGTGATACAATTCGTTTGCCCTGTCATTTCTAAACGCCTCATTCATATCCAACGATTGTTAAATGCCGATACACTGCCGATGCAAAAATATAACAAACCCATCTGCACGACATACAAAAAACTATCTTTCTTTTTTTTAGCGGAATTCTTTATTTCTTTTTTTTGGATACCGTCGACCTGAGGACGCTCTGGGATAATCAGCGAATTATTTTTACCTTAGCAGTTGGATTTTCTCTTCTTAACAATATAAATTCACAAATATGAGAATAGGGATACTGGGATGCGGCCACATTGCCGAAAAGATGGCGTCGACGCTCGCCGATATGCCGGAGATGCGATATGCGGCGGCAGCCCGCGACCTCTCCCGCGCCAGCGAATTCGCCACCCGATACGGTTTTGCCAAGGCGTACGGTTCATACCTCGAGCTTGTCGAGGATAAAAACGTAGATCTCGTTTACATCGCTACTCCCCACTCGTTCCATTATGAACACGCAAGGCTTGCTATCGAACACGGCAAGGCGGTCCTCTGCGAGAAGTCGTTTATGCTCAATGCCCGACAGACAGAAGAAATTTTTGCTCTGGCTAAAGAAAAAGATGTGTTCATTACCGAGGCCATCTGGACAAGATATATGCCTTTCTCCCTGAGGCTCAGGGAGATAATTGACAGCGGAGTTATCGGGCGGCCCCAATTGCTGTATGCGTCGCTGGGCTATCCCATTTCTCATAAGGAGCGTCTTGTAAAGGGCGAACTTGGCGGCGGAGCCTTGCTCGACGTAGGCGTTTATACCGTCCATTTTGCAAGGATGATGTTCGGAGACGGAATAGAGGCCATAAGTGGCCAGGCCGCATTGAACTCTGCGGGAATGGATATGCAGGATGCGTTCAGTTTACGGTATTCCGACGGCAGGATTGCAAACCTTCAATGCAGCGCTCTGTGCGCCAACGACAGGCAGGGCATTGTATCCGGCGACAAGGGGTATCTCGTGACAGACAACATAAACAACCCTCTCGAGGCCAGACTCTACAATCCCGACCACAAACTGATTGAGACGTTCACGGCTCCCGCTCAGATTACCGGATTCGAGTATCAGGTGCGCGCTTGTGAGGACGCATTGAAGCGCGGCCTCAAAGAGTCGCCCTATATACCTCACGCCGAGACACTTGCCGTTATGCGGCTGATGGATATGCTTCGCGCATCCTGGGGAGTTGTCTTTCCCGGAGAAGATGCCGGAGAATCTGCAGACACTTTATGAAAAAAATCATAGCATTTATCGTTTTTGCGTTTGCAATCAGCGCCGCAGCCTTCTCCCAGACGCCTTCTTTCCGGGGACGAGGCTATAAAGGAAGCGTATCATATACCAATATGCTCATAGTTTGGAACGGCCTCGATACTTCTCACGGATTTATGTTCGATGAGCGGCATTATCTTGGGGTCGGCGGCGGATTCTATCTTGTTCCGGACGGATTGGATTTTCCTACAATCGTCCATCTCTATGCCGACTATCACGCATACTGTTTCGAGAAAACGAGCACTCTTGTTGCCGGAATCAAAATAGGTTATGTGGATTCTGTTCATCCGAGTACCGGAAACATAAAGGCGCTTGAATTGGAACCGAATATCGGATGGAACTGGGGGCTAAAGTCCGGTCAGGGCCTTACGCTCTCTCTTGGAGCCTGTATGATGACTGTTCCCATACGCTTCACAGAAAGCAGTTCCCTGCCGTTCACAGTGGTTCCGCGTTTGTATCTGGCATTTGAATTCTAATCAATACACAGAAGGGCGTTTTCGGAAGTGCTTGGTGTTCAGCGAATTACAGAAATCCCTTCCGTGGTTTGACGGAAGGCCTTTTTGTAACTCGCTGGCTACTAATTATTTCCAAAAACGGCTTACCCGTCCCTCCGCCCCGGATCTTGCACGCACGCGAGTCACTCGCGTATTGCGCAACTTTCGCCTCAGGGCGTCATCTGCTCTGCAGGAGCTTGGAAAATTTATCGACTATGAGGGCAATGGCGCCGTCACCGGTAACGTTGCAGGCCGTTCCGAAGCTGTCCATCACAATGTAAAGCGTAATTACCAGAGCCTGGCTGTCTGCGTCGAACCCCAGAATCGACGACAGTATGCCCAGCGAAGCCATAATTACCCCGCCCGGCACTCCTGGCGCCGCAACCGCAATGATTGCAAGCATCAAAATGAAGTGGAGAATGAAACCGAAGGTAAATGGAGTGCCCTGCAGCAGCATAATGGTAATCACGCAGGCCGTAAGCTTAATCATAGACCCCGGCATATGTATGGTGGCACAAAGGGGAACCGTGAATTTGCTTACCGGTTCGCTGGCGCCGCATTTTTGAGCGCAGGCAAGCGTAACCGGTATTGTGGCCGCGCTGCTCGACGTTCCAAGGCCTGTGAGGTAAGCCGGCAGCATTGAAACCAGGCTCTTGAAAGGATTTTTCCGGGATACAACCCCCGCGATACAGAAAAGAACCACCAGCCACACGGCGCTCATCACAAAGATTGCAACTATTACCGTAGCGAAAACCTTCATAATCGGAACCATCTCCCCGGAGTGTGACATCTTAAGGAAAATGCCGAATATGTAGATGGGAAGCAGCGGGATGAGGGTCTTGGCGATAGCCTTGGTCACAATCTCCTCGAAATCCAGCGCGACGTTCTTGAAATACCCCTTCCCCGTGGTTGTGAGCAGGGTTCCGGCCAAAAAGGAGAACACCAGCGCCGACGTAACGTTCATAAACGGGGGGATGTCCAGGATAAAGAACGGCGCCAGAGTGTCGTCTCCCGTTTTATTCACGCTCATCTGCATACCGTCCAGAAGGCTGGGGAACAGGCTGACGCTCACGCCATACGAGAAAATTCCTGCAACTACGCTTGAAAAATATGCCAGGGCGATGGTAAAGAGCAGCAGTTTCCCGGCCCCGTCTCCCATCTTGCAGATGGCAGGAGTCACAAGCCCCACAATAATGAGGGGGATCATAAATCCGATGTATTGTGAGAAAATGTAATTGAATGTGGTGAAGATTCTGATTACCGGAACCGGAAGCCAATGTCCCAAAAGAGCGCCCAGCACACAGGCTGCCAGCACTTTCCAAATAAGAGCGATTTTGATTTTTTTCATACGGTCGAGGGGATTTTGTCAAAGATAATCACTTTTCGCAAAACTTGCTAAATAAAAAGGGATTTGCTATCTTTGTCCGATTTTTGACCGCGGTGGTCAGAAACGCTTAACCGGAGGGCGCCGGACGGGCAGTAAGAAGTCCCGCAGGCGAACTCGAAAACAAAAATTAAACTGCTATGGCTGAATATTTAATGCCAGAGAAAAAGCAGGAGATTTTCGCGAAGTACGGGAAGTCTAATAAGGACACCGGCTCACCTGAGAGTCAAGTTGCTTTATTTTCCTACCGTATCGCTCACCTTACCCAGCACGTTAAGGCAAACAAGAAAGACGTTGTAACACGCCGTTCACTCCTTCGCCTCGTAGGTAAGAGACGTCAGGTTCTGGATTATCTCCAGAAGATCGACATTGAGAGATACAGAAAGATCGTCAAGGAGTTGGGACTCCGTCGATAATCACGATAGGAAAGATTTAGGGATGGCTCCCTCCGTGGCGCCATCCCTTTTTTGATGAAAGACGTAAAGTAAAACACAATGAACGTAATTAAGAAAACAATCAATCTGGCCGACGGCCGCGTGATTGAAATCGAAACCGGAAAACTCGCCAAGCAGGCAGCCGGTTCAGCAGTAGTAAAAATGGGTGGCACTATGCTTCTTGCCACAGTAACGGCAGCATCAGAAGTAAAGGAGGGCACTGATTTCATGCCCCTCACCGTAGATTACAAGGAGAAGTATTATTCAGCAGGCCGGTTCCCCGGCGGATTCACAAAACGTGAAGGCAAGTCTTCCGACTACGAGATTCTCATCTCCCGTCTCATCGACCGTCCCATCCGCCCCCTCTGGCCCGACGACTTCCATCTCGAAGTATTCGTGAACGTAACCCTCATATCGGCCGAAAAGGACACTCAGCCCGACGCCCTTGCCGGTCTTGCAGCTTCCTGCGCACTTGCAACTTCCGACCTCCCGTTCCTCGGGCCCATCTCCGAGGTACGCGTTTGCCGTATCGACGGACAGTTCGTCATCAACCCCGGATTTGAAGATATGAAGCGCGCCGACCTCGAACTTATGGTCGCCGCCACCGAGGAGAACATTATGATGGTCGAGGGTGAGATGAAGGAAGTGAGCGAGCACGATATGCTCGAATCCATCAAGTTCGCCCACGAAGAAATAAGGAAACACTGCCGCATTCAGAAGGAACTTATGCAGGAACTCGGCACCGACGTCAACAAACGCGACTATCCGCACGACGCCCAGGACGAACAGCTCCGCAAGGCCGTTTACGATTTCTGCTACGGCAAGTGCTACGCTCTGGCAAAGAGCGCCAAGCCCAAGCACGAGCGCGAAGACGGCTTCAAGGCCATCAAGGACGAGTTCATCGCAACAATTCCCCAGCCCGGCGATTCTCTCGCCCAGGTTGCGGAATATAACACCAAGGTTGCCCTCGCAGGCCGCTATTACGGCGCAGTCGAGAAAGAGGCAATGCGCAATATGATTCTGGACGAAGGCTGTCGCCTCGACGGCCGTACCACCACTCAGGTCCGTCCCATCTGGTGCGAAGTGGACTATCTTCCCTGCGCACACGGCAGTGCAATTTTTACCCGCGGTGAAACCCAGTCTCTTGCCAGCGTTACCCTGGGTACCAAGATGGATATGAAAGAGACCGACGAGGTTCTCATCCAGGACGACCAGCAGATTGTCCTGCACTACAATTTCCCTCCGTTCGCTACCGGCGAGGCCAAGAGCCAGAGGGGAGTGGGCCGTCGCGAAATAGGTCACGGAAACCTCGCCCTGCGCGCCCTCAAGCCCGTAATTCCCACAGCTCCCGAGAATCCCTACGCTGTTCGCATAGTAAGTGATATCCTCGAATCAAACGGTTCATCTTCAATGGCTTCCGTTTGCGGCGGATGTCTCGCTCTGATGGACGCCGGCGTTCAGATTTCCAAGCCGGTTGCCGGCGTTGCGATGGGCCTCATCACCGACGCGCAGCATCCCAACGACCGTTATGCCATCCTTACCGACATCCTCGGCGATGAAGATCACCTCGGCGATATGGACTTCAAGGTTACCGGTACTGCCGACGGTATTACCGCTACGCAGATGGACATTAAGGTCGACGGCCTCAGCTACGAGGTGCTCGAGAAGGCTTTGGAGCAGGCTCGTCAGGGCAGAATGCACATTATGGGCGAAATGCCCAAGACCATCAGCGCACCGCGCGAAGACTACAAACCCTTCGTTCCCCGCATCCAGCAGCTTATCGTTGCATCCGAGTTCATCGGTGCAATCATCGGCAAGGGAGGAGAAACAATCCAGAGGATTCAGAAGGAAACGGGCGCTGTCATCAATATCGACGAAGAGCCCAATCCCAATGGAGAAGGCACCGTGGGCGTTGTTGACATTGCTTCCAACGATGCCGAAGCTATGCAGAAGGCCATCGACTGGATTAACGGTATCACCGCTGTTCCCGAGGTAGGCCAGACCTATCACGGAAAAGTTGTCAGCATCCTCGAGTTCGGCGCTTTCATTGAGATTCTTCCCGGAAAGGAAGGCCTGCTGCACGTCAGCGAAATTGCCTGGACCAAGACCGACAAGGTTGAGGATGTTCTCAAGGTAGGCGACGAGGTCGATGTAAAACTTCTCGAAATCGATGCCAAGACCGGAAAGATGCGTCTTTCTATGAGAGCTCTCACCGGCAAGCCCGAAGGATACGTCGAGCCCGAGCGCAGGCCCCGTGGCGATAGGGGAGAGCGTCGCGGCGGCGGGCACGACCGCTCTGAGCGTTCAGAGCGCCGCTTCGAGCGTCGCCCCGGCGGGCACGACCGCGGTGAGCGCCGCTTCGAGCGTCGCCCCCGTCACGAAGACGCCCCCGCTCCCGTAGCCGACGATTTCAAGGAGCCCGTAGACGAAATCTTCTAGTATGAGAATAGGAATTTGTTCCGACCACGCCGGTTTCGAATACAAAGACCGCATAATTAGCTATCTGCTGGGCAAAGGGTACGAAGTCGTGAATTACGGCACTTTCAGCGCCGAAAGCTGCGACTATCCCGACTTTGCCCACGCACTTGGCTCCGCCATCGACAACGCTGACGTAGATTGCGGAATAGCCCTGTGCGGAACCGGCAACGGAATGGCAATGACCCTGAACAAACACGCCGCCGTACGCGCAGGCCTGGTATGGGGCGTAGCGCTTGCCACCCTTGCCAAAGAGCACAACAACGCCAACGTCCTTGTGCTCCCCGCGCGCTTCATCTCCTACCGTATGGCCCTCGCCTGCATCCGCGCCTGGCTCACAACCGCCTTCGCCGCCGGCCGCCACCTCCGCCGCGTCAACAAAATCTGAGTTGCACGCACGCGAGTCACTCGCGTTTTGCGCAAAAAGATTGCCCCGGCCGTAAATGAATCGTGCCGGGGCTTTTTGGAATTGCGTATCAATAATCTAATCCAGAAGCCGCAAGGCTTCGTCTAGAGTTATTGCCTGTTCAATGGTGAACCCCCCGTTGAGGGTTCGTCGCAGGGAACTCAGAAAAGCTCCGCTGCCGAGCGCTTCGCCGAGGTCTCTTGCGAGTGCTCGTATGTAAGTGCCTTTGCTGCAGTGGATTTCCACCATTGCCGTAGGCAGGTTGTATCCGCTGATATCCGCTACGTTTATCCTGTCGCTCCGTTCATACCGGGGCGCATCCCCGGACCCCTCGGCTCCTTGCTCCCCGCCGGAAAGTTGCGCAGACGCGAGTGACTCGCGTATTGCGCAAGAAGGTCCGAAGCCACAGGCCTCCTGTGGGGAGGACGGTGGGGCGGACAGCCACTCCAATACTTTCAAGCTGTAAATGTTTATCCGATTGGTCCGCAAAAGCTCCGCCGCACTGTGGTCGAACTCCACCCCCTCGCGCGCCGCCTGCCTAAGCAGCCGCCGCGCCGTCTCATAAGCCCTCACCCCGTCCACCGACTTTGCGCTGAATAGCGGCGCCACCTGCTCCTGCTCCCCAACGAAAGACCCAAGCACCCTCTCCAGGGCCTCCCGCGACACTCCGTCCAGCGCACAAAGTCTGTCAATCTCCTTCTCCAGGTCAAACGACGGCGTTGTAGCCCCGAAACTTACCCCGGCAACGTACGCCTTAGGGCTGGCCTGCAGCTCCTCAGCCTTTTTGGTGGCCGCCCCAATGCATACCAGCAGAATCCCCGTAGCCAAAGGGTCCAGCGTACCGGCGTGCCCCACTTTCAGGTTCTTCTTCCCGAAGTGACGCTTAGCCGCATACTTGACCTTCCGCACCACATCGGCCGATGTCCACCTGTACGGCTTGTCAATGGGCAGCACTATCCCCTCGGGATAATCTTCTATCTTATCGGAAAATCTCATTCCCCAAGCACCGCGACAGCTCTCTCCCAACGGCTCATAACCTCATCGTGCCCTATGAACCTTATAATGTCGCCGATTCCCAGACCGCTTCCGCTGCCGCTCAGCACCAATCGTATGCAGTTCATAATCTTGCCCATAGGCAGCTCGCGGCTGCGAATCCACTCCTCCAGCTCCTCGCCTGTAGCGCATTCTTTGCAGGCCTGCCGCGCGCTCTCAACGTTCTCGGCCTTCCAGAACTTTGCAACGTCCTTGGCAGCGTACTCCTTCGGCGCCTCGAAAAGATACCAGGCGATATTCCAGAAATCGCTCACAAAAGTAGCGCGCTCCTTAATCAGAGCCACAATCTCCCGCACCTTCTGAGGCGTTGCCAACGACGGCTCCCCAGACCCGGCCAAAACCCCTCTCTCCTCCAACTCGCTCATCCACAGCCCCGCAAGTTCCTCGTCGCTCTTGCTCCGCAGGTACTCCTTGTTGAACCACTTCGCCTTCTCGGGATTGAACTTCGCCCCCGACTTAATCACCTTCTCAACCGAAAAAGCCTTCACCAGCTCCTCCAGCGAGAAAATCTCCTGCTCCGTTCCCGGGTTCCATCCCAGCAGAGCCAGCATATTTATGAACGCCTCGGGGAAATAACCGTCTTCCCTGTAACCGTGCGACACCTCCCCCTCGGGGCTTGTCCATTTCATAGGGAACACCGGGAAACCCAGTTTGTCCCCGTCGCGTTTCGACAGTTTTCCGTTCCCTACCGGCTTGAGCAGCAGCGAAAGATGCGCAAACCGCGGCCTCTCCCAACCGAAAGCCTCGTAAAGCAGATAATGCAGCGGCAGCGACGGCAACCACTCTTCTCCGCGAATCACCTCGGTAATTTCCATCAGATGATCGTCAACTATGTTGGCCAGATGATAGGTCGGCAACTCGTCGGCCCTTTTCCAAAGCACCTTATCGTCCAAAGTCGATGAGTTCACTTCTATATGACCGCGGATGAGGTCGTCCATCTTTACAATCCTGTCCTTGGGCATCTTGAACCTCACGGTCCATCCGGAGCTCTCCTCCAGGCGGGCGGCACACTCTTCGGCGCTCATAGTCAACGAATTGCAAAGGCGCTCCCGAGTGCTCCAGTTATAGATGAAGGTCTCGCCCCGCGCCTCGGCGTCGGCTCTGGCCTTCTCCAGCGACTCGGCCGAGTCGAAAGCGTAATACGCCCATCCGGCCTCAACCAGCTGCTCGGCATACTGACGGTAAATCGCGCGCCTTTCGCTCTGACGGTAAGGGGCGTGCGGATGCTTTTCGCTCTTTACGCTAACCATATTCCCGTTCTCATCCACTCCTTCGTCGGGATAAATCCCGCACCAGCGCAGCGCTTCGATAATGTATTTTTCGGCACCCGGCACAAACCTGTGCGAGTCGGTATCCTCGATTCTGAGAACAAAGTCCCCGCCGTTCTGCTTGGCAAAAAGGTAGTTGTACAAGGCTGTGCGCACCCCACCCATATGAAGGGGCCCCGTAGGGGACGGCGCAAATCTAACTCTGGTCCGTTTCATTGTATAGCTTATCTTAATATTCTTCTTATTGCCGGCGTATTCTCCAGGTCCGACAAATCCTGACCCTCCCTTACCAGCAGGGCGGGAGCCGCATCCGGGTCAAAGCGGAACGTACGGCTGTTCTCCTTAATGTTAAAGCCTATCTGCCGCTCCTCCTGAATGTCTTCGAGTTCCCCGAATGCCACCGGATTGGAATCCTCGAACTTGAAATCCTTCCCAATCACAATCAGGTTCCCCTTCTTTATGTCGGGGCCCAGCACCTTTGTAACCTTGAACCCCGTAGCTATGGCCGTAATGCGAATCGTATCGTCGGCATTGGGGTCGGTATTGTATATGAGACCCCTCTTGAAATTGTTCGCCCCTCCGGTGTACTCGTCTATAAGGTCGTTCAGATGGTCCATTTCATCCATCTTAAGCCCTTTTTCGCTGCTTGCCACCGTAATGTTTATAAGCACGTTCTTGGCAGTCTTAAGGTCGAAGTCGTTCAGCAGGGGAGACTCGAACGCGCTCTTCACCGCATCCTCTATTCTCTTCTTCCCGTGTCCTTCTCCGATTCCCATCAGCGCCATCCCGCTGTTGCGCATCATAGTCTTCACGTCCTCGAAGTCAACGTTAATGTAGCCTTCCTTCTTAATAATCTCAATAATGCTCCTCACGGCCGTGGTAATAACCTCGTCGGCCCTGGGAAGAGCCTCGTGCACGAGCAGGTCGCCATATACCGCATACAGCTTCTGGTTGTTGATCAGAAGCAGGCTGTCCACGTTCAGCTCCAGCTCGCGTATCCCGTCTATAGCCCTCTCCAGGGCCTTGTCCCCGTCGGTCTTGAAGGGGAGTGTAACCACGGCTACGGTAAGAATCCCGCGCTCCTTGGCCATCTTGGCAATGACCGGAGCCGCACCCGTGCCGGTGCCCCCGCCCATTCCCGCGGTAATGAACAGCATCTTGGTCCCGTTGTCCATAGCCACGCGCGCTATCTCATCCTGAGCCTCGATTGCGGCATTGCGTCCCTTCGAAGGGTCGGTCCCGGCGCCAAGGCCCAGCCCGAGCTGAATCTTCACGGGTACGGGACTCTTCCCCAGGGCCTGCGAATCGGTGTTGCACACAATAAAGCTGCAGCCTTCTATCTTCTGCCTGAACATATTGCTCACGGCGTTGCAGCCGCCGCCGCCCACTCCTATGACCTTGATTATAGAGTCGGAACTCACCCAGTCTGCGGGTGTAACGTTGGTCTCAAATACTTCTTCCATATCGTTATTTCATTTCTTCATAATACTTGCCGATGAACGTTTTTCCCATCAGGCTCTCGACCTTGTCCACAATCTTCGCTCCCCAGCTCGGCTTAACCTCGTCCTGGCGTTCCCTCAGCCTCCGTTCTTCCTCCTCGTCCGGGCGCACAGGCGGCCTGTCCATAACAACGGGCCGCAATACCACCTCCGCCGGCTTAACCTCCGGCACCACCTCAACAGGCTCCTCTACCTCCGGCTCCACGCCCTCCCAGTCCTGAACCACGCCCGGAACTACATCCTGAACCACGTCCTGAACCACGCCCTGGACCGTCTCTCTCCGCACCCCGTCTACCATCTCCACGCAGTTAAGATGCGTATCTTCGCGCGCCACCATAAGCATAGCCACCGAACTCAGTGAAGATGTGCCTCCGAAATTCTCGCAGTCCGTAACCGAGAAGCTCTTTATATGGGGGTAACCAACTCTAACCGAGTAACCGCTCTCTTCCTTCACGTAATTCGCGCAGTTTATGACATTGGCGCCGCCACCGGTAATCACCAGCCCGGCGCGTAGCTTGTCGGCATACCCGCTCTCCTGAATCAGGAACAGCACCGCCTGCAGTATCTCGTGCATCCTGCACGACACAATCTCGGAAAGGTATTTCACGGGGAGCTTGTACGTGGTCCCCATCTCCTCGTTCACGAGCAGCAGAGTCTTTTCCGAAAGCGACGGCAGTTTCTCCGGCATACAGGCTCCGAACGAGCGTTTAATGTTCTCGGCAAGGCTTCCCTTTATGTTGCACTCCATCTTTATGTCAGAGGTTATTGAATTGCCTCCGAAAGGAATCGAGGAGTAATAGCGCAGAATCCCGTTCCGGAACACGCTCACCGACGTCACCCCCGCTCCAATCTCCACCAGGCCCACGCCGTTCTCCATCTCACCCTCCGAGAGCACCGCCCTTCCGCAAATCTCGGGAAGGAAATACTTCCGGGCCACGCCTATCTCCAGCATATTTGTCATATTGTAGATATTGTCCACGGCCCTCTTCGCTCCCACGAAAATCTTGAAGTTGCCCTCGAGTTTCTCGCTGGGCACTCCCACTATGTCCTCCTCGCTGGCATTCATAATGTCGTCGGTACTGAACGACTGTGCTATGGCCCCGTAAATCTCTTCGAGGCCGCTGTCCCCCAGCGGGTAGTTGTCCAGGGTAATGTTCTTCAGAGAGTCCACCTCCTCCTGCATTATGCAGCTGTAAGGCTCCGACCTGGGAAAGCTTGCGGGTGCGTTTTCCTGTCTCACCGAGCCCCGGGGCATAGCGGTAACCAGCTGCACAATCTTGATTCCCAGGCTCTGCTCGGCTCTCTTCACACTCTCGCGAAGTTTCGTCGCCGCCTTCAGCGGGTTGAAGATGCTGCCGTAGCGGATACCATCCGAGGCACTTTCGTCATAGTAAATCACCTCGGTGTTCTCCCCGACTATTCGGGCTACTGTAAGGGCAATCTTGTAAGTGCCCAGGTCTGCGGTTGCAATGTATCTCTCTTCCATATTCGTCTTTATTTTCTGCAGATTATCTTTCCCTTGTTGGTAACGTCCACACTTTTGTAGTAACCCTCTTCTTTCGACGGTTTTATGTGCGTGTAGTATTTCTCCAGCTTTGCGAACTTGCGCTCTATGTCATCCGCCCCTCCGAAAAGGATTTTCTCATCCCCCGTACGGGGAATCATAACCAGGTTCCCGTCGCGCCCGACCCTTATCTGGCTTACGTTGCCTTCCCACACTCCCTGTCTCATAAACATTATCAGCTCCAGCATCCGCTCCACCCATTCCTGCTC
The DNA here is from genome assembly GCA_045599225.1 of Candidatus Cryptobacteroides sp. Taxonomy (GTDB): domain Bacteria; phylum Bacteroidota; class Bacteroidia; order Bacteroidales; family UBA932; genus Cryptobacteroides. The sequence goes on from JAZRVN010000046.1 coordinate 41,380, forward strand.
CAAGGAAGTTTGCGCAAGGCCCTTGTATCCGGCGGAAATCTTAACCGGCACCTCCCCGTCTATCACGGGAACCGGAGCGCTGTACCCCTTCTGAAGCGGGAATATGCATCCGGTACTGTCCACGTAAAAGCCTGTGTTCCCCGTCTGGACCCTCATCACCGGGCAGCGCTGCATAACCTCCACATGCACGCAGTTGTCGCTTTCAATCCACACCTGACTCTTCAGCACCGCGCTGTGCGAGTCAAGCAGCTGCTCCATCTGCCACAGGTCAACCTCTTCCGCCCTCATCCCAACCGGGTCGGCGTAGCGCGACAGTATGAAACCCTCAGCCTCGTTCTCATCCATAAAAGCATACTCCCCGTTCACTTCCACCGTCATACCGCTGCAGGGCTGCTCCCTGTAATCGCGTCCGGCAATAACGGCACCGGCCACCATAATGGCGGCAATCACTGCGCAGAGCAGACACATAAGAATCTCCGACGCTTTCATAACTGCCTGCTCTCCAGCATTTCAGTTATAGGCTCAACGAACCTGTCAATATTTCCGGCACCAAAAGTCACCAGCACGTCAATGTCTTCCTTCTCCAGAACTTGCATCAGCTTCTCCCTGCCAATCAAAACCTTCTGAGGGGCCGTAACGTCCTTGAAAATAAGCTCCGACTCAACCCCCTCTATAGGCTCCTCCCTCGCCGGGTAAATGTCCAGCAGAATAAGTTTGTCCAGCCCGCTTAGGGCCTTGGCGAACTCCGGCGCAAAATCTCTCGTACGGGTATAAAGGTGCGGCTGGAACACGGCGGTAATCCTTCGTCCCGGAAAAATCCCGCGAAGCGACGAAATCGCAGTCTCCAGTTCTGCGGGATGATGGGCGTAATCGTCGATGTACGTCCGTCCGCCCCTGTTGAACCTTTCGTCCAACCTCCGGCAGGCTCCCTGGAAACTCCCTATCGCCTTCCTGATTACCTGCCCGTCCACTCCATAGCAAAGGCAGATGGCTGCGGCGGCTATGCTGTTCTCCACATTCACCCAACCCAGCGTTCCTACCCGGATATCCTCCAGTACTCCACCGGGCCGCACGAGGTCGAAGGTATAGTGTCCGTCCTCGTCCAGCCTCAGGTTCTCGGCGTGGAAATCGGCCTTGTCGTCGTCGAAGGCGTAGGTGTAGATACGGGCGCTCACCTCGCTCTGCCGAATGGGCAGACCCTTTTTCACAATCAGAGTCTCGCTCACCTGCGATGCGAACTTCACAAACGCTTCCTGCAGGTTCTGCAGCGTCCCGTATATGTCCAGGTGGTCGGCGTCCATCGACGTAATCGCGGCGATGCTGGGCCTCAGCTGCAGGAACGAACGGTCGAATTCATCGGCCTCGGCCACTATAACGTTGCTCCTGCTCATCAGCAGGTTTGTCCCGTAGTTCTTCGAAATGCCTCCCAGGAATGCCGAGCACCCTTTTTCGGTTCCCTGAAGGATATGTGCCACCAGAGTCGAAGTGGTAGTCTTCCCGTGCGTACCGGCAACTGCCAGGCAGCTCTGTCCGCTGGCAATCTCGCCCAGGGCCCTCGACCTTTTTATGACCTTGTAACCCTTCTGCCGCACGACCTGAAGTTCCTCAAGGCTTTCAGGAACGGCGGGGGTGTAAATCACCAGCGTACCGGCAATATCCCCGGGAATAAGTTCCGGACTGTCGGTATAGTGCACCGCAATCCCTTCCTCTACCAGTTTCCCTGTCAGTTCCGATTCGGTACGGTCGTAGCCGCTCACCTCGCATCCCTGGAACTTATAGAAACGCGCTATTGCACTCATTCCTATTCCGCCTATCCCTATGAAATAGACGTTTTTATACTCTATTCTCATATCAGTTTGTAAATTTCGTCAACAATGGTTCGGGCCGCATCCCGCAGCGCCAGTTTCGCAATGTTCTTCTCAAGAGCCTCAATCCTCGGCCTGTCTCCCACCAGGCCCACTGCAACGTCTAACAGCTGCTCGGGGGCATCGGCATCCTTCACCAGCAGCGCGGCGTCCCTGCTCACAAGGGCCATTGCGTTGTGAGTCTGATGGTCTTCGGCAACGTTCGGGGAAGGCACGAATATGCAGGCCTTCTGCGCTGCGCAAAGCTCCGAAATCGACGACGCGCCCGAGCGCGACACTACCACGTCGGCAACGGCGTAAGCAAGGTCCATCCGGGAAATGAAGTCGGTATGGTGAATGTACTTCCCGAATCCTTTTCCGGGGCCTTCGCTCATAAACGCATCCACTCCCTTCTTATAGTACTTTCCGCACTGCCAGGTAATCTCCACGTCCCCTCCGCCGGGGCATCCCCTCTCTATCCAGCGCATCACGCTCCGGTTCAGCGTACCGCTTCCAAGGCTGCCGCCTACTATCAGAATCTGCCTTCGGGTTGGGTCCAGCCCGTAGAATTCCATTCCCTGCGAAATCATCTGCGGCGTAGCGGGAACAATGTCGGCGCGAATCGGATTCCCGCTCTTCACTATCTTTTCGGCCGGGAAGAATTTCTCCATCCCGTCGTATGCCACGCAAATCGAGCCTACCTTGCCCGCCAGCAACTTGTTGGTAAGTCCTGCAAATCCGTTCTGCTCCTGAATCAGGGTCGGGATTTTCTTTTCTGTTGCCCTCCACAGCAGGGGAGCGCTGGCATATCCGCCCACGCCCACCACAATGTCGGGCTTGAACTCATCTATTACCCTTCCTGCCTTGCGAAGGCTCTGCATCAGCTTGAATGGAACCCCAAGGTCATTAATGATATTGCGAAGGGTAAGCCTTCTTTGCAGTCCCGCAATCGGCAGCCCCACAATCCGGTATCCGGCTGCCGGAACCTTCTCCATCTCCATCTTGCCCTCGGCTCCAACGAACAGGATCTCAGTATCGGGATTCACTTCCTTCAGCTTGTTCGCTATGGAAACGGCGGGGAAGATATGCCCTCCGGTGCCGCCTCCGCTAATGATAGCCCTTATTGCCCTGTACTTTTCCATAATATCTCAGTTTTCGGTTTCTTCATCTACAATATACGCTTCTTCGGCCTGCGCGTTTTCCACCAGAGCCTTCGCCTCCTTCTCTTCCTTTTCTATCCGGCGCTGCGCCAGGCGGCTCATACTCAGTATGATTCCGAACGCCGCGCAAAAGCACAGGAAAGCCGAGTTGCCGTGGCTCACCAAAGGCAGCGTCTGTCCCGTGGTAGGTCCTATGCCCACGTTCACGAACATATGCAGGAAAGCCTGCATAGTAATGAGCAGCACCATTCCCGCCACGGTGGTCTTGGCAAATTCGTCCTTCCCGCAGTTCCTCGCTATTATAGAGCCTCTTGCCAGCAGTGACACATACAGGAAGATTATAATGAACGCGCCCCAAAGCCCGTATTCCTCAATTATGAAACTGAACATATAGTCTTCCGACACGTCCGGCACCATATATCTCTGTGTGCTCTGCCCCGGGCCCTTCCCCAGCACTCCGCCTTCCTTTATTGCAATGCGGGCGCTGTACGGTTGTCTAAGTTTGTCCAGCACCTCCTGCTTCTCGGCACGGCTCCCGGCCATCCGGTACTCCTGTTCCATTTCTTCCAGACTCTTTGTACGGCTGCCCGAAAGAGCCGTTCCCAGCCTCTGGAATGCCTTGCCGTCCGACAGGCTGTAAACCGAATAGCATCCGGCCAGCACCACCGCCCCCAGCAGAATAAGCAGCGTCACGTCCTTCACCCCGCCTCCGCCGAGCAGAATCGTGAGCATCATAATGAATCCTATGAAAAGGGCGGCCGTATTGCTTCCCGGCAGAATAAGCACGCACACCAGCAGGAAAGGTATGAATACATAGTACGCTTTCCTGGCGGCCTCGGTCTTGAGCAGTTTGAAATCGTGCTTCCGGGCAAACTTGTCGAAAAGCGTAAGTTCCCCGCGCCGCAGGGTGTCGGTAGCCCACGCCAGATAAAGTATCATAAGTACCTTAACGGCCTCGAAAACAAAGAATTGCAGGCCGAATACGCTTATCGCCCTCCGCGCTCCGTTAAGCGATATTCCCCGTATCGGGCCCGAATCGGGGCCGAAGTGCAGGAACAGCAGCAACAGCATACTCAGAATAAAACACCACCTGGCTATGAACCGGTAAACCTCGGTCGAGCGGCAAATGTAGCAAAGGAATATCACAACCAGGCCCATTCCCACCGTCTTGAACTGGTCCAGCACCATATCCAGACGGGTTTCCCCGGGCTCCAGCAGCCGCGATGTCGATGAGAATATGCACACAATCGAGGTAAGGATAAGCATCAGCACAATTATCCATACCACCTTGTCGCCTTCCAGCCTGGCCATAAGGCCCGCTCTGCCTTGTTTGCTTTGTGTCATTACAGTTTTCTTACCTCTTCTTTGAATTGTCTTCCCCGGTCTTCATAACTGCTGAACAGGTCGAAACTTGCGCAGCAGGGGCTCAGCAGCACTGTGTCGCCGTCTTTTGCAAACGCGGCCGCGGCCCTTACGGCCTGCTCGGCGCTCAGCGTGTCCACTATCCGGTTGCTGCCAACTATATGTTCGTAGGCCTTGTGAATTTTCTCATTGTCAACGCCCAGGCACACAATGGCTTTCACTTTCTCCCTCACGAGCTTCTCCAGAATGCCGTAGTCGTTGCCTTTGTCCTTGCCCCCTACAATCCACACCACGGGCCGAGTCTGACATTCCAGCGCATACCAGGCCGAGTCTATGTTGGTAGCCTTGCTGTCGTTTATATAAGTCACTCCTCCCACCGTGAGCACCGGTTCCAGCCTGTGCTCTATGGGGCTGAAAGTGCGCAGCGACTCCCTTATCACCTCATCGTCTATTCCGCTTGCCCTGGCCGCCAGCGCCGCCGCCATAGAATTGTATATGTTGTGCTTTCCGCCCAGCGACAGCTCCCTCAGATATATCTCGCTCTCGTTCTGCCCCACGCGCATCACAATCCTGTCTCCGTCCACATAAGCGCCCTGCGTAAGCTTCTTTTCCTGGCTGAACGGCAGCATCTGCGCCTTCACCACTATCTTGCTCAGGTGCCCAACGGTAATCTTGTCGTCGGAATCGAATATAAAGCAGTCCTCACTCCGAAGGTTGCGTGTAATCTTGAACTTTGCCTTAACGTAGTTGTCCATCTCGTGGTCGTAACGGTCCAGATGGTCGGGCGTAATGTTGGTAATAACGGCAATGTCGGGGCGGAAGTCGTAGGTGTCGTCCAACTGGAAACTGCTCAGCTCCAGCACATAATAGTCGAACTTCTCGGTTGCCACCTGCAGCGCGTAGCTCTTGCCTATGTTTCCTCCCAGCCCAACGTTTAGTCCGGCATTCTTAAGCAGATAGTATATCAGCGAGGTCGTGGTTGTCTTCCCGTTCGATCCCGTTACGCATATCTTCCTGGCGCTGTCGTAGCGCGAGGCGAATTCTATTTCCGACACTATCCTGGTTCCCTGTGCGCGCAGGTTCTTTATCATCGGCGCGCTGGAAGGGATTCCCGGGCTTTTCACAACCTCGTCGGCATTCAGAACAAGTTCGGGGGTATGGCCTCCTTCCTCGAATGGAATCTCCCATTTCTTCAGGGTAGCGGCGTATTCCTCCTTAATCTTTCCGTTGTCGGAGAGAAATACCTCGAATCCCTTTACCTTTGCGAGCACGGCGGCTCCTACTCCGCTCTCTGCTCCACCCAAAACAACGATTCTTCCCATACTGTCAGCGAATCTTCAACAGGGCGAGGGTTGCCACGCCCAAAATTATACCTACTACCCAGAACCGGCTCACAATCCGCGGTTCGGGAATGTTCTTTTTCTGATAATGATGATGCAGCGGCGCCATAAGGAACACCCTGCGGCCCTCGCCGTACTTCCTCTTCGTGTACTTGAACCAGTATCTCTGAATGAGCACGCTCGCGCTTTCGGCAAGAAAAATCCCGCACAGCAGGGGCAGCAGCAGTTCCTTGCGTATGAGCACCGCGCTCACGCCTATTATCCCTCCTATCGTAAGGCTGCCCGTGTCGCCCATAAACACCTCGGCCGGGAAACTGTTATACCACAGGAAGCCCAGCAGCGCTCCCGCAAAGGCGGCCATATACACTGCAACCTCGCCCGAATCCCTCAGATACATTATGTTCAGGTACTGCGCATCGTTCACGTTGCCCCCCAGGTAGGCCAGCACTCCCAGCACCACGCCCACAACCGTCGACGTTCCCGCGCTCAGCCCGTCCATTCCGTCGGTAAGGTTCGCTCCGTTCGAGCAGGCCAGAATCACCAGTATAATAACGGCCATATACATTCCCCAGGTGCAGTACACTCCCATCTGCCCGCTCAGCACCGAAAGCCAGGAATAGTCGAACTCGTGCGCCTTCACAAAAGGAATCGTAGTAACTATTTTTTCCGTATGGATGGTTTCGCTAAGGCACATCGTAAGGGCTACCGTAAGGCCCAGGCCGAACTGCCCTATGAGCTTTTTCTTCTCCGAAAGCCCTTCCTTGTTGTGCTTGAACACCTTTATATAATCGTCGGCAAAGCCCAGCGCCCCGCACCACAGGGTGGTAACCAGCAGCAGAATCGTATAAATGTTGTCCAGCTTGCATACCAGCACCGCGCTCGACACCACTGCAAGGATTATTATAAGACCTCCCATCGTGGGGGTTCCCTTCTTTTCCATCTGCCCCTGCAAGCCCAGGTCCCGTATGGTTTCCCCAATCTGCGCGGCTTTCAGTCGTCCTATTATCCGGCGCCCCGCAATGAGCGACACGCACAGGCTTATCACCGCCGCCAGCATAGCGCGGAACGAAATGAAGTTCATAAGGTTTATTCCGGGAAAGTCACCCCCGCATTCCTTAATGTATTCGAACAGATGGTACAGCATAGCTTAGTTCTTGAACATTTCTTCCACAATCTCCCTTTCGTCGAAGTGGAGTTTCTCTTTTCCTATAATCTGATATGTCTCGTGCCCCTTGCCGGCAAGCAGAATGGTTGCATTTCCCCCGCACAGCCCTATGGCGGCGCGAATGGCCTCCTTTCTGTCGGCAATGCATATACATTTGCGGAGCCCCTCCTTCGAAAAGCCCTTCTTTATATCCTCCATTATGTCCTCGGTGCGCTCGGTGCGCGAATTGTCCGAAGTCACAATCACGGTGTCGCTCAGCTTCTCGGCTATCGCCGCCATCTCGGGCCTCTTGGTCCTGTCCCTGTCCCCGCCGCAGCCGAACACGCACAGGAGCCTTCTTTCCGGAGCCACGTCCCGCAGCGTTCCCAGCACGTTCTCCAGCGCATCGGGAGTATGGGCATAGTCTATTATTACGTTAATCCCGTCCGGTCCCTGAATGTTCTCCAGCCTTCCTTTCGCGCTTTCCAGAGTGCTCAGGGCGGTAAGAACCTCGGTCTTGTCGCAGCCCAGCTCCACCGCCGCGCAGTATATCGCCAGCAGATTGTAGGCGTTGTGCCTGCCAATCAGGCGGGTCCACACCTCCGTACCGTCGATCCGCAGCAGCATTCCCTCGAAACTCTGCTCCATAATACGGCAGCAGTGGTCGGCAACGCTGCGGCACGAGTAGCCCACAACCCTTGCCGCCGTGTTCTGCACCATCACCGTCCCGTTCCTGTCATCCACGTTGGTAATGGCAACCGCCCCCTTGCCCAGGGAATCGAAGAAAAGTTTCTTGCACCTCAGGTATTCGGCGAACGTACCGTGGTAGTCGAGATGGTCGTGGGTAAGGTTCGAGAAGATTCCCTCGGCAAATTCCAGCCCCAACACCCTGTCCTGCTCCACTCCTATGGAACTCACCTCCATAAAACAGTACTCGCAACCCTGCTGCACCATCTGAGCCAGGAGAGAATTTATGGTAATGGGGTCGGCGGTGGTGTTCACCGTCTCCAGCCTTCTGCCGCCCACGAAATTGGCAATGGTCGAGAGCAATCCGCATTCGTATCCCAACGACCGCAGCAGGTTGTAAAGCAGAGTCACCGTAGTGGTTTTCCCGTTGGTTCCGGTAATTCCCACCAGATTGAGTTTTCCGCTGGGATGGCCGTAGAACCTGTCGGCGCAAAGCGCCAGGGCCTTGCGGTCGGCATCCACCACGGCCGCTGCCCCCTTCTCCAAAGCCGATGGAATAAAGTCGTGCCCGTCGGCCGCTGCGCCCTTTACTGCAAAGAACGCGCAGCCCTCGCTTGCCTGCCTCGAATCGCAGGTAATCGAAAGTATCTCGGTATGCCCGCTGCCCTTCAGGATTGCAGCTCCCGTACCTTTTATCAGCTCTCCAAGTTTCATTTCAGTATTATTTTAACGCCGCTTCCTTTTTCCACTGCCGTTCCTTTCGCCGGAATCTGCTCCGACACGTGCCCCATCCCCTCGTAAGTGCAGCTAAGTCCCATATTCTCTACTGTATGTACGGCATCCCTGAGGCTCAGGCCCTTCAGGTCGGGCACCCTCGGCTTGCCCGCATCGGTTCCAGGAAGCTGCACAATGCGCCCTTCCATAGGCTCGAGTTCCGCTGTTTTTCGAATCTGCGGCTGCCAGTACGGGTCTATGTCGCAAATGTTGTCCACTATGCTCCTCACCGTTGCGGCTGGTATCGTACCCCCGTAGAAATCCTTGTTCGACAGGTACGAGTAAACTGTGCAGATAATGCTGTACTGCGGGTCCTCAGCCGGGAAGAAACCCACGAATGTTCCCTGCTGCTTCTTCTTCCCGTCCTTGGTGTAGCCCCCGCTTCCCAGCGCAACTCTGGCGGTACCGGTCTTTCCGGCCACCGTGCATTTCGCGCCCTTCAGCCTTTTGGCCGTACCCTCTTCGGTAACCGCCTTCAGCGCCCGGGTAAGGGTATCGGCGGTAGCTTTCGAGCATATCTTGGCGTTCAGCACAACAGGGCCTCTCGCTTCGGTAACCACCCCGTCGGCTTCGATATCTTCCACCAGATACGGTCGCATCATCCTTCCTCCGCCGGCAATGGCGTTGTAGAAGCATAGAATCTGGAGCGGGGTCTGGTCAACGGCGTATCCGGTGGCGGCGCCGGTAAGGTCGGTCTTGCTCCAGTGCTTCGACTTGGGATTGGGTAGGGTGGGGGAGGCCAGCCCCTCTATGTCGAATTCGAAGGGAGCTCCCAGCCTGTAGGAGTACAGATTGTCGAAATATTCCTGCGGACGCTTTCCGTAATGCTTTACCGCAAGGTAACGGAACATATAGTTCGACGACACCTTGAACCCCTCTATTATGGGAATCTGCTTCTTTCCGGTTTGCTTCTCAAAGTCGGTTATGTGCACGTCGGGTGCATATCCGTAGCCCGCCAGCACTCCCCGGTTGGTGGGTATGGTCTCGTCTAAGCTGTGAACATAGCCGTTCTCCAGCATCATCATAAGGCAGCTGCTCTTGAACACCGACCCCGGTTCTCCCTTGCGGCCAATGGCCAGATTCGATATCTCCTCCAGTTGCCCGGTCTTACTGTCGCGCAGCAGGTTCACCATAGCCCGTATGGCCCCTGTCTTTACGTCCATAAGCACTACGCATCCGCCCTCCAGGTCGCTTTCATTCTCAATGTTCGACTTAAGTGCGTTGTGCGCTATTATCTGATAGTTTACGTCCAGGGTTGTGCGGATGTCGCGTCCGTCGTTGGCCTTCACGTAAGCGCTGTCGAATCTCTGAACCTGCCCGAAGTCGGTTCTGGTAGTCCAGAAATGACCGTCTTCACCGCCCAGGATTGCATCGAACTTTCCTTCCAGCCCTATGTGGCTGTTCTGCACCCCGCTTTCCTTCTCTCTTACGAAACCTATGGTACGCCGGCTCATAGTGCCGTAAGGGTAGTGCCGTTTGTTCGTAGTTTCCACAATGAGTCCGCCCCGGTTCTTGCCGCTGTTCACTATGGGCAGTTCCCTTAGCTCCTTCAGCTCGTACATATCCAGGCCTTCGCCCAGTTTGAGGTAGCGCGACCCTTTCTTCCTTCCGTTAGCCAGAATACTTCGGTACTGCGCGGCGCTTTTTCCTCCCACTATTCGGCTCAGGCCCTCGCTCAGCGCTGCGAGGTTTTTTTTCCACACGCTGTCTTTCTGCACCGTGCAGTCCAGGAACACCGCGTATTCGGGGTAAGACGTTGCAAGCAGCCTGCCGTCCCGCGCCAGTATGTTGCCTCTCTTTGCCTCTATCTTCACCTTTCGCGACGAAGGGGTGAGCACCCGCTCTATCTGCGGGTCAGGTTTGAAGAACGCCTGTATATATATGATACGTCCCAGAAGGCCCGTCGAGGCCACCAGCATAAGCAGGTATATCGCGTAAAGGATTATACCTACCGCGTCGGCTTTCTTAGCTTTCGTTTTTTCTTCAGTTGCCATCATTCGCCGATTTTAATAGCCGCATTTTCACTTTCCTGCAGCCGGGAACCTCTCTCCTGCAGCATTCTTCCCGTAAATGAGCGGCTGCGGTACCTTTCCAGTTCGAAGGTCTTCATCACTTCCGTGGTCTGGAGCTCCCTTATAGTGTTCTTGTTCTTTTCCACCTTGCCCAGCGTGTTGTCTGTCATAAGGCTTATCCATATAATAAGGCATATCAGAAAGAATACGTACAGAATCTTCCCGAAGTACCTTGTTATTCCGAGCCTGAGCAGAAACTCCCCCTTGAGCACCGCCGCCGCACTGTTGCCTATTGCTGCAAGTATGTTCTTGACCTCCATCCCCTTATATTTTTACTGCTACGCGCAGCTTCGCGCTGCGGGCGCGCGTGTTTCCTCTTATTTCTTCCTCCCCGGGCACTATGGGCTTGCGGTTCACCGCCTCCAGCACTTCGGCACGCCTTCCGTACACATCCCTTGAGTCTTCTCCGGCACAGTTGCCGTACCGGATAAAGTTTTTAACTATTCGGTCTTCCAGCGAGTGATAGGTTATTACTGCCAGAATCCCTCCCGGTCTCAGCGATTGGGCCGCCCCTTCCAGGAATTTCTCCAGGGAGCGCATTTCGTCGTTCACCTCTATCCGCAGGGCCTGGTAAACCTTCGAGAGTACCTTGTGCTCCCCAATCTTCGGCAGCGCGGGGGCAATGGCCCTGTCCAGCTGCCCGGTGGTGAGAATGGACGCCTTATCCCGGGCTTTTTCAATGAGCGCGGCCATTTGCCGGGCATTGCCCACCTCGCCGTAGGTCCGAAGTATCCTCTCTATCTCTTCCCTCGGGTAGGCGTTCACAATGTCGGCGGCGGTTTTGGCCCCCTTCGCGTTCATTCTCATATCCAGGGGAGCGAAGAAGCGGAACGAAAACCCCCTCGCTGCCGTGTCGAGCTGATGTGAAGACACCCCCAGGTCGGCCAGAATCCCGTCCAACCCCTGCGGGCAGTCCCTAAGAACGTAATTGTGTATGAATCGGAAATTGTTGCGGACAAGCGTAAAGCGGCTGTCCCGGGGAGCGTTTGCGGCGGCGTCGCCGTCCCTGTCGAAGGCCATAAGGGTCCCTCCCGGCCCCAGCCTCGAGAGAATCTCCCTGCTGTGGCCTCCTCCGCCGAAGGTAGCGTCGGCATAAGTCCCGTCCGCCACTCTTACCAGGGCGTCCACGCTTTCCTTTAATAATACAGGGTTGTGATATTCACTCATCTGAGGCTTCTCCTACTTTTTGGAGAGGCTTCTTGCAATGGCGACAAAATCTTCTGTACTCACCTGGGCATTCCTGAAATTTTGCCCGGCCCATATCTCCAGACGGAAATTGACGCCGAAGAAGACAACCTCCCGGTCCACTTCTATTGCGTCAAGAAGATATTTCGGAATCGATATGCGGCCAAACTTCGGCTCCGGCTCCACAATGTTGCAGCCCAGCATATACTGCCTCCAGAACTGCACGTGGGCCGGATTGAAGAAATCCAGGCCTTCCCGAATCCTGTCGGTTTCCCTCTCCCACTCGGGGTAGGGCCACATTTCCAGACAGTTGTCGTACAGGCTTTTCTTAATTACAAACCGCCTGTCCTCACCTTCGGGTACAAGCCGTTTGAACGGCGCGGGAAAGACCAGCCTTCCCTTGTCGTCCACCTTAGACGGGTATGTTCCTATGAATGCATTCACGGCGGTTAAAAATTTTCTTATACGCAATCCGTTGCAAATATAATGAATTTATTCCAAAATGTTCCACTTTGTTCCAAATTTTTCCACAAAAAATTTTTTTAGGTATAAGTGCGAAAAAAAGCGTCTATTTTGTTTGTTTAAGAAAAATTTTCTATATTTGTCCGTTAAATTTTGTGTGAACAGAATCGAAACCATTTAATAACTGTTTAACTATTCATTTTCATTATGAAGAAATTCTTTAAAATTTTGATGGTGTTCGCGCTGCTCAGCGGCGCTGCACTCAGCTGTACAAAGGATTATTCTAAGGAGATTGCAGACGTTCAGAAACAGAACCAGGACCTTCAGGCCCTCGTTGCATCTCTGCAGAATGCTCTCAACAGCACAAACGCTACTGTCAGCCAGCTTACCTCCACAAGCGACAAGCAGGCTGCAGACATCGCTGCCCTTGCAAGCGCTAATGCCGAGACATTCGCTGAAATCGTTGCCGACCACGCCGACGACGTGGCCTATCTCGAAGGCCTTATCGCCGACCTCGAGGCTGCCGGAGCTGCAGACCTTGCCGCTGCCGTAGAGGAACTTGAGGCTGCAATCAAAGCAGGCGACGAAAAAGCTGCAGCTGCCACTGAAGAGAAGATTGCCGCTGCAATCAAAGCCTGTGACGAAAAGGCCGCAGAGGCTCTTGCCGATGCCGTTACAACCTGCAAGGAAGATATCGAGAAACTCGAGAAAGCTTTCGATGGCAAAATCGAAGACCTGAATGCAACCCTTACCGCCGCTCTCGAAGCAAAAGCAAAAGCACTTGAGGAAGCAATCGAGAAAGTGGAAGGAAAAGCCGCTGCCAACGCTACAGCAATCGCAGAAATTGAGAAAACTCTCAAGGAAATCGACGCCACTCTTACCGAGTATAAGGGCCTTATCGACAAAAATGCCGAGGCCATTGCAAAGAATGCCGGAGATATTATCGCTCTTGGTAAAAAAATTGACCAGAACAAAGATGATGTCGCCGCTGCTAAGAAAGAAATCGAAGCCATTAAGGAGCAGATTGCAAAATTGAGCGCCCGTCTTACCAACATCGTTGCAGCTCCTGCAAAGGATGTGGAAATCCAGAGCTTCAAGTGGAAGACAATCGAGAAAACAACCGTGAATATGAACTTCATCGTTGCTCCCGCCGAGGCTGCAGAAGCTGTCGCCGAAGGTTTCAAGAACGAAGAAGTAAATGTTACTCTTTATATCAATTCAGGAAAAACCAGAGCAGCTGCACCTGATACTTGCGACTACGTGATTATCCCTAACAAGGTTGAGGCCAAGGATGGTATTATCACCATTTCCGCTATTGTAGACACCACCTTCGATTCCACAGTAAAAGACGATTGGTCTTATTACGCCACTCTCGCCGTATCCGGTGAAGACAAGGCTGGTGAATGGGAGCGCATAAGCGACCCCGTTAAGCCTATTTTCGGTGGGGGTGCTGAAGTAACTTACGCTTGGTATGCAAACGACAAAGCTGTAAAGACAACCACGGCAACCAGTATTGAAGGAGACGACGCTATAAAGTTGGGCGCTAAAGATTCAGTTGCGTTGGGTTCAGATGGTATACTTTATATCGTTAAGAAAGACTGGGATTGGAAGTCCGAGCAGCTCACCATCAAAAATATCATTGACGGCTACTCTCCAATTATTGTTGTAGGTAATGTAGCTTATAGTTCCAATGACTTCAAGAAAGCTTTCGGCCTTGACACTCTCGACATTGCCCCTCGTTTCGTTGGTCTCAAACAGACATTCAAGGAACCCTTCGAATGGGGCGCAAACAATGTTTACGATGAAGATGACGCAGCAAAACTGAAAGCCGACAGCGCCCTCTTTAAGGCAAAAATTAATACCGGTCTTCCCGATACCGGCTTTACAATTAACCTTCCTGAAAAAGAAGAAGATCAGATTGAAGTTGTAGGTAAAGCAACTAAATTTGAGGCTAAGAAGATTGCTTTCGGCAAAATTGATACTTGCGGCCTTGGAATTTGCTTCGTTCAGAGAATCGGCAAGCACGTAGAAGAAGAGAAGGCAACTGAGGCTCAGACTGTTAAGTTCGGAATCAACGGAACTCCTGCTCAGGCTGCTAAAGCTACTGCCACCTTCACTCCCGTAGAGTGGCTTACAACAAGCATTCTTGGTAATATGGGCCAAGCTAATATCTACGACGCTGAGGATAAAACCGTTGAAGGTGCGAGTGTGAAGGTTGAATCGATATCTGGTAGCTCCAAGTTTGTTAAAATTGAAGTTGCTAGCGTTCCTTACGCTGCAAAGGAGCAGGCTCTTAAGATCAAGTGGGCGTCCGACACAAAGCAAAACACTAATGGCGTTGTTGTTCTCGAGCACGGCGACTACATCGACCTCACCGTAGAGAAATATCACGATGCAGTTTCCAAGGATTATGATTTTGGAGAAGTATATATTAGCAGAAAAGATGTTCCTACTACCTTCCAATCTGGTATTACCGCAAAAGACGTTCTCGGCGCTTACACCGATTGGTCAATAAAGGATGTTCTTGCCAAGGACGATTCAACCGCAATATACGACTGGTTCAAGAGCAATGCACTCAAGAATACTGTTCCTACGTGTGCCCCGGAGAGTGTTGGAGAAGCCTCAGAGTTTGGATTTATTACGGAAAAGGATTCTATTAAGTTCGCTTTCAAAAAAGGCACTGAGTTCAAAGAAGGTCAAAAGGTTACAATCGGCGTTAAGGATTCTATCGACAAGGTAATCAAGTTCAACTACACATTCACCTTCACTCCTAGTGCACCCAAAGTTGCAATTGCTACTATCCCCGGATTCGTTCAGAACGGCCAGATTAGGGTTGAAGGTAAGATTGTAGACAACAAATACGTTATCAATGATATCAACCTTGCCAACTACTTTAAGTTCAAGGATGTCGATAAGAAATATGCCGACGATGAAGTTACGGTTAAGTTCACTAACACACCCACGGGTATTAAGTATGACGATAGTGACACAACTTATACATTATCCGGTAAGGACGCTCTTCCGGCCAATGCTAAGATTAAGTGGGATACTCTGAAGGCTACAAGATTCGAGCTCACCGCTCAGGCATTTGTTCAAGGTGAAACGTCAGAAACCCCTGTTACAGTAACAGTTTGGACAGACGATCCTATTCTTGATCCTATTTCTGGTGTTAAGATTGACTCTACCCTCAACGGAAAAGAGGCAAAGTTCGAACTTCTCAATGGCCTCAAGATTTTCGGTACTGCAGAACCTAAGAAGAACATCTATCCGAGTGATCTGGGAATTTATGGCGGCAATGTTTCTGTCAATAATTCCGATAAGTCCGACTGGACCTGCACTGTAAATGGGGTAGACTTCGATGTAACCAAACTTGCAACATTTAATGAGTCAACCAATGAATTGACATATAAGGCTCACGATGCTGTTGGTGAAGTTGTTATCACCATCCCTTATAAGTTCACATATAACCTTGGTGAGAAGAAGTTCAATGTAGTTCTTACTATCAATTAATTCTTCGAATCGGTAAATCTATAAAACGGGGCGCCCACAAGCGCCCCATTTTAAACTAACAACCGTTCGCTCACATACCATCCCGGCTTCGCCCGATTCAGTTCTCCGAGCCACCCGTTCCTCCGAACCTATCGGCCAGACTAAGCTCAAACCGTTCCTCCGAACCTATCGGCCAGACTGAACTCCGTTCCGTCCTTCGGAGCCATCCGAACCGAATGTTAGATTATATTAATGATTAAATTATAATAGTATGAAAAAGTTAATTTTTGCTGTAGCATCCCTGCTGCTCCTCGCCTCAACCGCCAAAGCACAGGATACTTTCTATCCCGCCTGGTACTGGGGAATCAAGGCAGGTGCAACTTACACCTCCGGTGAGGCCAGCAAGTGGACCGACCTCGTTACCGGACCCACCGTTGGAATCAACGCAGGTTATCAGTTTGCTCCCTGCTTCAGCCTCCGTGGCGAACTCTCCGGCTTCCAGGCCAAGGGTACCGCCATCTCCGCTGGAGCCGAGAAGACCTACAAGTTCAATTACGCCCAGCTCGACATTGATGCAGTTCTCGACATCTGCAACATCTTTAAGTTCAAGGCTGCCCGCGTAGTCAATCCCTACCTCTTCCTTGGAATCGGCGGAAACCTTCGCTTCAACAACAAGGAGTGCCCCGCAGCTATGCTGCCTACCGAGAACTATTATTGGACCAATCCCACTCTCTCATTTATGGGACGCTTCGGTGGTGGTATCGACTTCCGCGTATCTCCCGCCGTTGTGCTTGCCCTCGAGTTCCAGGACAACGTCCTCACCGACAAGTTCAACTCCAAGGCCGGCAACGCACTCGGTGCACTTGAGTGCGACCAGAACCTTTCTCTCCTTGCCGGTATAAAGTTCACCTTCGGTGCTGCCAAGGCTGCCAAGGCCGCTGAGCTGGCCGCTGCCGAGGCTGCTGCCGCCGCTGCCGCAAAGGCTGCTGCCGAGAAGGCCGCCGCAGAGAAGGCTGCACGCGAAGCCGCCGAGAAGGCCGCCGCAGAAAAGGCTGCACGCGAAGCTGCCGAGAAGGCTGCTGCCGAGAAAGCCGCTGCCGAAGCTGCCGCCCGTCAGGCTCGTCTCGATGCCCTTGCAGGTGCCCTCGACGAGGATACCCGCAGCATCTACTTCCTCATTGGCAAGTCAGTTATCCGCAAGAGCGAAGCCGCCAAGATCGACAAGATTGCCGCCGCCATCGCCAACCTCGACTGCAACGTTGTAGTAAAGGGTTATGCCGACAAAGCAACCGGTACTCCTTCTATTAACCTTAAGCTCTCCGAGAAGCGCGTCAACGCCGTCAAGGCAGCTCTCGAGAAGAAGGGTATCGACGCCGGCCGCATCAGCACCGAATACTTCGGTGACACCGTGCAGGTATCCGACATCCCCGCCAAGAACCGCGTTGCCATCAGCATCCTCACCGACTAACTTGCGCGGACGCGAGTCACTCGCGTCCGCGCAAACCCCCGCCTGGAACCCCTCCAGGCCCCTATCATCTACCCCGGAGGTCCTCCCCCGGGGTTTTTGCACACACGCGAGTGGCTCGCGTCCGCGCAACTCCGACGGGCCGCAGCGAGGGTAATCTACGTCGGACACAGCGATGCCGTTTTGGAAATATCTAAGGGCCAATCAGTTATGAAAATCCCTTCCGTCAAACGGCGGAAGGGATTTCTGTAAGTCGCTGAGCGTTAGGGTTTTCGTATTCGGCCCGACTTTAGAAAGTTTGGCTCCGGCCATCCAGAACGTTCCGAGTTTACCGCCCCTGCCGGATGTGGCGGTGGACAAAGGGACTTCGGACGGCGTAGCCGCCCGTGGCTCGTGAACGGGAGGAGCCTGCGCCGAAGGCGTAGGAGGGATAGCACCGACAGGTGCGTACCGTCCCGAAGTCCCTTTGCCACCGCCATCCCTTGTCCACCGGTGTGTGCCCCTGGCTCACGTTCTTGCCCCGTAGCCTCGCCCCCGGGGTTTTTGCACACACGCGAGTGACTCGCGTCCGCGCAACTTCCGCCCGTTGGAAATTTGTCGCATTTTTCAGGTGGGGCGAGAGCCGTTTTCCGCCATCCGGATGCTCAGGAGACCATCTTTCGAATATAAGCGTTTTAATTGGCGGAAAACGGATAATAGTGGCCACCTTTGCAGTTGAAAATCTTAAATAACTATGACAAACTACAATTATCCGGGCGTGGGTCGTTACATCGACCTTATGTTCGACCGCGGCTTCAAGCGGGTTTTCGGGAAGGAAGCGAACAAGGATGTGCTCATCGCCTTTCTGAACCAGATAATACCGAACAAGCGGATTTCCGACCTGGAATTCATAAATGTCGAGAACGAGGGCCTCTCCTCTGAAAGCAAGAGATCCTTTTTCGACGTGCAGTGCACGGTGGACGACGGCACCACAATCATTGTGGAGGTGCAGCGGTCGAACCAGCCGTATTTCAGGGAGAGGGTTCTGAGCTATGCCTCTCTGCCGATACTAAGGCAGCTGGAGGCCGGCGGCGCCTACAGGCTCGTGCCGGTGTATGTGGTATCCATCCTGAACTTCGCTCTGGAGCACGAGCGTTGGAACGAGGGGCGTATTGAGTCGTACTATTCCATAAGGGAGGACTTCACCGGGGAGGTGATGACCAACGCGCTGAACTTCATCTTCATAGAGCTGGGCCGATTCCGCAAGACTATCCAAGAGCTTGAAAATGACAAGGAAAAGTGGTACTTTTGCCTGTTGAATATGGGGAAGTTCCTCGAGCGTCCGGCAGAGCTGCAGGCGGAGGTGTTCAGGCGGCTGTTCGACGTGGCGGAGGTGGAGGCGCTTCCCGGCAAGGAAAGGGAACAATACATCAAGGATATGACCACAGAACGTGACATCATCAACCAGAAAGAGTTCGCCCGCCAGGAGGGCCGGGCGGAGGGCAAGGCAGAAGGTCTAGCAGAGGGCAAGGCAGAAGGTCTAGCAGAGGGCAAAGCAGAAGGTCTTGCAGAAGGCCTTGCGAAAGGCCGGGCAAAAGCCAAGGCAGAGCTTGCCAAGGGAATGCTATCCAATGGAATAGACATCAACCTCATTGTTAAGCTGACCGGAATGACAGAGGCAGAGATCAAAAGTCGCTGAGCGACAAGTCACTAGAGTTCTTTGCGCCAGCGGGCGAGGGGAATCCCAAGTTGGCTGCGATATTTGGCTATGGTGCGGCGGGCAACCTTGTAGCCACGCTTGGTCATCTCCACCACAAGCTGCTCGTCGGTAAGAGGCTTTTTCTTGTTCTCTGCGTCAACACATTCCTGCAACGCTTTCTTGAGCCCCCTGGTGGAGACTTCCTCTCCCTCGGAGTTCTCCAGACCCTCGGAAAAGAAGTACTTGAGAGGGAAAATCCCGAAATGGGTCTCTATGTACTTGCTGTTCACCACTCTGGAAATGGTGCTTATATCGAAGCCTGTAATTTGCGCAATGTCCTTCAGAACCATCGGCTTAAGATGAGCCTCGTCGCCGTCGGTAAAATAGTCGTATTGGTACTCCAGTATGGCATTCATTGTCTTCTCCAGAGTGTTGTGCCGCTGCTTGAGCGCCTCCACGAACCATTTCGCCATATCCATCTTCTGCTTCACGAAAGTGGCCGCCTCCTTCTGCGCCCGCTCCCCGGAGCCCTTAGCGTCCAGGAGCATCTGCGCATATTTCCGGTTTATCCTCAGTTCGGGCACCGTCGAGCGGGGCATAGATATCTTCAGAGTTCCGCCCCGGTCTTCGAGAATGAAGTCCGGCACGACCTGCTGCGCCTGGTCGGTGTAACTGTCGTCCATCTGCCCTCCGGGCGAAGGATTAAGCTTTACTATGCGGTCGATTGCGCCTTTGAGCTGCTGCTCGCTTATGCCAAGACGCGACATAATCTTCTGGAAATGCCGGTTCGAGAAAGCCTCGAACTGTTCGCTCAGGATTTTGCGGGCAAGCACCGTAGCCTCGGTCTGGGTGCCGGCCTTGAGTTGCAGAAGCAGACATTCCTGCAGGTTGCGCGCCCCCACTCCGGCAGGGTCGAATTCCTGTATTACTCCCAGCAGTTTCTCGACCTGTGCGGAGTCGGTTTCTATTCCGGCGCGGAAGGCGAGGTCATCTACAAGAGATTCGATGTCGCGCCGCAGATATCCGTCGTCGTCCAGACTCCCTACTATGAAGGCTGCGATATTGTGGTCCTGTTCGTCGAGATTGCGGAACCCCAGCTGCTCCATCAGGCTTTGGGTAAAACTTTCCTTAACCGAGAACGGGCTGTATTCCGGCCTTTCGTCTTTCCCCCAGTTGTTGACCCTTGTCTTGTATGAGGGAATGTAGTCGTCTTCCTTCAGGTCCTCGATGGATATGTCCTTAACCTCCTCGTCGGCATTCTCCCCGCTCTCGGGGGTGTCGTCAAGCACAGGATTCTCTTCAAGCTCTTTGCGTATGCGCTGTTCCAAATCCTGGACAGGCATTTCAATAAGCTTGATGGTCTGAATCTGAATGGGACTCAGTTTCTGCTGCTGCTTGAGTTCGAGGCTGGTTTTGAGCATTTTACTTGCGGATTATATACGCCCTTGGAAAGATTTCCTTCACGCTCTTAAGAATTTCCTCGGCCTCCCTGCGGCTGCCGAATTCCCCTGCGGAAACCATAAAATAAGGACTGTTGTAAGTCCTCGATACGGAAATTTCGGGAAATGCTTCCTGAAATTGGGTAAGCGCGCGGGACGATTCGTTACGAGCGTTCTGCCCGCTGTTGGAGTAAATCCTTATGCAGAAACTCGACGCCTGGGGGTTCCTTCCCGACGCTACGCCTACGTGTTTCGGGAACTGGCGCGCAACGTCCGCGGGCTGGTCTATGGAGATGCACCCGCTCATCTGCTCAAAAACCTTGTGGGTGGCAAGGCTGTCCTGGGGAGTTTGCCCCATAATGTTGAAAGTTAGCAGGAAAAGCCCTGCTGCGAGTAGTGCTGAATGCTTTTTCATTATTACAAAGATAAGAAATTTATCTATCTTTGCAGCCTATGCGTAAAGTTTATATCGAGACGTACGGCTGTCAGATGAACGTGAGCGACACCGAGGTTGTTTTTTCCATCCTGGCCGCTCACGGATATGAAAAGACCGATGACATAAATCGTGCCGATGTCATCCTTGCCAATACCTGTTCGGTGCGTGACAACGCCGAGCAGCGCATTTTCGGGCGCATAGAGCAGTTCAACCTGCAGCGCAAGACCCGTCCTGGAGTGGTCGTCGGAATTCTGGGGTGTATGGCCGAGCGGATGAAGGATGCTCTGCTCGCTACCCTTAAGGTCGATATCGTTGCCGGCCCTGATTCCTACCGTACTCTACCGGAACTTCTCGACCGGGCCTTCTCCGGCGAGGCGGCCATAAATACCGAACTTTCCCGTACCGAGACCTACCACGACATCCGGCCGCTGCGCTCTTCTTCCAACGGGGTGAGCGCATTCATTTCCATTATGCGCGGATGCAACAACGCCTGTTCTTACTGCGTAGTCCCTTACACCCGAGGAGTCGAGCGCAGCCGCCCTGCCCCCAGCATAGTTCGCGAGGCTTGCGAGTGCTTTCGCAGCGGGTTCCGCGAGGTAACTCTGCTGGGGCAGAACGTGGATTCGTACCGATGGACCTCCTCCACCTGCTCTTCCGACCGTTCCTCCGACTCCTCCACCGGCTCCACCGTTTCCTTTGCCGCTCTCGTGCAGATGGTTGCGGAGGTTTCTCCGCTGTTGCGCGTCCGCTTCTCGACCTCCAACCCGCAGGACATCTCCGATGAGTTGCTTGCGGTGATGGCCGCTCATCCGAACGTATGCCGGCATATCCATCTTCCGGTGCAGAGCGGCAGCAACCGGATTCTCGAAAAAATGCGTCGCCGCTACACCCGCGAATGGTATCTCGACAGGGTCCGGGCCATCAGGACGATGGTCCCCGGTTGCTCGCTTACGACCGACGTGATTGCCGGATTCTGCTCGGAAACCGAAGAGGATCACCGCCAGACTCTGTCGTTGTTCGAAGAAGTGGGCTTCGACGCCGCATATATGTTCTACTACTCCGAGCGGCCGGGTACCCTCGCGGCGCGCAAGTACCCCGACGACGTTCCTCTCGAAGTGAAAATCCGCCGTCTCGAGGAAATCATCAGCCTGCAGAACCGCAAGAGTCTCGAGTCCTATAAGGCCGATGTGGGCAGACGTTTCGAGATCCTCGTCGAAGGTCCTTCGAAAAGGGGGCTGTCCTCATCGGGTATTGCGCAACTCTGCGGGCGTACCTCCGGCAACAAGATGTGCGTGTGGGAGGATACCTGCCACAAGAGCGGCGATTATGTTACCGTAGAGGTTGTCTCCTGCACCCAGGCTACGTTGCTGTGCCGTCTGGTTTAGTCGCCCTGCCCTATGATGGATATGGTCAAATTCAAGTCGCTTCTGCGCGACAAGGGCTTCAAGGCAACCCGCCAGAGGGTTGCTGTGCACCAGGCAATGCTCGAACTCGGTCACGCCAGCGCAGAGCAGCTCTCGTCTTACATCCGCGAGCGCGGACTGGCTGCCATATCTGAGGCTTCGGTGTACAATACCCTGAACTGGCTGTCCAAAATTGGAGTTTACGCCAAGCGGATGAGCCGCAACAATATACTGTATTTCGATGCCAACACCGCCCCGCATCTCCATCTGTACGACAGGGTGAACCACAACTTTATGGAGATTCAGGACGACCAGGCCATTGCCCTTCTGGAAAAACACTTCCGTGGCCGCCGATGGCGCGGATACCGTTTCGAAGGCTTCGACATCAGCCTCATCTGCCGTCCCTCCTCCCGCAAAAAGTGAATGTTGCACACACGCGAGTCACTCGCGTTTTGCGCAACATCGCGGTCTGGCTATGCTGCAGAGGGTATAATGCTGTCTTCGGCGAAGGAGTAGAACTCCCGCTCGCACACAATTACGTGGTCCAGCAGGTTGATGTCCAGACTCCCTACGGCGTCGTGCAGCAGTCGCGTATAATCAGTGTCGGCCTTGCTCGGGTGTGCGTTCCCGCTCGGGTGATTGTGAACAAGCACAATCGAGTGCGCCCGAAGGTCCAGGGCATAGCGTGCAATCTGCTTTACATCTATAACAGTCGAATCCGCCCCTCCGGTAGTCATCCGCTGCTTGCGCACAACATAATGAGCCTTGTTCAGAAACAGCACCCAGCACTCCTCGTGGTCCAGGAATTTGAGCAGGGGAAACATCAGCTCATATATCATTCTCGGCCCGGTAACCGGTACCCGTTTGCATCCGCTCTGTTCGGAAAGGAACCTTCGGCCGAGTTCCAGCGCGGCCTGTACTTTCGACGCCTTGGCCGGCCCCATCCCGTTTACGGTGCACATCTGAGCCGTGCTCAGCGAAAACAGCCCGCCCAGCGTGTCTCCTGCGCAGTGTAGTAGTGTATGCGATAAATCCAGGACACTTTGACCAATGGTCCCGTTATGAAGAATAATGGCCAGCAGCTCGGCATTGCTCAGAGCGGTTGGCCCTTTGGACAGCAATTTTTCGCGTGGCCTGTCCTCCACGCAAAGTTCTTTGATTTTCATAGTTCATAAGTTTGGGTTTTTGCTTGCAAAGATCTTTGTGGAGCATAGGAGAATCGAACTCCTGACCTTTTGAATGCCATTCAAACGCTCTACCAACTGAGCTAATACCCCGTGTTCGTAGACAAATTTACGATTATTCTGTGAATTTGCAAAAAAACGTGCTTCATTCGCTGCGCCCCGGAGCCGAAGGATTTTCTTCGTTGGGAAGCAGATGAATCTCCATTCCGTCGTACGCAGCCTTCAGCGGGGATGGAAGGGTGCGATCCAGCTCCTCCTGTGATTCGTGGAGCGTGCGGGCGAGGTGGGTGAGATATACGCTGCCCCCTTCGGGAAGTACCAGCCGCCCCGTTTTCAGCAGTACGTGTGCGGTGCGCAGTACTGTGCCCACGCTCGAATGGGTGTAGATTCTGAAGTCCTCGTCGTATCGGGTGCCCATCGTCGCCTCCATCACCAGAGCCGTCAGAGGCTTTCCGGGGGCGTGGGCGTCAATGCCGGCAAGTCGCGCCGCAACCGCCATAATCCCGCCGGTGTCGGTGGCGTACAGGAGCCTCACTCCATCTTTTTCTACAAGGTAGATGAGCGCCTGCTCGTCGAGATGACCGGTGGCGTGGTTGGCGGGCAGGGCCGTGACCGTAATCCCGTACTCACACACCTTGTCTCCAACTGCAAGCGCTATGATTTCGGGAACCGGCAGCCCCGTTGCTTCGGAGGCCTTCGCAAAGTCCCCGACGGCGCGCTCCGCCCAGCTCTCACCGACATACACCCTATTCAGTCCCAGCCTCAGCGCGGCGGCTGCATTGTAATGATCGGAGTGGGAATGCGTGTAGATGGCGACCCGGGGGCGGCAACCTTCCGGAATCATATCTGCGTTGCAGGCGTTGAAATCGATCAGCACCGCCGAGTCGAGAAGGACGCTGGAGGTGCGCCTGTAACTTCCGTCTTCGGCAGGTCCTGCCCAGTCGGCGGCGCCTGTGCCCAGGAATCGCAGCGTCAGAGCCCCTTGCGCGTGCAAAGAAAGCACCTGCAGGAATATCCACAAAATTGCCAACAATCGTTTCATAATACAGATATTTGCGTATCCTTTCCGGAGTTTGAAGTTTTTCCATACGCGGGAGCCTCTGCTTCCGACAGATAACCGCCGGCATTGTGCGGTTGCAACGCGTATGTCATAGGCCTGACTATCTCAAAACGGAGTCCAAGGGCTTCGATAATCCTTAGAAAAGTACTCGCGCCGGGCTCGATCTGTCCCTTGAGGAAATCGGCATCCATTACCAGCGGCTCATATCCCGTGGCCTGTGGCAGACTTTTCTTTCAGGAAGCGTCTTAGCAGGAATGCAAGGAAATACGGGAAGGTGTAGAACTTGCCGCTCCAGCCGATATTCTTATATCCGAATTTGATTCCGTATTTGATCTCTGGGTATGACGGCCAATCAATCAGATTGTTCAGCGATGCCGTGGCGCCGTCATTTGCCTTGACTTCTACAGGGATTAGCGAATCCGCATCCCTTACAAAGAAGTCCATCTCCAGTGACGGACTGTCGTGCTTGTAGAAA
>JAZRVN010000047.1:0-15893 GCA_045599225.1 Candidatus Cryptobacteroides sp.
ATACCAGTGCTAAAACATAGGTACAAATATATCTATTTTATTCCGAAAAAACAAGCCCCGAAGCAAAAAAATCTCACTTTGGGGCTATTATTTTTAGGATTCACTCAGACCACGTTACAAACGGGCGGGAATTTCAGTTCATGACTGCAAAATTACAGCCAGCTTCGGCAAAAAAGTGGTAGAAATGAAATCCTTTTAAAGAATTCAACCCTCTCCGTTTTTACATTATTTTGCCATAAGCCTGAACCATTTCATATCGATTCCTGCCAGACAGGGGATTTTCGGGTCCACCTGATTTCTGACAGCCAGCAAACAGACCGGTCCTGATGATTACACACGTGATTGAGATGAGCTCAAAAGTTTTTTAACTGTGTTCATTCCTTTATCAGATATGGTAATCGTTCATAAAATTCGGGTATTCATCGAACAGGCACATTGCCAGTATGAACGAAGCGATGCACGCAGTCCACACGAAAACCGTCCAAAACACCCTGTGCTTTCCAAAGAAGGCTTCAGTTCTCTCTTTGAGATATTTTGAGTATACTACCGCCGCCAGTATAGTTGCGGCAAGGATACAAATCCAGGTTATTACCACTTGCACATCCGAACAGAGGCCATCAGACACTATGGAAAAATATAAAATGAACTGAATTATCACCCAGGATATGCAATAATACTGGTTGATGTGCCTGGATGGATGAATAAGGACCGGTATCGCTCTCTGCGGCATCAGTTGCCCGATAAAATAGAACAGACTTATCAGTCCGATATTGATGGGCAGGCAAATGATTGCATCGGAAATCGGGCGATGTCCCAGATAAATTTTACTTGTCAAGCCCCTGAAGATATTCTGCTCGACGTTGAACGACACGTAAATATATGCTGCACACAATACTGTCCCAACCAGAAGCGATATGGCGTGGAACCTTTTCTTGTCCTGTAGGAACTGGTATTTTTCTCCGAACCATTGTCCGGCTGCCACGAAGATGAACCAGTTGAAAAACGGAAAATAACTATCAGATTCCGTTCCCCAGAAAAAACCAAAAAACTGGTCGGCAGGATAGCATCCGGTAGATACTCCCTGGAGTGCTGTACCTAGAATGCTCAATGCAACGGATATAATCACCATCCCGACATTTCCGATTCTCAGTTTCTTGAGACAGCCCACAAACAGGAAGGCAAGACCTGCAAACTGGAGGATGTCGACACTGAATCCGAGAGCCAGATATGCCAGCCTCTCGGGGCAATTGAAAATCCAGCTGCTCAGGAATATGGGAATGATTTCTCTGCACAATAACAGGGTAAAGCCGGTGGTAAGAAGCTTGACTCCCCTTTGAATGCACTCCTTTGCTGAATTGTGTCTTGTATATGAAAGACCAATGCCCATACAGAACATAAACGTAACAGCGCCGGCAATCGAACCCCTTACATACGAGTTGATTGCACTCAAGGAAGGTTCGAACCCGGTGGACAGGGCCTCATAAGTATGAGTCCAAATCATCAGAACGATTGTCACGGCTTTCACCAGGTCAAATTCCAGTTGCCTGCCGGTGTTGACTCTTTCTGCGGAGAAGATGGGATTCATATACTGCTACATATTAACGGATTGGAATGTAAAAGTTCCCGGTTCATCCGTCTGGGCGAATGAAAACTTATTTGGGTATGGAAATGTTTCCAACTACGTTCCTGAATAGTTAGGCTCGAGAACGGTCAAATCCCAAGAACAACGGCCGGTGATATACCAAGGTTCCTGCATATGTTTTGAGCCAACTCGAATGTGGGATTACATTTTCCGGCAATGAGTTCGCTGATTCTTGACTGGCTTGTGCCCAGCATTCCGGCAAGCTCCTTTTGAGACAGGCCTTGCTCAAACATACGCTCTTTGAGACATTCCTGTAAAGTGGGGGTTCCCATATCGAAATGCTCATCAGAGTAATCTGCAACAAGATTGGAAAGAAGGCAATATTCCATCTTTCTGGGATCATTGTCAGGCATCTCTTCGGTAACGACATTTACCAATGCTTCAATTCTGCCGAGTGCCCATTCATACTGTTCTCTGGATTCTATTTTTGTCATAATGTTGTAACGTCCTTTATTTTATCGTATTCTGCATGTGTGCCAATCCATCTTACAAGGATGGTGTGATTGAAGAATTTTACGACTACAACCAGCCTGTGATGATTACCATGGATATTGAAAACATAATGCTGATTTCCAGGCATATCTACATCGCCGAAAGTCTGCCTGACATCGGCAAAACTATTCCACTGGCTATCTTCTACTTTTGCTATCCATTCCTGTATTGCTGTTTTGCAATCAGGATGCTTATCCGCATATAATCGCAATGGTTCTTTCGTAATAATTTTCATACCTTGCAAATATATATTCTTTGTATAAATTATCCAAATTACAGAAACTTAGTTGGGTATTGGACGTGCCAAGTGGATTTTCATCCGTCTGTACGGATGAAACGGATAGAATTGTTATATTTGTAAAAGACAAGCCAATGAAAAGAACACTGTTTGTATTCCTGCTTTTTTGGGGAGTGACATCTGTCTCATCTGCCCAGCATACTTATGAGAATCCCATCATCCCCGGGTGCTCTTCCCTCTCCCTGTCCGATTAAACAATCTCCTGAATCTGTAGGAAATAAAACGAAAGAAAAATATGAGAAGTGCAGCTTTTTTCCCAATCATTTGTTTTCTGGCGGCCGCGGGATGCGTCCGGTCAAATGAAATCATTGTTCACACCGAGCACGGCTCCACACGGGTAGAAGCCGTTGCCCCCGGCATTATGCACGTGTCGTCCGTTGCAAAGGGGGAGGCTTTTTCAAAAGAGAGGTCGCTTTGCGTGTTGCCTTTGCAGGACAATACGGAATGCTCGAAGCAGGAAACTCCCCACTATCTCGAAATTACGAGCGCGGGACTGACCGCCAGGGTGGACAAGAACGACGGGAGGGTGGAGTTTTACCGGAACGGTGAAGTTCTTTTGAGCGAGCACGACCGCAGCTTCGCTCCCTTCGAAGCCGACGGAGTCGAGGCATATACGGTGCAGCAGACTTTCGAATCGCCCGACGACGAGGCCTTTTTCGGGTTGGGTCAGCATCAGGCCGACGAATGGAACTATAAGGGAAAGAACGAGGAACTGTATCAGTACAACACCAAGATTTCGGTGCCTTTCGTAGTGTCGTCGCGCCGGTATGGGATCCTTTGGGACAGTTACAGTTTCTGCCGTTGGGGAGACCCCCGGCCCTATGCCCCTCTCAGCGACGCATTCACGTTGTATGACCGGTACGGGCAGGCCGGCGCTCTCACGGGCAGCTACACTGCAGCCGACGGAACAGTTCTGGAACGCCGCGAGACGAATCTCGAACAGGAATATTTGCGCACACCCCAGTGCGACATTGTAAAGAATGCCCCCGAAGGCTTCGATTTCAACGGTTCAAAGGTCACTTTCGAGGGCAGCCTTGAACCCAAGACAGGAGGGTTGCACAACTTTTACATCTACTATGCCGGATACACTAAGGTTTATGTCGATGACAGGGAGGTTGTGCCCGAAATATGGCGTACCGCCTGGAATCCGAACGGACGGAAGTTTGCTCTGGATATGGAGGCGGGAAGGAAATACAGGCTTACCGTAAAGTGGGAACCCGACGGGGGAGTAAGCTACAATGCCCTGCGTGTATTGAGCCCGGTTCCCGACGAGCAGCGTTCCCGTATGAGCTGGTGGGGAGAGATGCAGAACGGCATCGACTACTACCTGGTAAGCGGCGACAGCATCGACGGTGTGATAAAAGGCTACCGCACCCTTACGGGAAAGAGCCCGATTGTTCCCAAATGGACTTTGGGCTACTGGCAGAGCCGCGAGCGCTATACTTCGCAGCAGGAACTCCTCTCTACTCTCAAGGAGTTCAAAGACAGGCAGATACCTATAGACAACATTGTTCAGGACTGGCAGTATTGGCTGCCCGACCAGTGGGGGAGTCACGAGTTTGACCCCGCCCGCTTCCCTGACCCCAAGGGAATGGTGGACAGCATTCACGCTCTGGGTGCGCGCTTTATGATTTCGGTATGGCCCAAATTCTACGTAGGGACCGCCCACTTCGACGAATTCGACAGCAAAGGCTGGATATACAGGGTTCCGGTTGACCAGAAAGTGATTGACTGGCTGGGATACGGGCAATCTTTCTACGACGCATACTCCGAGGGTGCCAGGGAGTTGTTCTGGCAGCAGATGAAAGACCATCTTCTTCCCCTGGGAGTGGATGCCTGGTGGATGGATGCCAGCGAACCCAATATCCACGACTGTACCGATATGGATTTCCGTAAGGCGATGAGCGGTCCTACGGCGTTGGGCCCGTCGGCTCAATATTTCAACGCTTACGCGCTGATGAACGCACAGGCCATATATGAAGGGCAGAGGCGGGATGCTCCTGACCGGAGAGTGTTCCTGCTCACACGCAACGGTTTTGCCGGATTGCAGCGTTACTCCACCGCATCGTGGAGCGGCGACATCGGCACACGATGGGAAGATATGAAGGCCCAGATAAGCGCCGGGCTCAACTACTCCGTATCGGGAATCCCGTTCTGGGGGCAGGATATAGGCGGATTCAGCGTCGAAGGCCGCTACGGGGCCGCCCAGCAGCTTTTCAACTCCACCGGTAAGGTGAATGAAGACCTTCGCGAGTGGAGGGAACTTCAGGCCCGCTGGCACGAATGGGGTGTATTCTGCCCGTTGTATCGTGCCCACGGTCAGTGGCCTTGCCGCGAGCCCTGGAACATTGCCCCCGAGGGAGAACAGACATACGATATTATTCTCGAAACCGACCGACTCCGTTACGCCCTTATGCCGTATCTGTATTCTCTGGCCGCCAAGGTGCATTTCGACGACTATACTCTTATGCGCCCTCTGATGATGGACTTTACCGACGATGCCATTGCCCGTGAGGTGGGAGACCAGTTTATGCTGGGCCCTGCCGTTATGGTGTGCCCGGTATATGAGTACGGCGCCCGTTCCCGCAAGGTTTATTTGCCGGAAGGAAAATGGTACGACTATCATACGGGAAAATCCGTTGAAGGCGGATGCTGTTTTGTTGCCCCTGCTCCTCTGAACCGTATTCCGCTGTATCTGCGCGGAGGCAGCATTCTTCTTACAGGCAATCCCGTTATGAACACTGCCCAGGCGCAGGATAACCTTAAACTGCTGGTAAATACGGGTGCCGATGCCGACTTTACTTTCTATGAAGACGACGGAACGAGTTATGCCTACGAGAAGGGGGAGTACTGCAAAGTAGCCATTCATTGGGATGACGCTGCGCTCACTCTTACCCTTGGAGAACGCGAAGGTTCATTCCCTGGAATGTCGCCGACCAAGCATATTCTGGTATGTTTCAACGGCCCCGAAGGCATACAGCCCCAAGTTGTGGAATACTCCGGGAAGGAGATTGTATTGACGAGTCTGCCGCAGCAGTTCCGCCGCCAGCCAGGGAAGTAAAATTTTGTTGAAAGAGGGAAAATCAATAATTTTGCAGGTCAAAAAATATGGATATGAAGAAAACAGTATTATTTACACTTCTGGCGCTGCCTTTCATCTTTGGATGCAGCAAAAATGAAGAACAGCAGAAAGACTCCTATATGGTGCAGGTCAACCCGGTGAAAAACGAAGTGATAAGCCGTGACGGATACGACATAAAGAATAATGAGGCTTATTTACTTGTCACAAAGGGAGTTGACGAAATAAGCGCGAAATACGGACAAAGTATTCTCGCTACCGATTCCAAAGAAGTTCTTGCATCGTATGATAAGGCTTTTGCCGATTTGAAGGCTCTCAAAGGCAAATTCGACGAAGCAATCGGAACAGGAAAGGATTTCGGAGCCAGCCAGTTCGCTCTTTCTCTCCAGTGTCAGGCGCTCAAAGGCGCATCCCCGATCAAGTCAAGCGAGACCGTTGATTTCGCATACACCAGCAACGTGCGTATCCCTGCCGCCAAAGGCATTACAATCAAGATGCTTGCTGCCGAGGTATCCGGAAGCGAGCCTATTGAAGTATTTGACGGAGAGGCTGACCTCAAAATCCTCGGATTCAAACTGTATGAACTCGACGGAACCCTTTCCGACTCAGGGATAATCAAGAAAGTCAATGTCTTGAGCAACCCGGAGAGCACCTCATTTGAAATATTCTACAAGGCAACCAAAGGCGTGGATTCCGGTAAATTCTATCTGCTGATCGAATTCCAGGATGACAGCGATACGTACGATTATAAGGTCGATGTAGAAATCAAAGAGTACAATCAATAGCACTCGGGATCCAGAGGGCGCCCCGCCCAGGGAGTCCGGGAAAAACTCTCGGGAAAGTTGAAGGAGGTCAGGATTCGGCCTCCTTTTATGCGCACATAGGAGTCCAATTCGCGCCGACCTTCCTTCAGAACAATGACTCTTGCCCCATTGGGAAGATTATTGTATTCGGTATTCCCGCCGGTATATCGGCCAAAGGCGAAAAGCACGTTCCCGTAGGCCACAGCATAGTCGTTGTCGTGGTCGTGCCCTACAAAAACTCCGAAGACATCTCCCATCTGCCTAATAGCCTCGAACATCCCGCTGTTGAACTGCGGGGAGCAGACAGGTTCCATACGCGTACCTATTAGGGTGCAGTCCTCGTTTCTCACGGCATCGTGAAATTCCGGCAGGGGAATATGGAAGAACGCCAGCGAGGGCAGGGGAGACCCTCCGTTTGCCGCGGTAAACTCCGAAGAGGTATTCTTATACCATTCTATCTGCGGGGCCTTGATATAGTCGTAGGCCACGAACTTCCCGTCCTCAAAGATGTGCGCGCCGGAATCGATGAAATACAGCACTCCGGCAGCAGATTCGCCAGCCGAGGCCAGTACGGGCAAGGCGTAATCGTATGAGTCCCCGCGTTCGGGCATAATGCAACCCGGGAAACTGCGGATATAATCGTACATTTCATCCTTGGAGGTCCCGAAGTCGGCGTCGTGGTTCCCGAATACTGCGCAGAAGGGTACGTTGTGAGCCGAAATGCAGTCGAAAACGTTCTTCAGGGCCACATTTGCCGGAGAAGAATATATAATGTCCCCCGTAATCACTACCAGGTCGGGGCTTTCGGCCGAGAGCACCTCGTTTATGCGCTTGAGCACAATCCGGGATTCCGGCTTCACCGAATTGTAGTGCAGGTCGGTGAACTGGACAATCTTAAAAGTTCCGTCGGCATTGAATCTCAACGGGTCCTGCGCCTGCAGGCCATAGGAAGCGATGAGCCCCAGCGTTATGCACAAAAGCGTTTTTTTCATACCTAACTTCTCCAAAAGATTTTCTTTTTGGTAAAGAATGCCGTGCAAAGGCACATAGATGCGGTAACTACAACACCTCTAGTGAGACCCCAGAAAATATTTCCGGTGCCCAGAGAGTCGAGCAACCCAAGCAGGCCGCAGGCATACAGTACAGGGCTTATGAACCCCGACACAATGGTATAGGCAATCATAGGGTTCTGCCCGCAAAGTCCCAGTACTCCACCATTGACCCCATTGCTCTCAAGGGAAGTGAATACCGATGTCACGAGGCAGGCCATTCCTCCGGTGCAAAGCAGATAACTTATGTTGCAATAATCTTTTGCGATGCCTCCGTCGAGCGGGTCAAAGGCAATGCCTGCAATGAGAAGGGCAAAACCCACAAAGGCGGTGACGCTGGATTTCCCTGCCTTGCGGCGCACCAGAAGAACATAAGCGAAAGCAAGGGTTACCGTTATTCCAAAGTCGGCTGCCACGTTGCGGGTGAACAGTCCCCAGAGCTGCGTGAGCACGGCTGCAATAGGAATGAAGGCAGCGGCACCCACCGTCTCGTCACCCTTGTCCTTAAGGAGCAGTTCGCCTATGAATGTTGCAGGAAGCACAATCAGCAGATACTGGCAGAAACTCCAGCTGAACAGCCAGGACAGTGCCGAGGGTACCGTAACTCCGTCGAATACCGGAGTATATGAGCCGATTGCTTTCACTGTCAGGATAAAAGCGAAGATGAGCGCGCGAAGCGGCCGGTTTTCTCGGGTGATGAGCCATATCAGGCCGCCGAGCAGCGCCATCCACGCCAGTATCATTATTATGATATCTGAAGTGTACAGGCTGAATTCGACCTTGAAAGCCAGAGCCTCTACAAGGAACAGGCCCAGCAGCAGAGCATATCCGCAAGGGTTCACCCAGGGCTTGGAAGTCCTTACAAGGCTGGCGAAAAGCGCCAGCCATCCGCATACGACCATAATGCCCTTTACGGTTTCGGACGCCTGAGCCGAGAAAATCTTCCCGCTGTTGCCCAGCACGAGCGCGAACAGCACCAGGGTTACCCATCGGCGTACAAGCCCAAGCGCAACCTTGGAAGTGTTGCCGGCCTTTCGGAGTTTATTCCCCAGCGCGACGGGGAAGGCGGCGCCCATCGAGAAAAGGAAGAAGGGGAATACCAGATCGACCCAGGTAATACCCCTGGTCTCGGGAGAGAAAGCAAAGCTTGGAGGGGGTTCCTGACAATGGAACATAAATGCAGGGAGCCCGCAGTCCCAGCTGAATGCGGCACAGAAGACCATCCCTATAATGGTCAGCCCTCTGAGCATATCTATTGCCTCTATTCTTTTTGCCATCAGTTCCTGCTCTTCCAATAGGCCTCGATTTCCTCCAGGGTCTTGCCTGTAGTTTCAGGAACTTTCTTCCACATAATGAGCATATAAGGAATGCACATCACTGCAAACAGGAAGAATGTACCGGCAGGAGTGAGATTGGTCATACACCAGGGCGTAAACTGTCCGATGAGGTAGGTCCCGACCCAAAGCGCCAGACCGGCAATGGACATAGCTATACCGCGCACTCTGTTGGGATACATCTCGGACAGCAGCACAAACACCACTGCGCTGATGGATATGGCCTGAGAGAAAATGTAGAGAAGGAAGAACACCAGCAGCAGGATTCCGCCTCCGCCAAGGGCGAAAATGAGCCCGATGGCAATAAGGCAGGCAATCATACTGCTTACTCCGAAGTAGATGAGTTTCTTGCGCCCCACCTTGTCGATTATGAACACGGCCAGAACGGTAGTGAGCATATTCACAAGGCCTACCAGAACGGTAGAGAACGAAGAATCCTCGGCGGCAAGGCCGGCGTCGGCAAAGATATCGGGGCCATAGTAAAGCACGGCGTTGACACCCATAAACTGTCCCAGAATGGCGATTGCAGAACCTATCAGAACGGCCTTCACTATGCCTTTTTCCTTTAAGGCGCTCCATTCCGACTTAACCTCTCCGGCAATGGAAGCCTTTGTAAGGGAATATTCTTCCAAAGCCGAGCTTTCCTCGCTCTTGAGGCGGCGGAAAATCTTCATAGCCCTTTCGTCCTTACCCTTTACAATGAGCCAGCGGGGGCTTTCTGGGATAAAGAAGATGACCAGGAAAAACAGGAGCGTAACCACGCTTTCGGAACCCAGCATACCTCTCCACAGCTCGTCGGCGAAAATCCATTTGAAAAAGCCGGTAAAGGCAGAGGTCCCCGAGTTCTTGAGGATAATGAAGTTTATCAGATATGCCAGCAGCAGGCCCATAGTTACCGCAAGCTGATACAGCGACACCATTGTACCGCGAATCTTTGCCGGTGAAATCTCGGAAATGTAAATGGGAGATACGATTGAAACGATACCAATGCCCAGCCCTCCGATTATTCTGTAAACCACAAGGTCATCGATACCGGCACACAGACAGCAGCCTATGGCGGAAACGCTGAACAGAACCGACGCAATGAGCATTGTCTTTTTCCGCCCGAGAAAATCGCTCAGCATTCCGGCAACGGCTACTCCTATGATTGAACCCACCAGGGCGCATCCTACGTACCAGCCTTTGGAAATGTCGTTCAGGTTGAACTGCAAGGCAACGTCGGAAGTCGTACCGGAGATTACGGCAGTATCGTAACCGAACAGGATTCCTCCGAGAGCAGCAACAATCGAGAGGAAAATTACGTATCTTATATTTGAACCGCTGACCTTCATACTATCTTATGTTGAAGTATTCTTTGTATCTGTCGTAAAGATGGCCTGCCTGCAGGTAAGCCGACTGGGGCGAAAGGAAGTGTGAGAACTCGAAGGTGATGGCCTTGTCGTAACCGCAGCGCTTCGCGGCTTCCAGCTTCATTCTGAGTTTGTCGAACTTGATGGGAAGGAAGTTGATGGGCATATCGCGGTCGAAGGTCTCGGCATTTGTCCAGCACTGCATTCCGTATCTGTCGGCCAGTTTCTTGTTTACACTGAAGAAGGCGTCCAGCTCATCATAGTCGATGTGTCCGTCCTGGAATGCGCAGGCATCCACCACGTCGTGAATACCGTCGAATATTTCATTCCATTCCTGTTCGTGCCGTTGTACCGACACGCCCTTCTTTGAGGTAAGGCCGGTTCCCATAATGGCCTTCTTTCCGTCTATCCAGGGAGAAATGAAGGTGGGCAGGCCGCCGGAAACGTCTTTGCACATCTTTCCCATTTCGTGGAAGGTTTCGATGCAGCCCTTGGTCTTGCGGCTGATTTCGGTAGATATGTACCACCCCCGGAAACTCTTGTGGTGGCCGTAAAGGCTCCAAACCTCGTCGATTACGTATTTGTTGGACTCCAGCTCATAGCTCATATCGCCCGTATCCCAGTAACGACCGCTGTCGTAAAGCCCGAAGTAGAATTTCATTTCATACTTGTCGGCCAGGGTAAGAAACAGTTCCACAAGGTCCATCGAGGGCATATAGCAACCCTTTCCAAGCAGGTATTTGCTGGGCCAGGTTATGAATTTGCGGTATCCGCTCCGAATCATTATCACGGTGTCGATTCCGATAGCTTTCATATTCTGGAAATCGCGGTCCCATTCCGCCGCTCCCCAGTTCTGATGGGGGATGTCGTGGGAGATTTCATCCAGGAAAGTTCCTGTAATGGGAAGTCCCGCACCCTTTGGGACAATGAGGGAGGAACCTCCTTCCGAATCGAGCGGTTTTGCAATGGAATTCGCGCCTGCAGCCAGCTGTGCGGCATTCTGAGAGCAACCGCCTAGTACCGGAGCGCATACTGCGGCCGCGGCGGCGGCAGTGGCTGTTTTAAGAAAAGATCTACGGTTAGTCATATGGTCGATTAGTGTTTATGTCTTCTACAAATATAGAAAAAATAGGGTTCAAATGTGTTAAAGGGAGAGATTATTTGGTATATTTGTAATCCTCTATCGATTTTTGTATGAATGAATTCAAAAGACTTGAAAGCCTCGATGCTCTAAGAGGCTTCGATATGCTTTTCATTATGGGCTTTGCGTCGCTTGTTACGGCCGTATGCAGTCTGTTTCCCAACGGATCCGAGAGCTGGTTGGCAGAGCAGATGGGGCACGTGGCCTGGAACGGCCTCCGTCATCACGACACAATCTTTCCCCTGTTTCTTTTCATTGCCGGCATTTCCTTCCCGTTCTCCTATGCCAAACAATGTGAGAAAGGTGCAAGCCGCCTGAGTATCTATGTAAGGATTTTCCGCAGAGGTATAGTATTGTTCCTGCTCGGACTGGTATGCAACGGTCTGCTGCGTCTGCATCTGGACACCATAAGGATATGCAGTGTACTCGGGCGCATAGGACTTGCCTGGATGTTCGCGGCACTCATCTACATAAATTTCAAGCCCAAGGCCAGAGCTGTCATTGCCGCCGTCGTGCTTTTGGGATACTGGTTCCTGTGTATGATTCCTGCTCCGGACGTCCCCGGCGCAGATCCTCTTTCAAAGGAAGGTTGTCTGGTAGGATATATCGACAGAATAGTGCTTGGCCCCGACCATCTGTATTCGGGAAAAATTTTTGACCCCGAAGGTCTTTTGAGTACAGTGCCTGCCATTGTTACGGCAATGCTGGGAATGTTTACGGGGGAGTTCGTAAGGCTTCCCGAACAGAAGTTGAGCGGGAACAGAAAAACCTTGTATATGTTTGCCGCCGCTGCCGTTATGCTGGTTGTGGGCTTGGTTTGGAACAACTGGTTCCCCGTTAACAAGAAACTGTGGACAAGCTCTTTCGTTCTTGTAGTAGGCGCTTATTCCCTTGCAATGTTTGCTCTCTTCTACTGGATAATAGACGTGAAGGGATGGAACAAATGGACCCTTTTCTTCAAAGTAATAGGTATGAATTCCATCACTATCTTCCTGGCTCCAAGGCTTATCAGTTTCGCCCAGGCCACAAATTTCCTTATGGGAGGAGTAATCGAACTTTGTCCGGAGCAGATAGGAAGAATCGTATATCTGGCAACATACCTTGCCCTCAGCTGGCTGTTCCTGTACTTCCTGTACAAGAAAAAAATATTCCTCAAAGTGTAATAACCTAAAACTGATAATCGATAAATTTTATGGAAACATTGTTTTATGCTGTCCCCGCCGCCTCATTGCTTGCGCTGGTTTTCGCCTTCATTTTCTACAGGCAGATGAAAAAAGAGGACGAGGGGACTCCTACGATGAAACAGATTGCCCTGTACGTGCGTGAGGGAGCTATGGCTTACCTGAAACAGCAGTACAAGGTGGTTGTGATTGTGTTCATTGTGCTTGCAATATTCTTTGCCATTCTTGCATATGGATTCGGGGTTCAGAATCCCTGGGTTCCCTTTGCATTCCTCACAGGAGGTTTCTTCTCCGGACTTGCGGGTTTCATTGGAATGAAAACGGCTACTTTTGCATCGGGCCGTACGGCCAATGCCTGCCGCCGTTCCCTTAACGGTGGACTCAAGGTTGCCTTCCGCTCCGGTGCCGTAATGGGTCTGACGGTTGTAGGACTCGGACTTCTGGATATCGCTATCTGGTTCCTTGTTCTCAATGCCTTCTATCCTGCAAACGATGCTCAGAATCTCGTGATTATTACCACAACTATGCTTACCTTCGGGATGGGTGCTTCTACCCAGGCTCTGTTTGCCCGTGTAGGCGGCGGTATCTACACCAAAGCCGCCGACGTGGGTGCCGACATCGTTGGTAAGGTGGAGTCCGACCTGCCCGAGGATGACCCCCGCAACCCCGCTACTATCGCCGACAACGTGGGCGACAACGTGGGCGACGTTGCCGGAATGGGTGCCGACCTCTATGAAAGTTACTGCGGGTCGATTCTTTCAACAATGGCTCTGGGAGCATCGGCATTCTATGCCATCAGCCCTCAAATGCAAATGAAAGCAGTGCTTGCCCCTATGCTGATTGCCGCCGTCGGAGTCCTTCTGTCCGTCATCAGCATCTTCACCGTCCGCACAAAGGAGGGCGCAGGTATGGGTCAGCTGCTCAAGAGTATGAGCTTTGGAACAAACCTCGCCGCTGTTCTGAGCGGAGTCGCCACCTTCGGAATACTGGCGCTGGTATTCGGTACCGGCGATTCTAATTGGTGGCACTTCTCGCTGTCGGTAGTTTCGGGACTGTGCGCCGGCGTTGTCATAGGTAAATCTACAGAGTACTACACGTCGCATTCTTATAAACCTACGCAGAGTCTTGCCGAGTCGTCCAAGACAGGTCCCGCTACTGTAATCATAAGCGGTGTCGGGCTTGGAATGCGTTCAACCGCCATCCCGGTTGTTACAATTGCCGTAGCCATTATTCTTGCGTTCCTTTTCGCAACAGGTTTCAATGCCGACATTATGGCTCCCGGAGTACTTTCTACCGGTCTTTACGGAGTTGCAATCGCTGCCGTGGGAATGCTCAGCACTTTGGGTATCACCCTTGCAACCGACGCCTACGGTCCCATTGCCGACAATGCCGGTGGGAATGCCCAGATGTCGGAACTTGACCCTCAGGTACGCGAACGTACCGACGTGCTCGATGCCCTTGGCAACACTACCGCTGCAACCGGAAAAGGTTTTGCAATAGGCTCAGCCGCCCTTACGGCCCTGGCTCTGCTTGCATCTTATATCGAAGAGATTAAAATTGCCCTTGCCCGCGTAGGCGAGGCAATCGTGGGAGTTGGCGGAAAAATCATCGAAAACGCTTCGGATGCAACCATTCTGGACGTGCTTTCCAACTATAACGTAAGCCTTATGAACCCTGCGGTTCTGGCAGGTGTGTTCATTGGAGCAATGATGGCCTTCCTGTTCTGCGGCCTTACTATGGACGCTGTGGGGCGCGCTGCTTCCAAGATGGTGGTTGAGGTCCGCCGTCAGTTTGCCGAAATAAAAGGCATTCTTACCGGAGAGGGAACTCCCGACTACAAACGTTGCGTAGAAATTTCCACCAAGGCGGCGCAGCACGAAATGCTGGTTCCTTCGCTCATAGCCATAATCGTTCCTGTCCTTGCCGGAGTGGTACTCGGAGTTGCCGGTGTGCTGGGACTTCTTATCGGCGGCCTTGGTGCAGGATTTGTACTTGCCGTGTTTATGTCCAATTCCGGTGGTGCCTGGGACAATGCCAAGAAGTTTGTGGAAGAAGGGAATTGCGGTGGCAAGAATTCCGAGTGTCATCATGCTACGGTTGTAGGCGATACAGTAGGAGATCCTTTCAAGGATACGTCCGGACCCTCTCTCAACATCCTCATCAAGCTTATGAGTATGGTAAGTATTGTGATGGCAGGCCTTACAGTAGGTTTCCATCTGCTTTAGTAAATTTTTGATCATTTGATTCTATGAAAAGGTTTGTTTTCATTGCTGCAATCTCTCTTGCTGTGGCTGTGCTGTCGGCTTCTTCCGAGAGTGTCGTTACAAAGGGCGTTGACGTTGCGGCGTTCGACAAAATTGTAGCAAAGGGGAAATTCGACGTAAAATATTTCCCCGGAGAGCAGAGCGTCAAGCTGTGCGGTCCACAGAAAGCTTTGGACAAGTTTGCCGTTGAGGTTGTGAAAGGTGTCCTTGCCCTGGATGCCGGGAAGACCACTTTCATAAGGAATGACAGGATTGTCGTTTACATATGCGCTCCTTCTCTTAAAAGCGTGAGAATAGAGGGTGCCGGAGATTTTGAGGCCGACCGGGGCATTTCCGCAAAGGATCTGGAGCTTGTGGTTGCCGGTGCTGGCAATATCGAGGTTAAGAGGGTAGAAGCCGATAACGTTAAGATCGCAATAAACGGGGCCGGTGACATAGACCTCGAATATGCAAACAGCGAAAGCATCGACATAATCGTGAACGGAGCCGGAAGCGCCGACATTGAAGGAATCGAATGCAGGAAAGTCAAGGCTACTATCAATGGGGCAGGTTCTGTCGAGGTTTCCGGTCACGCAAAGGAGGCCGATGTGGTTCTGAACGGAGCCGGAAGTCTTGACATACGTGAACTCCGCTGCGACAATCTCAACACCAAGCTCAATGGCGTAGGCTCAATCAAGCGCAACTAGCCGATACAAGCGAGGCGTTTTCAGAAGTGCTTTATTGCGAGCGAGTTACAGAAAGGCCTTCCGTAGTTTGACGGAAGGCCTTTCTGTAACTCGCTAATTACCAAGTATTTCCAAAAACGCCCTCGTGTGGGTGGGGCTGAAATCCACCTTGCGGAAAAACGTGGGACCTGCAGAAGTTGCACAGACGCGAATGATTCGCGGGTGTGCAACTTCGATGGGAAGCCGTCCACAGTTGTGTGCTCTGGAATGTCATCTGCCATGGGGTGTTGTGGACGACCCCCTCAAAATAACCGGGTCATCCATGCTCATCGGCCTCTGAGACGTGTGCATATCATTCGAGCGTGGATGGGCAGAATGGATGCCGTGCTGTTACCAAGTTTCTCACAGAGTTTATCATATATAGTGGCTGCCAGTTGTCCCTCTACCACAGAAAGGGGGTCAGGGGGAAAAGTATGTGTTTAGGCATAGATATTTTGGAGTCTGAAGAGGAAGTATTTGACATCGGATACGCCTCTCAGTTGAGCACGGAAGTTTTTGATTTTGGAGTTGAAGGATTCAGCGGAGGCATTCGTTGA
>JAZRVN010000048.1:0-34173 GCA_045599225.1 Candidatus Cryptobacteroides sp.
ACTCAAAACTACAACAAATTCCCCTGTCAGAGATTCTCCGGCAGGGGTCATTTTTATTTCAGGCTGAGGGGTTAGCGCTATTTCGGGCTAAAGGGTCAATTCCAATCGGGCGCGGGGGTCACGCGCGCGCGTTTTTTCCACCCAGCACACCAGCAAGTAAGCAAGCAGAAAGGCAGCGGCGACTGCGGCATTGACAAAAACAGCCAGAGCAATATTATGGTCATCCAAAGATATGTAAGCGTTGATACTTCCCTTCACGAGCTTGTAGCCAAGACCGGCCACCACAAACAACACGAGAAAAATCTCCACCATCTCGCGCACATCATCCTTTCTGAAAATCTCCTTCGGAATCGGAGAAAACAATTCTCGCGTCTTCATATCTTTCATCACTTTAAATCCAGATGCAAAGTTATTGAAAATAATTGAATTACAGACAATACGCTTTAATTTTCACCATATTCCGTCCATTTCCGACAGAATCGCATCAAATGCGATTGAATGTGATGAAAAGAAGGCGGCCAATGCACTTCTGCGAAGCCGCCGAAAAACAGCATTTTTGAAAATTCTGTCGGGCAAACGTCGGGCAAATGACAAAAAGAAAAAGTCAACCGATTAAATATCAATCAGTTGACTTCTTAAAAGGTGCGGGTGAAGGGACTCGAACCCATACGCGCGAGGCACCAGATCCTAAGTCTGGCTTGTCTACCAATTTCAACACACCCGCAATTGGATTGCAAAGATAGCTATTCGTTAGCGTTTTCCAAAACTTGGTACTTGAATGGCGGCGAAGTTTTTAGTCTGCCCCCTTGATCCACAATCACTTACAAAAATCCCTTCCTTGTTTTCGAGGAAGGGATTTTTGTAACCCGCTGACTATCAGCTATTTCCCAAAACCACACCCAGCTCCACAAAACAAGGAAGGGTTTTGTTTATTTGAATTACTGCTCTTCGAGGAGACGGAGGCGCTGTACGTAAACGGCCTTCTCGTGTGCTACACGTCTTTTCTCTGAAGGTTTCTCGAAAGTCTTGCGGGCGCGGAGCTCACGCACTGCACCTGTCTTTTCGAATTTCCTCTTGAATTTCTTGAGAGCCCTTTCGATATTTTCACCTTCTTTTACGGGTACGATAATCATTCTGAATCACCTCCTTTTCGTTATCGGGATGCAAAGGTATAAATTATTTCCTTATTTCAAAATAGTATTGCACAAGCCAGTATTCAAACAGCGGGTCGAGAATGACCGGTTCATCGTTCTCGTCGAAGGTAAGTATCTCTTTCCTGCACAGGGCTTCCTTCAGCCTGTTTACGTTTGCTATGGAGTTCAGGCCGTATTCCCTCACTATCGCTTCAGAATTGAATTTCTTGTTTCCGTCGGCAATCGCCCTCAGCAGATTCACCTGAAAAGTGGTGAGCGAATTGAGCGTTGCGTGGAATCTGGGTTCGTGGATTGCCACCAGGGTTTTTATGCTTTCGTCCACTGTAGTATTGGTGATGAACCCTTTCGACAGGGAGTTGCATATTTCGAAAATGTGGTTGATGTACCAATGGTTGCAATTGAGCCTACGGCATACGTTCTGGATAAGGCTGCTTTCAATGACCTTGCCTTCGGTCTGGAAGCCGCGTCTTATGTAGTCGGCTATTTCTCTGGAACTTGCCCTCTTCAGCCTTACCCGTTGGGTTGTGCCTGAGAAAAATCTGCCATCCTCGAAGATTGCCTTCATTGCATTGTACATTGCTCCGCAGAATACCCAGGAACAGGACTTTGCGGTTCCTTCGGCCTTCTCTTCGAGGAAGGACTCGAAAATCCTGCAGAACCAATCTCCCCGCTCGCATAACATAATGTTCTGGAATTCCTCGATTTCAATAACCATCGGGGCGTAAGCCGAGAGCTCCTGCATCCGGTAGGGGAGTTCGAGTATGAAACGAAGGTCGGCCTCGTCCAGACGGCCTTCGAGGGTGAGAGCCGGTTTTTTCTGCCGGAAGGCCTGGGGGTCGAAGCGGAAACCCGATTTGTCAAGATATCGGGCCGTTGCGGCCCGGGCGGAGGTCTCATCCTTATAATAAGAGGTGATAACGGCTGAGCCTATCGCGCAAGCCGCCAGTTCCACCGTGCGAACCGACAGAAAGGACAGCCTCGCCTTGACGAACGAGCGGTTGGCCTCGTACAGGTAATCGTAGCATCTTTCCAGAACGGAGGTCTTTCCGCTTTTGGGAGTCTCGTATATTACAACGTTCTTCCCTTGCTCGATCAGAGCCTTGATGGAGGCTACTTCCTCCTTGTGCCCTATGAAATCGGGGCCTTTTACCGGTCGGCTGTACACGAAATTTCCCATAACAAAAATGTTAACGGCCGCAAATTTACTTATTTTTTTGGTAGATAAAAGAAAAATCTGTATTTTTGTGGTCCCAAAATTTGACAAGGCCGTTAAGCCATTGAAAAAGAGCCGTTTGAATAACGGACGCTTGCGGTCAGAACTTTTAAAGTTTATTAAAAAATGTACGCAATCGTAGACATTGCAGGCCAGCAGTTTAAAGTAGAGGCTGGCAACGAAATCTTTGTTCAGAGACTTTCTCAGGCCAAAGGTGAAGCTGTGGAGTTCGGCAAGGTTCTCCTTATCGATGAGGATGGAAAAATCAAGGTCGGCACTCCTTATATCGAGGGTGCAGTGGTTAAGGCTACCGTTCTCGAAGATGATGCAAAGGCCGACAAGGTCATCGTATTCAAGAAGATTCGCCGCAAGGGTTTCCA
This sequence comes from Candidatus Cryptobacteroides sp., assembly GCA_045599225.1. GTDB lineage: Bacteria > Bacteroidota > Bacteroidia > Bacteroidales > UBA932 > Cryptobacteroides. The sequence goes on from JAZRVN010000048.1 coordinate 2,748, forward strand.
GAAACTCAACGGACATCGTCAGAAACTTACAAAAATCAAGATCGAGTCGATCGCTTAAAACTCATCAATTATGGCACACAAGAAAGGACAATCAAGTTCAAAGAACGGTCGTGAGTCCCATAGCAAGCGTCTCGGACTCAAGAAATTCGGTGGCGAGGTCGTAAAGGCCGGCAACATTATCGTACGCCAGAGAGGTACAGTGCACAATCCCGACCTCAACGTTGGTATGGGAAAAGATCATACTCTCTACGCTCTTGTCGACGGAACAGTAAGGTTCAGCCGCAAGCGTGAAGATAAGTCTTATGTATCGGTTATCCCTTTTGAGAACTAATCTCGAAGGGCTTTTATGAGAACCAAGGGACTCTCACTTCGAGTTAAGTGTGGGTCCTTTTGAATTTTTAGGATATGCTTACGTTAAAAATGCTCCGTGACAATCCTCAGGAGATTGTCGAAAAATTGAAGATAAAGAATTTTGAGGCCGGCCAGCTCGTGGAGAAGGTTCTGGAGCTGGATTCACGCCGCCGCAACCTGCAGACCGAGAGCGATGCCATTCTCGCCGAGCAGAAACAGCTCGCTGCGCAAATCGGCGCTCTTATGAAACAGGGCCTGAAGGATAAGGCCGAGGAAGCCAAGGCAAAGGTTGCCGCGCTCAAGGCAAAGTCTTCCCAACTGCTCTTGCAGATGGAGGAGGCCGGTAAGGAACTCGAGTCCGACCTCGTGCTTATGCCCAACCTGCCCTGCAAGCTCGTAAAACCGGGCAAGGGTGCCGAGGACAACGAAGTGGTAAAGATGGGAGGGGAGGATCCTGTTCTGCCCCAGAATGCGCTGCCTCACTGGGAACTGGCAAAGAAATACGATATAATCGATTTCGACCTTGGCGTGAAAATCACCGGGGCCGGCTTCCCTGTATATAAAGGAAAGGGTGCAAGGCTGCAGAGAGCTCTCATCAACTTCTTCCTCGACTGCAACGCTGCCGCCGGTTATCTCGAGGTTGAACCTCCGGTAATGGTGAATCAGGCTTCCGGTTTCGGAACAGGTCAGCTCCCCGACAAGGAAGGTCAGATGTATCACGCCAATCTGGACGATTTCTATATGGTTCCTACGGCCGAGGTGCCTGTAACCAATATCTTCCGGGATGTGATTCTTGCCCCGAACGAGATTCCCCAGCGCCTTACCGCCTACACTCCCTGCTTCCGTCGCGAGGCCGGTTCTTACGGCAAGGATGTGCGCGGCCTTAACCGTCTGCATCAGTTCGACAAAGTGGAGATTGTCCGCGTGGAGAAACCCGAGGACAGCTATAAGGCGTTGGATGAGATGGTTGCCCACGTAGAGGGAATCGTAAATAAGCTCGGTCTTAAGTACAGGATTCTGCGCCTTTGCGGCGGCGATATGTCGTTCACGTCGGCTATTACTTACGATTTCGAACTTTGGAGTGCGGCACAGCAGCGCTGGCTCGAAATCTCTTCGGTTTCCAACTTCGAGACCTATCAGGCAAACCGTCTGCATCTGCGTTATCGCGACACCGAGGGAAAGACCCAACTTGCGCATACCCTTAACGGCAGCTCCCTGGCTTTGCCCCGGGTGGTGGCTACTCTCCTGGAGAACTGCCAGAGCGCCGACGGAATCGTAATCCCCGAGGTTCTGCGTCCTTATACAGGTTTTGACAAGATTGACTGAAACCAGAACTATATTAGGCATTGATCCCGGAACCAATCTGCTTGGTTTCGGGGTTGTGCGTGTAAATGAGCGCAGTGTTCCGCAGTTTGTAGATATGGGGGTGCTGGACCTCCGCAAAGTGGAAAGCCCTTATGACAAGTTGCAGCTTATCTACGAAAAAGTCAATGCATTGGTGGACCTCTACAGCCCCGACGACCTTGCTATCGAGTCTCCGTTCTATGCAAAGAACGCCCAGGTGATTTTTAAACTGGGCAGGGCGCAGGGGGCCGCTATCATTGCCGCCAGCCAAAGGGGAATCCCCGTTTTCGAGTATGCGCCCCGAAAAGCAAAAATGGCAATCTGCGGCAATGGAGCAGCTTCTAAGGAGCAGGTTGCCCTTATTGTAGAGCGTACCCTTGGCATAAAAATTGTTGCACAGCACTTGGATGCGACGGATGCTCTTGCTATCGCGATGTGCCATTTCTATCAGCTTACATCCCCTCTGTCAAGCACGTCTGCATCGACTTCCTGGGAAAAATTCCTGGAGGCTAATCCCGATAGAGTGAAAAAGTAGTTTTTTATGAAGTTGAAAGTTGTTGTGGCGGTTTTGAGCATTCTCTTGTCGTCATCCGTTATTCTCGCTCAAAACCGTGTGAAAGTTGCGTTGCAGGAAGAAGAGACGCTCGACCCCGTCGCCTATGCAACCGTCACTCTATCCAAGCCTGGGGCTAAATCGGCCTCCTACGCCGCCCTTTCCGACGAGAAGGGCGCTGCGGTCTTCTCCTCGGTTCGCGGCGGAACTTATATTCTAAAGGCCGAACTTCTCGGCTATCTGCCTGTTACAAAGGAGATTAAAATTTCCGGAGAGGTTGACCTCGGGTCCCTGAAGATGGCCCCGGACGCTCAGGCCCTCGATGCTGCAAAGGTGTCGGCCGTGGGTAATCCGGTAATTATTAAGAAAGATACCATCGAATACAACGCCTCCTCCTTCAAGGTTACCGACAACGACGTGCTCGAAGACCTTCTCAAGAAGTTGCCCGGCGTCGAGGTTGCCGAAGACGGAACCATAACCCAGAACGGCGAGACTATCACCAAGATAATGATCGACGGCAAGACTTTCTTCCTCGACGACCCCCAGCTCGCTTCGAAGAACATCCCCGCCAGAATCGTGGAAAAGGTTAAGGTTATCGACAAGAAGTCCGATCAGGCCGAGTTTACCGGAATCGACGACGGCGAGGAGGAGCACGTCATTGACCTTACAATACAGAAGGGGATGATGAAGGGCTTCTTCGGCAACGTTATGGCCGGAGGCGGACACGATCTCGCGTCGACCAACAACAATATGGACGACTGGCGTTATCAGGGGGCCGGTTTTGTGGGGCGTTTTACCGATAAGAACCAGCTTAGCGTGATTCTCAACGCCAACAATACCAATAACCGTGGGTTCAACGATTTGTCGGCTTCGATGATGCAGGGTATGCGCGGCGGCGGACGCGGGATGGGGTCAGGCGGTGGCAACGGCATCACCACTTCTTATATGGGAGGAGTCAACGGCGGATGGAATCTGTTCGACAACCGGATGGAACTGGGTGCAAACTATCTGTATAACAATTCCAACCGCAGTGTTGAATCGGCAAGCAGGAAGACTAACTTTATGACCGACGGCAACTATCTGGTGGACAGCAGGGAGCACGACCGGAGCGCCAGCGGGGGACACCGGTTCGGAGTAAGGCTCAAGCACGAGTTTTCCAAGAACACTTCCATCATCTTCCAGCCTCAGGTGAATTTCGGAAATGGGAGTTATTCCCAGAATGACACTTCTTCAACTGTTTTCGACGACCTTTCGCTCAAGTCGTACAGGATGAACGACGCGTTCACCAATAATACGGGCTCTAACAGAAACGTCAGCACCAACGGCTTTCTGATGTTCCGTCAGAGACTCGGTATCCCCGGCCGTACAATGACCGTAACCGGCAGGTACAACTATTCCAACAATCTTCTGAACGGTATAAACAATAACAGCACCACAAAGTACGACGAGTTCGGGAAAGTCATCGATTTCCAAAGAGTTAACCAGAATTTCAATTCCAGCAGCAACAGTGCGTCCCTCTCCGGCCGCGTTACCTATACCGAACCTTTGGGCCATAATTTCTATGTCGAGGCGAACTATTCCTACAACTGGCGAAAATCGGTATCCGACAAGAATACCTATGAGCTGGAAACAGGGCAGAAGGTCGACGACTATTCCAACAGAATCGTCAATGAAAGCCATAATCAGGAGATTGGCGTGAACGCTCTGTATCAGAGCGAGACTGTAAGGGGGCAGCTGGGGTTCTCGGCCAAACCTACAAAAACTCACAACGAGACTACAAAAGGCTCGGTATCCAAGGTTTACGACGATTTCCGATGGAACTTTTCACCTACCCTTATGATTCGGGCCGACCTTAGCGAAAGCTTCAATATGAGGGTGAACTACAGGGGAAACACCAGCCAGCCGTCCACTTCCCAGCTGATGCCTGTGCCCGACAATACCAATCCGCTTTCGGTTACGTTCGGAAATCCTTCGCTCACCCCATATTTCTCCCACAATCTCAATGCCGACATCAGGTTCAACGACCGAAGTACCTTCACTTCCTTCAATGTAAGGTTGAACGGAAGTTATGTGCAGAATCCCATTGTGAACACAACCTGGTACGACGGAGGTTCCTCCTATTCTATGCCTGTGAACGGACCGGCGTCTATGAGTGCGGGAATGAACGGGTTCTGCAATATACCCATAGCCCGCTCCGGTTTCTCCGTTTCCAATATGCTCAATGTGGGATGGTCGAAGAAGTCGGCTTATGTAGGAACCGGTATCGATATGAGCACGTACTCCAGCAAGGGCTTCTATGATTTTATGGAGGAGTTCGTGCAGAATTTCAATGACAAGGCCTATTTCGACGAGCATATCGCCCTCAATACTACCAACACTCTGAATTTCACCGACCGCCTGCGTCTGACATATCGTTCCGACGCGTTGGAAGTCGTTCTGTCGGGTCGTACCAGGATGAACAGTTCGTGGTACACCATAGCTGAAGAAAAGAAGACTACCCGTACCTGGAACAACAACGTTATGGGCAGTCTGAACTGGACCTGGGACCTTGCCGGTCTTGTAATGAAGACCGATGCGAGCTACAACTGGTATGACGGGTACGAAACTCCTCAGCGCTCAATGGTGGTTTGGAATGCCGAATTGCAGAAACTTCTGCTGAAGAAAACTATGACCCTCTCTCTCAAATGTTACGACATCCTTGGGCAGCAACGGAATTTAAACGTTACCGACAGCGGTAACTATCACCTTGAAAGCCAGTCCAATAGCCTGGGGCGCTACATAGTCCTCTCGCTTACGTACCGTTTCGGGAACTTCGGCCGCGGCGGCCACGGCGGCCCCGGCGGCCCCGGCGGCCCCGGTGGCCCGGGCGGTCCCGGAGGATTCGGAGGTCCCGGCAGGAGAGGGTAGCAGTGTTTGCATTCAAAGTTGAAATAAAAGTTTGCAAACTGCAAAATAATTTATATCTTTGCAGTCCCTTAGAGCAGCCTCTCGCAGAACGGTTCAGTGATGCTGCCACAAGATTAATTAAGAAATTATGGATCTTATTAAATTGGTACAGGACTCTTTCGCAATTGAAAGAGCAGAAAAGTTCCCCCAGTTCAAGGCCGGTGACACCGTTACCGTAACCTATAGAATCAAAGAGGGTGATAAGGACAGGCTCCAGAACTTCCGTGGAGTTGTTATTCAAATCAAGGGCGCCAACCCTTTCACAAAAACCTTCACAGTACGCAAGGTGTCCAATGGAGTAGGCGTTGAGAGAATTTTCCCTTACGAGTCCCCCTTCATCGACAAGATTGAAATCAACAAGGTAGGTAAGGTTCGCAGAGCGCGCATCTTCTATCTCCGCAAGCTCTCAGGAAAGAAGGCTCGCATTAAAGAGGCTACCCGCTCGGTTAAATCTGAGAAATAGCATACTCCGGCTCGTTAGCTCAGCTGAATAGAGCATTTGACTACGGATCAAAAGGTCGCAGGTTTGAATCCTGCACGAGTCACGAAAATCCCCGTTACAGGACGGGGATTTTCTTTTCTTGCCCCACCATCTTGTACACACGCGAATCATTCGTGTGTGTACGAACAGGTTTTGGGATATTGTTAATTTACAATTAAATTTGTAGTTGTATGGCTCTGTATCTCATAATATTTTCGGTTATTGTCATAACCTGTGTTTTCCTCAATAAATTCTCGGGAAAGGTAGGCATCCCGGTCCTGCTGTTCTTCCTTATGCTGGGACTGCTGTGCGGAAGCCGGTACGACGAGTTCGCAATGGAAGCCGGATGGATAGTAGGCGATATAAGTACAATAGCGCTTATTTTCATAATGTTCTACGGCGGGTTCGGCACAAGATGGAAATCTGCCAGACCGATAGTTGTCGAGGCCGGGCTGCTTGCCACGGTAGGAGTGGTGCTCACCGCTGTATTTGTGGGCCTTTTCTGCCATTTCGTGCTCGGGTGGGCGTGGCTGGAGAGTTTTCTGATGGGATCAGTGATTAGTTCTACCGACGCCGCTACGGTATTTTCCATCCTTCGCACCCGCAAACTGGGTTTGAAGAACAACAGCGCCCCTTTGATTGAAATGGAAAGCGGTTCCAATGACCCTATGTCGTATATGCTCACGGCAATAATGCTTTCCCTGTTCAACGGAAACGTCTCTGCCGGGGGCATTGTATGGGAAATCGTATCGCAGATAGTCTTCGGAGCGGGATGCGGTCTTGTCATTTCAACCGGAGCGGTGTTCCTTTTCCGACGAATAAATTTCAGCAGCAACGGGTTCGACCTCCTGCTGTTCATATCTGTCGCCTTGCTGTCGTATGCCCTGCCCGATCTTGTTGGCGGTAACGGTTACCTGAGTGCCTACATAGTTGGAATCGTGCTGGGAAATACCGAATTCCCGGGGCGGAAGTCTATGGCTCCCCTTTTCGATTCCATAACCAGCCTGATGCAAATCGTCATCTTCTTCCTCCTTGGAATGCTTGCGATTCCGTCGCATCTGATACAATCTGTCGTACCCGCCCTGATAATCTTCGCCGTCCTCACTCTTGTCGCGCGACCCCTGGCCGTATGCGGTGTATTGGCGCCGTTCCGCAAGTACCCCTTCCGCCAGCTTAGTCTCATTTCATTTGTAGGACTTCGCGGTGCCGCCTCCATAGTGTTCGCCATAACCATACTCACGTCGGGAGTCGTGCTCCGGAACGACATTTTTAGTATAGTGTTCTGCATTGTGCTCATTTCCATTGCGTTGCAAGGCTCGCTGATTCCTTTGGTGGCCCGCAGAACCTCTATGACTGATACCGGCTCCGACGTTATGACTACTTTCAGCGATTTCAGCGAGAATGCCGAAGTGTCGTTCGGAGAAATCTGCATAAAAGAATCAAGCAAATGGAATAACAGGCAGGTTAAAGAGCTCGGCCTTCCCCAGGACTGCCTTGTCGCCCTTGTCATACGGGGCAGCGAGCATATTGTGCCCGAAGGCAGTACCACTCTTATGGAGGGCGACAGGGTTGTGCTCTGCACCCGGGCCTATCAGGACGAGCCTGCCGAAAGGCTTGTCCGGCATCCGCTCTCCGAAAACAGCCGTTGGGCCGGGCGCAGGGTGAGCGAGTACCCGAAGGGCAACGGAAATCTCCTGGTTCTGATTCTTCGCGGCGATGAAAAGATAATCCCCGACGGGAACACCGTTCTGGAGAATGGAGATGTACTTGTGCTTCTTAAAAGAAATTCCGCTAATTTTGTACGACAAACTGAAAATACCTATGATAAGCGAAGCATACCTCAATCAGACAATTGACGAACTGTTTTCAGGAATAGAATTCCCCGACGAGCCCTCGGGACTCTACCGGCCGCTCTCTTATATGATAGGGATAGGGGGGAAGAGAATCCGTCCGAAGCTCTGCCTGCTTGCCTACAGCCTGTTCAAGGACGCTTTCAATAGCGGAATCCTGGAACCTGCCGCAGGACTGGAAGTCTTTCACAGTTTCACCCTTATACACGACGACATTATGGACCGGAGCACCCTGCGCCGCGGCAAACCCACCGTCTGGAAAAAATGGAACGGGCAGACCGCTATCCTTTCCGGCGACGTGATGCTCATCGACAGTTACAAACGCATAGCCCGCGCCCCGGTGGAAGTGCTTGAGCCCGTACTCGAACTCTTCTCGGACACCGCCGCCCGGGTTTGCGAGGGACAGCAGCTCGATATGGACTTTGAAAATGAGGATTGCGTGCAGATGGCCGATTACGAGCAGATGATAGGTCTCAAGACTGCCGTTCTCATTGCCTGCGCGGCAAAGATGGGAGCCCTGATAGCCGGGGCCGAACCTGCTTGCTGCCGCTCACTGTACGAATACGGCTACCGCCTGGGGATGGCCTTCCAGATTGCCGATGACTACCTGGATGCATTCGGAGACGAAAAAGTCTTCGGCAAACCCATCGGCGGGGACATCCTGAACAACAAAAAAAGCTGGCTCACGGTTCAGGCGATGCTCAAGACCTCCGACCGGAAGTCCCTCGCTGACATTATGAACCGGGAAGCAAACAGCGCTGATGAGCGTAAAAGCAAGATCAGCGCCGTCAAAGCAATTTATTGTGAACTGGGGCTCGATACTCAGGCAAGGGCCGAAGTGCGGCGTTATTCCGAATTGGCTATGGAAGCCCTCAGGGAGATAAACCTCGGTGCCGTGAGGACCGAGGTTCTGCGTCGTTTCGCCCTAAGTCTGGTCGAAAGGGCCAGGTAATAACTAACGCTTGCGGCAGTTGATTCCCAGCCGGTCCAGCCAAGGTATCTCGTGCTCGGCGACAATGCTGTAGAAATGGTTGAAATCCTGAGTGAAGACAGGATCCTGTGCATCGTTGCTGAATTCCCACGCCGGGTGTGCGTTCCAGCCTCTTTCCCAAAGCCCCAGCATCTTGGGGAAAATGTAATAGGTCACGTGGTCGAAATTCCTTATGGTTTCAGTCCACAGCTGAGCCTGTACGCCCAAAATGCGCTCAGGGGCTTCCAATGCGGTTTTGCCGGTGGAAGCATTGCTCAGGTCGGAGGGATTTCCATCGTCGTCGAACCTAATCGAATTGTATGAGTTGAAGGGGAGCATACAGAAGCTGCGCCTCTCGTCCACAAGCCCGCCCCAGTCGTGACCGCGCTCCAGAACGCTGCGGTTGTAGGCGAAATCGGCATAGGTGTTTGTCATATTGCAGAGGATGACGTTGAACCCCTTGTTGGCCATCTTGTAGGGCAGTTCGTCGCTGTGCCCTTCGGGTCTCGTGCTCCAGATGTTCGTGAATGCAAGATCCTTTTTCATCTGCTCTTCAGTGACGGGGTCAAGCCTCTGGGGTATCTCCTGCCATCCTGCAATCTTGATTCCCTTAGCCTCGGCAATGTTCATAATATTGCGCATATAGTAGGCCTTGAGCTCGGCCGCGGTACTCCAGCCGTTTTCCTGCATAAGGGCCTGGCAAGCGGGAGAACCCATCCATGCACCGTGGGGAACCTCGTCTCCTCCGACGTGGAATTCGGTCAGGGGCACGCCGGCCTCGTTGTGGTAGGCGATGAAGGTGTCGATTATGAGCTCCATGAACTTGTACGATGCGGGAAGTGCAACGTTGAGGGCGTTGTCGTCGAAGTACTGGACAGAATAGTATTTTGATGTGTCTCCCGGCTCAGTGAGGCGAAGGCTTTCGTCTCCCGTCTGGTCGCAATAGTAGTCCATACCTCTGAGGGCTGCGCGGAAGTGGCCCGGAGTATCCACTTCGGGAATCACGCGGATATGGTTCTTGTGTGCGTATTTTACTATTTCGATGTAGTCTTCCTTAGTATAGTATCCGTTCGAAGATCCCTCTGCGGTGGGGATGAAATCTCCGCTGTGGGTGGGGGCAAGGTGTTCGACTTCCCTGTAGCTGCCGTCCTCCTGCTTTACGGGAAGGCAGTGGAATGCCGAGAACTCGGTAAGCTGGGGGAGTCCGGGAATCTCTATTCTCCAGCCTTCGTCCTCTGCAATGTGAATGTGCAGCACGTTGACCTTTAAACCGGCCAGAACGTCAATGAGCTTCAGCATATCGTCCTTTTTGGTAAAGTTGCGGGCAACGTCGAGCATAAGTCCGCGGTGCTGGAGGTCGGGCCAGTCTTCGATCACAACGTTGGAAACCTCCCCGCCGGCGTTGCTAAGAATCTTGTTCAGGGTTACGGCAGCATAGAAAGCTCCGTTGCCGTCGGCTGCGCCTATTTCAACGTTTCCGTCCTGAATGCTCAGGCTGTACCATCCCTCAGGCTTTCCCTGAACGGTCGAGGCCTGCCATTTCCCGAGGATTTCATCGGTGGAGAGTATTCCCAGGGCCGACTTCCCTTCGAGTCTGGTTATGCTCTTGGGCCTGGGTATAATGTCGAATTCATTGAGCTCTACGGCTTCGTATGTAAATTCCTTGACTTCCTTCGGCTCCTGAAAGATGTATTTTGCCTCAAGCTTTACCGGCTTCTTTCCGGGGATGTCCAGGGTAAAAGTTTCGGGAGCCCAGCTCTGGCGTCTGAGCGCTCCGGTGAGGAAGTTGATTACAATTCTGTCGGAGCAATCTCCGGTAGGAGTGATTTTGTGAAGTGTGCCGAACAGATGCTCTATGGTAGCGTTCGAACCTTCCAGAATCTGAGGGCGTGTACGGAAGCAGGAGAACCAGATTGTCCAGTCGTTTCCCTTGGGAGGATTGTCGACCGTAATGGTGTAGGTGCATTTCCCGGTCTCGGGATCTGTGGCGCCCTCGGTGAAGGTCACGCAAGGTTTGCAGGAGCATACGCAGGCAAGGCCCGTCAGCACTGCAATGGCAGAAAAAAGTTTGGAGTTCATACGGTAATATCTGATAAATTTGTTAACTTCGTGCTTTAATGCAAAAATAGGAAATAAATGTTTAACAAAAAATAATGCACTATGGCTAAATCTACACAGAAACAGAACTACACTCCGGCCATCGTGGTTATGTTTGCGCTATTCTTTATGATTGCGTTCGTAACCAATCTGGCCGGCTCAATGGGTGTAATCGTAACCAATCAGTTCGGTGCAAGCAAGGCGCTTTCCCAGCTCGGTTCGCTCGCTAACTTCATCGCTTATGCCTGTATGGGTATCCCCGCAGGTCTCATTCTTCAAAGAAAGGGCTACAAATTCACCTCCCGCGCCGCCGTTATCGTAGGTATCGTAGGTGTTGCAATCCAGTTCCTTTCAGGCTATGTGGAGTCTTTCGCAGTTTACGTAGCGGGCGCATTCGTGGCCGGTTTTGCAATGTGTATGCTCAATATCGTGGTCAACCCAATGCTCAACACCCTGGGCGGCGGCGGCAACAAGGGTAACCAGCTCATTCAGTTCGGAGGTTCCTGCAATTCGATTGGCGGTACCATAGCTCCCGTTTTCGTGGGATGGCTCGTAGGCGGTACAATCGCCAATGCAACCGTTGCAAAGGCTGCCCCCGTTATGATTATTGCAATTGCCATCTTCGCAATAGCATTCGTGGTAATTTCCCTTACAAATATTCCCGAGCCTCATATGGAGACTCCCGAGCAGAAGGCAGCCCGCCTTGCCGGAAATGTCGAGAAGGATAAATACAGCCCTCTGAGTTTCCGTCACTTCGTGCTTGGAGCAGTGGCAATCTTCTTCTACGTTGGAATCGAGGTAGGTATTCCCAATACCGCCAACATCTATTTCTCCGGTCTGGATTGGGTGGGACCGGCGCTTACCGGAACAATGGTTGGCGCATACTGGTTCTGTATGCTCCTCGGCCGTCTGGGCGGCGGTGCAATCGGCGCTAAAGTCAGCAGTAAGGTTATGCTTTGTGCAACATCCTGCCTTGCAATTGCTTTCCTGCTTTGTGTAATTTTCGTACCCGAGACAGTTGCCATCAAACTCGGCGAAAGCAGCATTCCTCTTTGCCTTGTATTTATGATGCTCTGCGGTATCTGCACTTCGGTTATGTGGGGTGCAATCTTCAACCTGTCGGCCGAGGGCCTCGGAAAATACACTGCAGCCGCTTCGGGAATATTTATGACTCTGGTTTGCGGTGGAGGCATCATTCCCTTTGTCCAGAATCTCATTGCCGACAAAGTTGGTTCACTGCAGAGCTACTGGCTGCTTATCGCTTGCCTGGGCTATCTCATTTTCTATGCTCTTGTAGGAAGCAGGAACGTCAACAAGGATATCCCTGTAGAATAAACGAACGATCCCTATGGAAAAGAAATACGTTGTAGGAATAGATATCGGCGGACAGTCCGCCAAGATAGGAATAGTGGATGCCCGCGGCGAGGTGCTTACCCAAACCGTGATTGTATCCAACAAACACACCGATGCCCGGGAATTCGTGGATTACCTTGCGCAGACGGTGCTTACCCTTATCAAGCAGGCCGACGTTGAAGGTCAGGTCCGCGGAATCGGTGTCGGTGCTCCCGACGGAAACTATTACACCGGCGACATAGAAGGCGCGATGAACATCACCTGGTGCGGGAAGGAAACAATTCACTTCGCATCAATGCTCTCGGACGCAACCGGCATTCCGGTTTCCCTTACCAATGATGCCAATGCGGCCGCTATGGGCGAAATGACCTACGGTGTAGCCAAAGGAATGAAGAATTTCATTATGATTACACTCGGTACCGGCGTGGGCAGCGGAATCGTAATCGACGGAAAGGTAGTTTACGGTCACGACGGCTTTGCCGGCGAACTCGGTCATACCTGTGCCGTAAGGCATAACGGACGTCATTGCAACTGCGGTCAGAACGGATGTCTGGAAACTTACGCTTCGGCTATAGGCGTAGCCCGTACCGCCCGTGAATGGCTGGATATGAGCGACGAGCCTTCCCTCCTCAGGGGAATGGAGAACATCACTTCCAAAGACGTTTACGAGGCTGCAAGGCAGGGCGACGAACTATCGAAGAGAGTATTCAGGTTTACAGGACGCATTCTCGGTGAAAGTTTTGCGAACTTCATCGCATTCTCGGCTCCCGAGGCTATCGTGCTCTTTGGCGGTCTTGCCCGTTCAAGGGAATTCCTGGAAGAGGCAATCATAGAATCAATGAACGAGAATGTGGTATTCCTCTGGAAAAACAAGGTAAAACTTCTGTTCTCAAGCCTTAAGGAGTCGGATGCGGCTATTCTGGGCGCGTCCGCTCTGGGATGGGAACTTTAAACGGAACTTTTAAATACACACAAATAAAAAAGATGAAAGCACTTAAATTATTCGCAGCCCTCGCAATGGGCTTTGCAGTTCTGTCTTGCGCTCCCAAGGCAGAGGAACCCGCACAGGAAGGAGAGCAGCCTGCTGCTCAGGAACAGGCCCCCGCAAAGGAACAGACTCCCGCACAGGTTGACGTAAAGGCTATGGCCCCTACATCTTCCGAGAAGGATACGGTTGCATATCTGCTTGGAGTATATTTCGGACAGGTTGTCAAATTCAACGGCTTTGGTGAAGACTTGAATTTCTCACGCATCCGTAAGGGCTTCAACGACGCTCTCAAGGCTGAGGGCAATCCTCAGGACCCCGAATACGGCTCACAGTTCAAGGTTGACCCCACTCAGATCGATAAGATTTTCAACGCTTATCTTCAGAAACAGAGAGAAATAAAGGCTCTTGAGAATGCCGAGGCAGGAAAGAAGTTTATCGAGAAGATGGAGAAGCAGGGTGCTCAGAAGACAGAGTCCGGCCTGCGTTACATTATCGAGGAGCCCGGTACCGAAGTTGCTCCTACCGATGCCGACACTGTATACGTTCATTATAAGCTTACCGACGTGAAGGGTAAGGTTATCGAGGAAATCGCCGCCGATGCAGACCCTGCAAAGATGGTTCTCAGATACAATATCGCAGGTTTCCGCGAGGGCCTCAAACTTATCGGTGAGGGTGGCAGGATTAAGCTTATCATCCCTGCAGAACTTGCTTACGGTCCCCAGGGCAACCGCTCAATCGAGCCCAATTCCACTCTCGTATTCGAGGTCGGCCTCGACAAGATTGGAAAGCCGGTGGCAGAATAAATTGCCGGGAGGTTAATCCTCAGAGTCGTCCGAGTCGTCAGACTCTTCAGGCTCGTCAGATACGTCGAACTCGTCGTCTTCTTCGTCATCGAAGTCTTCGGCGAGTTCTTCTTTTGTCATATCTTCGAATGATACGTACCCGTGGTCCAGGAACTCCACCGGATTGGGCCCTTTGCTCTCCAGGATTTCGGGGCGGGTCACTGCGCCCGGGAAATCGTCTTCAAAGTTAATGGTTACGCTTCTTTTGGCTACGGTGTCGTAGAAATAGGTGAAAGAGAACACTCCGGCTTTCTGGGTGTCGGCAATGGTGACTTTGTCAACAGTGCCGCTGCCCAGATCTACGTAGGCATAGCGCGCAACCACTTCGCCCAGGGCATCGAAGGCCTTGAACAGAATCGGAACGTCGTCGGGGAATTCCATATCGGCTTTCATCTGTTTGTGAAAGTTGTATAGGGTGGTGTCGGGCCTTACTGCGTACACGCGGAAAAATCCTTTGATTCCGTCGAGTGTTACTCTGTATTTGAAATTCATATTGCGAAGATAAGAATTATTCACTAATTTTGAACAGATATGGAGTGTCCGGATACTTACAAAAGCATATTGGAGCCGTCTCAGGGTCTGTATAAGGAACTGGGCAGCCGCTTCATAGCCCTGGCCTGGCCCGTGGAGAGCGAGGACGAGGTCCGTGCGCTGCTCGATACTGCCAGGCGGCAGTATCACGACGCCCGCCACCATTGCTACGCCTTCCGGCTGGGCCTTGACGGCAGGCAATGGCGCGCGGGCGACGACGGCGAGCCGTCGGGCAGCGCCGGACGCCAGATTCTGGGCCAGATCGATTCCGCCGGTCTGAGCGACGTTCTTGTAATCGTGGTGCGTTATTTCGGAGGCATAAAACTCGGGATTCCCGGGCTTGTCAGAGCCTATAAGACCGCCACCGCCGATGCTCTGTCCAATGCCACCGTAACTGAAAAGACCGCCGGGGTGCAGTATTGCGTTTCCTTCGCCTACGATGCGGTTCCCGCTGTTATGAAAATCCTCAAGGATATGGATATCCGGGTCCTCGAGCGGGACTTTGCTCTGGACTGCTCGGTCAGGGTCAGGGTGCGTCTGAGTCTTGTGCAGGATTTTTTGGACAGAATGGAAAAAATCGGTATCTTTAAGGATAAAATAAAAATGATATGACCTGCAAGCACATATTCACCGCCGGCCCCTGCCTGCTGCCCCAGCGCGTTTACGACGAGGCTGCCGCTGCATTGCGGGACTTTGCCGGTACCGGAGTGTCGGTGCTTTCGGTCAGCCACCGCTCCCGTGAATGGGTGGAGCTTATGGACGATACCCGTGCGCTGTGGCGGGAACTTCTCGCTATCCCCGGCGGTTATGAGGTCGTATTTATGGCAGGCGGGGCATCGATGCAGTTCCTGTGCGTGGCTGCGAACCTGCTGCGCAGCAAAGCCGGCTACGTGAACAGCGGGGTCTGGGCTGCGAAGGCTATGAAGGAGGCCCGTGGGTTTGGAAACGTGGTCGAACTCGCCAGTTCGGCCGACTCTGCCTTCTCCTACGTTCCCCGGGGCTATGAAATCCCGGAGGACCTTGACTATGTGCATATTACCACAAACAATACGGTTTACGGCACCCAGCTGCGCGAAGACCCGGTTTGCCCCGTGAATCTGGTGGCGGATATGTCTTCCGACATTCTCAGCCGCCCGGTCGATGTTTCGAGATACGCGCTCATCTACGGTGGAGCGCAGAAGAACGCCGGTACCGCCGGGGTAGGTTTCGCAATCATCCGCACGGACATACTCGGAAAGGTGGAACGCCATATCCCCTCTATGCTCGATTATCGGGTTCAGATAAGCAACGGCTCTATGTTCAATACGCCTCCCGTGTTCCCTGTCTTTGTTATGAACCGTACTCTGCACTGGATTAAGGACAGCGGGGGAGTGGAGGCACTTGAAAAGTTGAACAGAGCCAAGGCCGATGCCTTGTATGGCGAGGTGGACCGCAACCCTCTGTTCCGCGGAACCGCCGCCGTGCAGGACCGTTCGCTTATGAACGTGACCTTCGATATGGCCCCGGGCTTTGAGAACCTGCTGGACCCGTTCGTGGATTATGCGGCCCGCTCCGGCATTGTTGGAATCAGGGGGCACCGTCTGGTCGGCGGGCTCCGGGCTTCGATATACAACGCCTGCACTATGGAAGACGTGCGCGCGCTTGTGAACTGTATGAGAGATTTTGAAAAAAACGAAGGCAGATGGTAAGAGTCAAACCTTTTGCTGCGATACGCCCTCCCAAGGAATTGGCGGCGGAAGTGTCGGCTCCCCCTTACGATGTTGTGAACAGCGAAGAGGCGGCCGCTCTTGCCGGACCCCGGTCGCTGCTTCATATAACCCGCCCCGAGATCGATTTCACCCCGCTTGCCTCGGAGCACGAGCAGCGCTCCTACGACAAGGCGGCGCAGAACTTTGCCCTGTGGAAGCGTAACGCATGGCTGGTGCAGGACAGCAAGCCCTGCTACTATCTTTATGCTCAGACAATGGACTCCCATACCCAGTACGGTTTTGTACTGTGCGCGCATATCGAAGACTATGAAAACGGCAGCATCAAACGTCACGAACTTACCCGCAAGGACAAGGAAGACGACAGGATGGTGCATATCAACCTGCTGAATGCCAATCTTGAACCGGTTTTCTTCGCTTTTGCCGAAAATGCCGACCTTCAGGCCATAATAGAACAGACCTGCTCGCAGGAAAAGGAATACGGCTTTACCGACGAGAACGGCTTCGGCCACGATTTCTGGGTAATCGACAATGACAGCGTCATAGCCCGCATCAGCGAAATTTTCAATACCCGGGTCGGGGCGTTCTATGTTGCCGACGGACACCACCGTACTGCCGCCGCGGTGCGGGTAGGCCGGCTCAGAAGGGACTCGAATCCCCTGCACCGCGGGGACGAGGAGTACAACTGGTTTATGGCAGTATGCTTCCCTAAGAATCAGCTCCGGATCCTGGACTATAACAGGGTTGTGAAGGACCTGGGGCCCTATGACAGCGATTCCTTCCTCCGGGCCCTCGAAGAGGATTTTACCGTTGAGGCAAAGGGCTCCGAACCCTACCGTCCGTGCAGGCCGTACAATTTCTCGATGTATCTGCAGGGCTGCTGGTACAGTCTGGACCTCAGGCCTGGACATTGGAGCGGGTCCGGATGTCTGGACCGGCTTGACGTTAGCGCCCTTGGCGCCCTCGTCCTGGACAAATTGCTTGGAATAAAGGACCTGCGTACCAGCAAAAGAATAGATTTCGTAGGGGGGATAAGAGGCCTGGAGGCATTGGCCGCCAGGGTGGATTCGGGCGAAATGAAAGCAGCCTTCGCCCTGTATCCGGTAAGTATGGAGCAACTCGTGGAAATTGCCGACAATTCCGCGATAATGCCCCCCAAGACTACCTGGTTTGAGCCGAAACTCAGATCGGGACTTGCAATACACAGTTTGGAATAAGCGATATATGAAAGCAGACACTGTTCAAATTCACAAATTCCTGAAAGAATTTTTCGGCTACGACAACTTCAAGGGAGAGCAGGAGGAAGTCATTTCCAGTCTCATTGAAGGCTCCGATGCCTTTGTGCTGATGCCTACCGGCGGAGGTAAATCCCTTTGCTATCAGCTTCCGGCCCTTATGATGGAAGGTACGGCAGTGGTGATTTCGCCTCTCATAGCCCTTATGAAGAATCAGGTCGACGTGCTGCGCGGCTTTGAATCGGGGAAGGGCAGCATTGCCCACTTCCTCAATTCATCCCTTACCCGTACCCAGATGGAAGAGGTGAACAGGGACCTTACCTTAGGCAAGACCAAAATTCTTTATGTAGCCCCGGAGTCTCTTACAAAGGAAGAGAACGTGCTTCTGCTCAGAAGGATAAACGTTTCCTTCTACGCCATCGACGAGGCGCATTGCATCTCGGAATGGGGGCACGATTTCCGCCCCGAATACCGCAGGATACGGCATCTTATCGACAGTATAGGCCGCCGGCCCATCATCGCTCTCACTGCCACCGCTACGCCGAAGGTGCAGAGCGATATCCTCAAGAATCTCGGGATTATGGATGCGAAGGTATTCAAGTCTTCTTTCAACCGTCCAAACCTGTATTACGAAATACGTGACAAGGTTGAGCCCGAGAAGGACATAATCCGGTACATCAGGCAGAACGCCGGCAAATCGGGAATAATATACTGTCTGAGCCGCAAGAAGGTCGAGGATCTGGCCCAACTGCTTTCCATCAATGGAATCAGGGCCCTGCCCTATCACGCCGGGCTGGATGCGAAGACCAGGGCCGAGAATCAGGACGATTTCCTTATGGAGCGCATCGACGTGATTGTAGCCACAATCGCATTCGGAATGGGAATCGACAAGCCTGACGTACGTTTCGTAATTCATTACGACATTCCCAAGAGTATTGAAAGCTACTATCAGGAAACCGGTCGCGCCGGAAGAGACGGCAAGGAGGGCAACTGCATAGCCTATTACAGCGCAAAGGACATTCGCAAACTGGAGAAATTCATGCAGGGCAAGCCTGTGTCCGAGCAGGAAATAAGCCGTCAGCTGCTCGACGAGGTGGTGTTCTACGCCGAGTCCAACCAGTGCAGGCGCAAACTTCTGCTGAACTACTTCGGAGAACAGTACACTCAGGACGGATGCTGCTCCTGCGACAACTGCCTTCATCCCAAGACCACGATGGAGGGGAAGGAAATCCTGCACACGGTTCTGGAACTGGTGGAATCTTTACCCGAGCATTTCAAGACCGATCATCTGGCGACAATCCTTTCCGGAGTTACCAATTCCAAAATAGAGTCTTACCGGCACAACGAACTGGAACTCTTCGGCGCGGGAGACGACCACGACGAGCGCTTTTGGGAGTCGGTGATACATCAGGGCCTGGTGCTGGGACTGCTCGGGAAAGAAATCGAGTCTTACGGACTTATCTTCATTACGCCCAAGGGGAAGGAGTTCCTGCAGAATCCTTATTCCGTACCCATTCTCGAAGACCGCGCTTTCTCGCAGGGGAATGAAGATGAAGACGAGGACGAGGATGATGCCAGAGCAGCACGGGCGGCAGCCAACGGAGGTGGGGGAGACCCTGTGCTGCTGGCTATGCTCAAGGACCTCCGCAGGGATATGTCCAAGGCCCTTATGCTGCAGCCGTGGATCATATTCGGAGACCAGGCGCTGGAAGATATGTCCATCCTGTATCCCGAGACCTTCGAAGAGCTTAAGAATTGCCAGGGCGTAGGAGACGGCAAGGCCCGCAAGTTCGGAATGCGTTTCCTGGAGCTCATCAAGAGGTATGTCGAGGAGAACGATATCGAAAGGCCCGACGATTTTGTGGTGAAATCCACTCCCAACAAGTCGGCCAACAAGATTTATATAATACAGAGTATCGACCGGCGGATGTCTCTGGAAGACATTGCGCATATGAAGGGTATGGATATGGGGGAACTGATGTCCGAAATAGAGACTATCGTGGCCACCGGAACCAAACTCGACCTCAATTATTACATAAAACAGACTTTGGACGAATACATTGTCGAAGAGATATACGAATATTTCAAGGAGGAAGCGTCTTCCGATTCCCTGGAGGACGCCCTTCAGGAAATAGGCTCAGAGTACAACGAGATGGAAATCCGTCTGGTCAGAATCAAATTCCTGTGTGAAGTCGCATCATGATACCTTCCGAAACCGTTAATCTCATATTGGAAACGGCCCGCGTGGAAGACATCGTGGGGGACTACCTTACGCTCAAGCGCAGGGGCGCCAGCTTTGTTGCCTGCTGTCCTTTTCACAACGAGAAAACGCCGTCCTTTTACGTTACTCCGTCGAAAGGCATTTTCAAGTGCTTCGGATGCGGAAAGGCCGGGTCGGCTGTGGGGTTCGTTATGGAGATGGAGCATTGTTCCTACTCCGAGGCTCTCAAACTCATTGCAAAGCGCTACAATATCGAGGTAAGGGAAAAGGAGGAAACGGCCGAAGAAATGGCTGCGCGTCAGCGGACCGAATCGCTTATGATAGTGTCGGAATTCGCCTGCAGGTTCTTTATGGAGCGGCTCAAGAGCGGCGAGGGCCGCTCTGTAGGCTACAACTATTTCAAATCCCGCTCCCTTGAAGACGAAACCATAGAGCGTTTCTCTCTGGGATGGGCTCCCTCCGGCAAGACGGAACTCGTGGAAGCCGCGCAGAAGGCGGGGTATAAGCTTGAATATCTCCTGGAAGCCGGCCTTGCCGTGCGCAGGGAAGACGGCTCGGTAGTGGACAAGTTCCGCGAAAGAGTTATGTTCCCCATCCACTCCGTAAGCGGAAGGGTGGTCGCCTTCAGCGGTAGAACCCTGCACAGCGACAATCCTGCAAAATATGTGAACTCGCCCGAAACTCCCATCTACGTCAAGAGCCGCCATCTGCTGGGAATCTACTTTGCAAAGGCCGAGATGGCCAGGCAGAACGACTGTATTCTGGTGGAGGGCAACGTAGATATGGTAATGATGCACCAGTTGGGAATCACCAATGTGGTGGCCTCGTGCGGAACCTCCCTTACGGTAGAGCAGATACGCCTCATCCGCCGGCATTCTCCCGAGAACGTTACCATTATGTATGACGGCGATTCCGCCGGCATACACGCCGCTCTGCGCGGAATCGGCCTCATTCTCCGCGAAGGAATGAACGTGAAGGTTGTGCTGCTGCCTCCCGGGGAAGATCCCGATTCGTTCGCCCGTTCGCACAGCAGGGACCAGGTGCTGGAATTCATTCGAACCAACAGCGAAGATTTCATCAGCTTCAAGACCCGTCTGCTCAGCGAAGAGGCGGGGAAGGACCCTCTCAAGAGGGCGAACCTCATAAATGACATAGCCGACACCATAGCCGACATTCCCGATCCCGTAAAGCGTACGGTGTACGTGGAAGACTGCGCCAACCGGTTCGGCATAGACTCCCGTCTGCTTTTTACCCGCATCTCCCGAACCAGAAGAGAAATGCAGGAGGAACAGCGGAAAGAACGCATCAGGGAGGCCCGCTGGCAGGAAAACGGACTGCCTCTGCCTCCGGATATGCCGGTGTCGGCCCGGGACGGGGAGAAACCCTCCGACAACTTCCCCATCGACAATAAGATTCTGGAGCCCGCGGAGAGGGATTTGCTGCAGTTTATCCTAACCCACGGAAGAGACACTCTGGAGTTCGAGAGCGATTCAGCCTTCTACACTCCGGAGCCTGCAACGGTCTTCGAGTTCATCCGGGGAACGCTCGACGAAGACGGCACTGCCTTTGCAAACTCGGCATACCGCAGGGTTTACGAGGTATACCGGCAGCTCTACGACTCTTCAATGGAGCAACAGGCCATCATTCGTACTCTCCTTAATTCGAGCGACAGGCTCCTTGCCAACGTTACCGCCCAGCTCTCGACCAGCCGCTATCAGCTTACGGTCAAGAACTTCGAGAAGGCCCTCACTACAACTTCGTCCTGGCTTGCTGTTTATGTCCCGCGAACTCTTATGAGATACGGGGAGCGTAGGCTTCAGGACAGGATAGACCGCCTTCGCGGGAGCTTTTCCACTATGGACGGCAAGGCCCAGATGGAGGCATTGAAAGAACTTAAGAGATTGCAGACTATAAAGACAGAAATAAAAAAACAATATGGAAAAAACTTATAAGCGAACACTTGTAACCTGTGCGTTGCCTTATGCGAACGGACCGGTACATATCGGACATCTGGCCGGGGTATATGTCCCTGCCGACATCTATGTGCGTTATCTGAGAATGAGAGGAGAGGAGGTTCTGTACGTTTGCGGTTCCGACGAACACGGAGTTCCAATCACTATCGCAGCCCGAAAGCAGGGGTGCAGCCCTCAGGACATTGTGGACAAATATCACGGAATCATTTCCGAAAGCTTCAAGGCTCTGGGAATCAACTTCGACATATACGGACGTACGACTTCGGACGTTCACGAAAAGAACGCTTCCGAGTTCTTCCGCAAGCTCTACGACGAGGGCAAGTTCATAACCCGGGAGAGCGAACAGTACTTCGACCCCGAGGCCGGAACCTTCCTTGCCGACAGGTACATTGTGGGTACCTGCCCTAAATGCGGGAATCCCGATGCATATGGCGACCAGTGCGAAAAATGTGGCAGCACCCTCAGCCCCGAGGAACTAATAGACCCCAAGAGCAAGCTCAGCGGCGCGCAGCCCGTCAGGAAAAAGACCACTCACTGGTATCTTCCGCTGGACCGGTACGAACCCTGGCTGCGGGAGTGGATTCTCGAAAACCATAAGGAATGGCGCTCGAACGTTTACGGCCAGTGCAAGAGCTGGCTGGACGGCGGGCTTCAGCCGCGTGCCGTGACCCGCGACCTCGACTGGGGTGTTCCGGTTCCCGTCGAAGGAGCCGACGGCAAGGTTCTATACGTCTGGTTCGATGCTCCCATAGGCTACATTTCCAATACCAGGGAACTGCTTCCCGACGACTGGCAGAAGTGGTGGAAGTCGCCCGACACCCGCCTCATTCATTTCATAGGCAAGGACAACATTGTATTCCACTGCATAGTGTTCCCTTCTATGCTCAAGGCCTACGGCGACGGCTATATCCTGCCCGAGAACGTTCCGGCCAACGAGTTCCTGAATCTCGAAGGGGATAAGATTTCCACCTCGCGCGGCTGGGCCGTGTGGGCTCACGAATACGTGAAGGATTTCCCCGGAAAGGAAGACGTGCTCCGTTACGTCCTTACCGCCAATGCTCCCGAGACCAAGGACAACGATTTCAGCTGGAAGGATTTCCAGGCCCGCAACAATTCTGAACTTGTGGCCATATTCGGAAACTTCGTAAACCGCGCCTTTGTGCTTACTCACAAGTATTTCGGCGGGAAGGTTCCGCCCTGCGGCTCTCTGCTCGACATCGACAAGGAACTCATTGCCCAGATTCCGGTCCTGAAGGCGTCAATGGAAAAGAACATCACCGAATTCAGGTTCCGCGAAGCGCTTAAGGATGCAATGGGAATCGCCCGCCTCGGAAACAAATATATTTCCGACACCGAGCCCTGGAAGGTTGCCAAGACCGATATGGACCGTTGCGCTACCATACTCAACATTTCTCTTCAGGTATGCGCCGACCTCGGCATCGCTTTCGAACCTTTCACTCCGTTTGCGGCCGCCCGCCTGCGCAGTATGCTCTCTTCTCCTCTCGACTGGGAGATTCTCGGCCGTCCCAGCATCATTCCCGCCGGGCAGCAGATTGCACCGGCCGAACTCCTGTTCGCAAAGGTTGAGGACGAGCAAATCGAGGCTCAGCTCAATCGGCTTGCCGAAATTCGCAAGGAACGCGAAGAGGCCGCCGCTGCAGAACTCTCAAAGCAGGTTCCCCCGCAAAAGGAGCCCTGCTCTTTCGAGGAATTCGAGAAGATGGATATCCGTACCGCAACCGTGCTGGAGGCGCAGCGGGTTCCCAAGACCGACAAGCTGCTCAAGCTCACCGTCGATACCGGAATCGACCGCAGGGTGATAGTCTCCGGCATTGCCGAGTACTACTCTCCCGAGCAGATGGTAGGCTCTCAGATATGCATCCTTGCCAATCTGCAGCCCCGTACAATTCGCGGAATAGAGTCCAAGGGTATGATTCTGATGGCACGTCAGGGCGATGGAAAAATGCGTTTCATCACTCCCGAGGAGGCTCTCGCTAATGGTTCTACTATAGGATGATGAGAACTTTTAAGGTATATTTTTCAGTATTGCTTGTCCTGTTGCCGCTCTTGTGCGTGGGGCAGGGGAAATTCTATACAACCAGGGAGCGACTGCAGAACTACGCGAATCTTACAACCAAGGTGGTTCTGCCCGGTAACCTGGTACTCGATGAAATATTGCTCAGGGAGGTGTCGGCGATGTGGCAGATTACCCCTTACGAATTCTGCACCGAGCCGGAGTACGAGGCTCTCAAGAGCGACCCGCACTATTTTTTTCTCCGATTGGTAATGCTGCAGGACCACAAGGCGGGAGATTCTGGCGTGGTATGCCTCAGCCTGAGCAAAGGCGGCGGCACCAATGTGCAGTCCAGGGACACCGCAATCCATCTTATCGACCTCCCGGTCGCTTCTTCCGCTTCTGTGATTTCGGTGCTGGAAGAAACTTGTTTCCCTGCATATATTGCCATTGTGCAGCAGTTTATTGTGGATGCGGCAGAATCCGAGCGGGTTGCGAGTATGGGACTTGCAGCCTATTCCACAGCTATCAGGAAGGCCCGCAGGTTCAATATTGGCTTTTCTGACGGGGAATCGCTCAGGATGTTGCAGATGGCTGAACCCGACGGGGCCGTTGCCATTGTGATAGGCCCTCCTGATGCCAATGAAAAATCCTGGCATTACCATATGCTCATAGGAACTTCCGATATGAAGCTGTACTATTACGCCAGGAAAAGGAATTCTCCTTCATTCACACAAATGGAGTTGAATTATCTCAGGCAGGAAAAGAAAGATGGAAGCGTTGATTGACAAATACATAAGAGAACACAGCAGTCCGGTTCCCGAGCCGCTCTTATGGCTCGAGAAGCAGACGCACATTCACACCAACTACCCCAGAATGCTGTCCGGGGCAGTGCAGGGAAACCTGCTGAAAATGCTCGTGGAAATCAGCGGAGCCCAAAGGATTCTGGAAATAGGAGCCTTTACCGGCTATTCGTCAATCTGTATGGCACTGGGCCTTGGCCCGCAGGGGCACATCGACACTCTCGAAATCAACGACGAGTTGGAGCCTCTTATGCGTCAGGCCTGGGAAAGGGCGGGGGTATCGCATCTGATAGAACTGCACCTCGGCCCGGCACTGGAAACTCTGAAGACCCTTTCGCCCCAAGCTCTCTACGATTTTGTGTTCATAGACGCCAATAAACGGGAATATCCCTTGTATTACGAGGCTGTGCTGCCTCTTTTAAGGCCGGGCGGACTCATTGTGGCCGACGATACCCTTTGGGACGGAAAGGTTTACGCCGCCTGCGTTCCCGCCGATGCCCAGACCTCCGCTTTGGTACTTTTTAACGAAACCGTAGCCGCAGACCCAAGGGTGGAAACCGTTATCCTTCCTCTGCGCGACGGACTTACCCTTATCAGAAAACGTTGATATTTGGTTATATTTGCAACTTATGGAACAGCAGTACATAGTATCGGCACGTAAATACCGCCCTGATTCCTTTGAGACTCTCATAGGACAGGACAATATTGCAAAGACTCTTAAAAATTCGATAATCCGCGGGCAGCTTGCCCACGCCTATCTTTTCTGCGGCCCCCGTGGAGTGGGAAAAACCAGTATGGCCCGCATTTTTGCCAAGACCATAAACTGTTCCGACCCCAGTGCCGATATGGAACCCTGCGGACAGTGTGAAAGCTGTCTGAGCTTCAAGGAAGGCCGTTCATATTGCATTCACGAACTGGATGCCGCTTCCAACAACGGCGTCGACGACATCAAGGCCCTGCTCGAGAAGGTGGTCATCCCTCCTCAGGTGGGAAAGTACAGCGTTTATATCATAGATGAGGTTCATATGCTCTCGCAGTCGGCGTTCAACGCCTTCCTCAAGACCTTGGAGGAACCTCCCGCACACGCAATCTTCATTCTGGCCACAACAGAGAAGCATAAGATAATCCCTACAATCCTGAGCCGCTGTCAGGTTTACGATTTCAACCGGATAGGTATCCCTGATATAGTATCTAACCTTAAGGGGATAGCTGCCCGGGAGAATGTCTCCATCGACCCCGAGAGCCTCCATATTATTGCGCAGAAGGCCGACGGAGCTATGCGCGATGCTCTTACCATCTTCGACCAGACCGTTGCTTTCTGCGGTACCGACATCCGTTACCGGGACGTGCTTCGCAATCTGAATGTGCTGGACTATGAATACAGTTTCAAATTGGTGGATGCGTTTCTTTCGTCGGATTATGCAAGTGCGCTGCTCGTTTTCGACGAGATTCTTTCGAAGGGATTCAATGCTCTGTATTTCGTTACGGCTTTGAGTTCGCATCTGCGCGACCTGCTGGTAAGCAAGACTGCAGGGCTCGAATGCCTTCTCGACCTCCCTGAATCGCTCAAGGAACGTTATGCCGCACAGGCCACCCGCTGCAGCGTGAAATTCCTGTACGATGCGCTGGGAGTCACCACCGCCTGCGAAGCCGGCTATCGCGCCAGCGCCAATCAGCGCCTGCACATCGAATACGCCCTTATGAAGCTCAGCTTCCTTTCACAGGCTCCCGCCACGCAGTCCCAGTCCCAAAAGGCTCCCGACCTCGTCACTGCCGCCCCCGCCCCGCAGCCCCAGCTCAAAAAGGCCTCCGGTCTGTCCCTGGGCTCAATGATGCAGAAGGTATCTGACAAAACCCCTGAAGTGCCGGAGCAAAGCTCTGCCGCCGCCCCCGAAGACGAGGCCCTTCTGGCCGGATGGAAGAAACTTTCCCCCGAATACCGGGACCGCCCCCGCCTTGCCAGCGCGCTGGAATCGTCGGAACTCGAAATAGTTGAGTGTGAAGGGGTTAAGACCGTGAAATTCAGTGTGCTCAACGAGGCCCAGCAGAAATGGATTCAGGAATCGCTGCTGCATAAACTCGAAGAAAATTACCGTGCCATCGTGGGCAGCGCCAAGGTCCGTCTCGAGGTGTGCGTGAAACAGTTGCCTGCCGACGACGAAAAGAAATTGTATATGCCCAAGGAGAAGGCCGAAAGCCTGATGGCATCCAACCCTCAGGTCGCTTCGCTGGTCTCAGACCTCAACCTCGATATAAAATAGAACCGATATGAAACTTCGTTGCGAGAATCTTGTAAAGGTATATGGCCCCAGAACAGTTGTGAAAGGGGTTTCTATGGAAGTTGAACAGGGAGAAATAGTGGGTTTCCTCGGCCCCAACGGAGCCGGGAAGACCACCAGTTTCTATATGATAGCGGGGCAGATCAAGCCCAACGGGGGAAAAGTTTTTCTGGACGATGAGGAGATAACCGAATTGCCTATGTACCGAAGGGCTCAGAAAGGATTGGGCTACCTTCCTCAGGATGCGTCGGTATTCCGTAAGATGTCAGTCGAAGACAATATAATGTCGGTAATGGAGATGACATCTATGTCCAAGGCCGAGAGGACCGAGCGGCTCGAAAGCCTTATCAGCGAGTTCAACCTGCAGAAGGTGCGCAAGAATCTCGGAATCCAGCTGTCGGGAGGGGAGAGGCGCCGTTGCGAGATTGCCCGCGCGCTGAGCATTTCCCCGAAATTCATCCTTCTCGACGAGCCTTTTGCCGGAGTTGACCCCATTGCCGTGGAAGATATCCAGTATATAATTGCCAAGCTCAAATACCGCAACATAGGCGTCATAATCACCGACCACAACGTAGGTGAAACGCTGGCAATCACCGACAGGGCATACCTGCTTTACGACGGCTCCATCCTCCAGGAAGGCACACCGCAGTCCCTCGCCGCCGACGAAGACGTGCGTACCAAATATCTTGGCGCCGGCTTCGTACTCAAACGATCCGTCTCCGTGCAGAGAGCCCAGGCCGAATACGAAGCCGGGCAATGAACGGCTACTTTGCCGAAGCTTCGACCAAAGCCTTGAAAATCGGAAGGTATTCGGTAAATCCGCCTTCTGCAACCATCAGCTCAGGATGGCACTGAAGCCCCAGGAGCCATCCGCCTGCATCTTCATATCCTTCGATTTTTCCGCAGCGTTCGACGGCCTCCACTACACCATCGGCTGCAAAGGCCGTAGCCTTAAGGCCTTTGGGCATATCCTTTATGCACTGGTGATGCCATGAGTTTACGCCCTTCTTTTCGGCTCCCAGCAGCGAGTGCAGCAGCGACCCTTTCTCAATGGTAATGGAATGAAGGGGAAACTTTGGGTCGGTTGGAGTCTGCGAATGTTTTACGTTACCTGCAATCATTGTTGGAATATCCTGATACAGTGACCCTCCGAATGCCACGGCAAAGCACTGCTCTCCACGGCAGATGCCCAATACCGGAATGCCCTTAGCAACGGCGTAGCGTATACATTTTACGTCGAAAAGGTCTCTTTCGGGCTCGACTCTTTTCATTTCTCGACGTGGTTCCTCGCCATACCATTTGCGAGGGTCGAAATCGGCTCCGCCGGTCATAATAAGGCCGTCCACCAGAGACAGCAGCCTCTCAAGGTCCTCATCGTCGGTATTGAGGGGGATAATCAGGGGAAGCCCTCCCGCCATCTCCACAGCCCGCATATAGGACAAATCGGCACAGCAGGCTCCGTCGGAAATGTAGGAAGATATTCCAATAATCGGTTTTGCCGCAAAAAGGCTGGCAGAAGAAGCGATGATAAGTGCAACAACCGCTGCAAAAGAACGTTTTACAAAATTCATTTGTTTCAGGATATTGTTTCTGATGCTCAAATTTACAAAAAATCTTTCAATTCCTCAATCCTCGCGTTCTTTGTCAAATGGCAGGTTGTTGTTATCTTTGCGATATGATAGAACTGTTGATATTCCTTCTGGGAGCTCTTTGCATATCTTTTCTGTGCTCCATTCTGG
Source organism: Candidatus Cryptobacteroides sp. (assembly GCA_045599225.1). Taxonomy (GTDB): domain Bacteria; phylum Bacteroidota; class Bacteroidia; order Bacteroidales; family UBA932; genus Cryptobacteroides. The sequence goes on from JAZRVN010000048.1 coordinate 31,024, forward strand.
AAGCATCCCTTATGAGCACTCCCATATCATATATAACTCTCAAGGAAGAAGAAGGTCTCAAGGCGGCCGTCAGATTCAAGAAATACAAGCAGGATCCGTCCCGGCCGCTGGCGGCAATCCTTTCACTCAACACCATAGCCAATACCATAGGCGCCGCAGGCGTGGGCCGTCAGGCAACCTTGCTGTTCGGCTCTGAATGGTTCGGGCTGGTGAGTGCCCTTACCACTGTTCTCATACTGGTTTTCGCCGAAATAATTCCCAAGACCATCGGAACCTCCCATTGGAAATCGATAACCGGCTTTACCGCTGCCACCATCCGCATACTCATAATAGTACTCTTTCCCATTGTGGTGGCAGTTGAGTTCCTGCAAAAGCTCTTTTCCGGCGCCAAAGGCGACGTAAGCATCTCCCGGGATGAAATCGGGGCTATGGCCGATGTGGCCGAAGAGTCTGGCGAACTCGAGAAGGAGGAGAACGAAATCATCCAGAACATAATCAATATCGACGAAATCGAAGCCAAGGATGCGATGACTCCGCGCGTAGTGGCCGCCATCGCCCCCGAGTCGATGACCATCAAGAAGTTCTACAAAGACCGGAGGTTCCTGCATCACAGCCGCATTCCGGTTTATGCCGATGACTCCGAGTACATATCGGGATATATCCTGCGTACCGAGGCGCTGCAGCTTATGGCTGAAGACAAATTCGACTGTACTCTCGCAGAAATCAAACGGCCGGTATCCTCCTTCCCTGAGGAAACTACAATCGACGTAATATGGAGCAATATGCTCAGGAGCAAAGAGCAGATAGCCGTAATCATCAACGGCTACGGCTCATTCCAGGGCCTGCTCACAATGGAGGACATAATCGAAACTGTCCTCGGCAATGAGATTGTGGACGAGAGCGACGACGTTGTGGATATGCAGCAGTTGGCTCTTGACAAGTGGCAGAACAGGCCGAAAACCCCGGGAAAGTAAAACGCGTTACTGCGTTCTGAATTCGTACTGCTCCCCGTCGATACCGAAACTGATAACGGATTCTGCGGTACTTACGTCGATGGTAACCGGCGCTCCCATAATCAGGGGGAGGTTCACTCTTCCGTGACCTGCCGGGAAGCCGCAGAGGACGGGAATATTGTAGGGCGCGAATATTCTGCGAAGCATTGCCTCAACGCTCAGGGTATTCCCGTTTTCATCCTTGAATTCCGTTCCGCATCCGGTGAAATCTCCGAGTATGATGCCTTTGCAACGGTCCAGGACTCCGTTCATCTGCAGAATGCGGACCTGGCGGTCGATATTGTGCATCGACTCCCCAACCTCTTCGATGAAGAGTATAATTCCGTCAGAGGCCGTAGCATCGGCCTGAGTCCCTAAATTCGGGGCGAAGGTGGTGATGTTTCCGCCCGCAAGCGTGCCGGTAGCAGTGCCGGTTATGTTCTGGGGATGAGCCGGAACTGTGTATCGGGGAACTTTGCCGAAAAGAAGGTCCCGCAGGAGAATGCTGGTTGCGTCGTTGCCTCCGGCGGCCAGGGAAGAACTCATAGTGCCGTGTATGCTCATTACCCCGGCACGGGAGAGAAGACCGTGGAAAGTGGTAATGTCACTGTATCCCACCATCCATTTCCCCGATTCCTCAAGTTCCCGGAGATTCAGCCGGTCTATGAGTTGGATGCTCCCGTAACCTCCTCTGTTGCAGATGATTGCCTTTATCGTGGAATCCTGAAGGGCCCAGCGTACATCGGAGACGCGTTCATCGGGAGTGCCGGCATATTGTCCGTCGGTAATTTTTCCCACGTTCGGGCCTGTTACCGGGTCCAGCCCCCAGCCCCGCAGAACGTCAACAGTCTTTTCCACATTTTCCATATCGGTGTGATAGGACGGGGAAATAAGCGCCACCTTGTCGCCCGGTTTCAGATAGTCCGGCTTTGCGCAGACAAGAATCAGTAAAGAGAGAAACAGCAGCTTCATAGTCAGATATTCTTTTATTTTGCCCGGATGTCCAGTTTCTTGTCGATGCTGGTCATCTTGAAAATGCTCATAACCGAAGGGCACACGTTGATGACCGAAAAAGCGGCGCCCAGCGACTTTGCTTTCTTGTGGGAGGCAATCACCATCGATGAGTTTCCTTACAAATATAACAAATATATTGCGGGTTGGGAAAGGGGAATCAATATAAAATCATTAACTTTGACGGAAGGAATCCGCTCAGGCGCCGTTCGGCTTAGGGCGGAACATACGTAGCAATCATCAGTAAACGGAAAAATGAAAAAAACTATCGCATCACCAAAGGCTCCCTCCGCTATTGGCCCTTACTCTCAGGCTATTGAACTTAACGGAACCGTATTCGTGTCCGGACAACTTCCTGTCGATCCGTCCGACGGTACCATTCCTCAGGGAATCGAGGCTCAGACAAGGCAGTCTCTGACAAACATCGGTGTTATTCTCGAAGAATGCTCTCTGTCTTTCAACGACATTGTAAAGACAACGGTACTGCTCAAGGATATCAACGACTTCGGGGCAATGAACGCCGTATATGCCGAATTTTTCAAGGACAACAAGCCTGCACGCGTTTGCTACCAGGTCGTTGCTCTCCCCAAGGGCGCACTCGTAGAGATTGACGCAATTGCAGGGAAGTAAAGAGTAGGGAAGGGTATTGCAGGAATAAGATTTTTTTGTACCTTTGCAATCCCAACACGGTGAGATTAGTTCAGTTGGTAGAGCACCAGATTGTGGTTCTGGGTGTCGTGGGTTCGAGCCCCACATCTCACCCCACGGATTCGAAAGCGGCCCCCACAGGCCGCTTTCTTTCCATACCGGAGCGCGTCGCTGTCGCTCCGTTCATACCGGGGCACATCCCTGGGCCCCTTGGCTCTGTTCGGGGTCAGGGGGAAAAGTAGGGTCAGGGGGAAAAGTATGTGTTTAGGCATAGATATTTTGGAGTCTGAAGAGGAAGTATTTGACATCGGATACGCCTCTCAGTTGAGCACGGAAGTTTTTGATTTTGGAGTTGAAGGATTCAGCGGAGGCACTCGTTGCCCTGTTCTCGAAGAAGTTCAGTATATCCGGATAGTTTTCATAGACAGTTTCCTTTACAACTTGGAAAGAGTCGTATCCAGCCTCTTCGACATGACGATACCACTGTGCGAGCTTCGTG
>JAZRVN010000049.1:0-89813 GCA_045599225.1 Candidatus Cryptobacteroides sp.
GGACAATCATATCGTGTTAAAGAAACTCAAAAATTGCTGAAAAACTTGGAATGATAACAAGACTTGTTTACCTTTGAAAGCCTCTTTCTGTGGCCCCTTTTTCAAATACTATCTGGGGGAAATCCACGTTACCATCTACAACTACGTCCGCCAATGGTAATGACCTGTATCTCCCCATTGCTTATGTAGTTGGAAATTGTCCGCTTTGATACTCCCAGATATGATGCAGCGTCTGCAATTGAAACAAGCTTCCGGGTTGGAGGCTTACCTTGAGAAGTTACAGGAGACTGTTCTTCTTCAGATTGGTTGAGCCGTTTCATCATCAGCTCATAAGAATGACGACACTTGTAACAACAGAAGATTTTCTTCCTGCTGTCCTCTGCGTAGAATTTCTTACCGCAGTTCTTACAAACCTTTTCCGTCCCCATAAACTGTGCTAGATAAGATTTTCAGAAACGGGCAAAAACAGGATACAGGTATGAAAAATCGTGCAAAATGATGCATACCTTTTGACACTCTGAATAACATTTTCAGAGCCGGGCTTTTTGCAGCATCAAATGGGCAACAAAAAGCAACAGAAAATAGTACTACTATAGACATATTATGACTTACATAAAGTTTAACTACTACAACAAAAAAAGCCACGTATGTGGCTTTATTTGATACTTTTAGTTATCTTTGTAAGTCGTTGTATATCAATCAATTCACTTCCCGATGCAAAACCTCCCGAATATCTCTCCCAGTACCTCCTCGGTGCCAATCTGCTTGCCAAATATTTCATTGAGAGCATCAATGGCATTGCGAAGGTCGATACACAAAAGGTCGGTTTCGGTTCCGGCTTCAAGCCCGCGGCGGACGGCGCTAAGGGAATCTGCCACGCGGCGCAGGGCGTTGCAATGACGTTCGTTGCTTACCATCAGATGGTCGGTGTTGTAATCGACTGCCTTGCATATTCGGCTCCTCAGTTCATCAAGGCCTTCGCAGTTCAGGGCGCTTATTCCAAGCATACCTGCCGGGGCGGGGGACAGGTCAACCTTGTTGCAGGCTACAATCAGGGTCTGGTCCGAAGTAAGCCGTTTCCGTATTTCATTCTCAACCCTGCTCCGGCAGCCTAACCCGACTTCCCCATTCTCAACCCTGCTCCACTCTCCGGGCCGGCCTTCCTTGCCGGGTGCCCCTGACAAACTTCCGTCAGGAGAGGATGCATCCAGGAGCAGCACCACGACTTTAGCCTTGTCGATAGCCGCATAGGAGCGCTCGACACCAATTTTCTCGATTACATCGGACGATTCCCTCAAGCCAGCGGTATCTATGAACCGGAACTTTATTCCACCTATGTTCAGGGTCTCTTCTACGGTATCCCTGGTCGTTCCGGGAATATCCGAGACTATCGCTCTCTGCTCCCCGAGCAGGGCATTCAAAAGCGTGCTTTTCCCTGAATTGGGTTCTCCCACGATAGCTACAGGCACCCCCTGTCGCAACGCATTACCAAGTTTGAATGACTCCACAAGCCTTTCCACCTCGGACAAAGTTTCATTCAGAAGTTTGACCAGCCTTTCCCGTGATGCGAATTCGACGTCCTGGTCACTGAAATCAAGTTCCAGTTCCAAAAGGGAGCTGATTTCCACCAGTTCATCCCTCAGGGCCATAAGACCTTCTGAATAACGGCCCCGAAGCTGCTCAAGAGCCATTCTATGCTGAGACCGGCTTTCGCTTGCAATGAGGTCCGACACGGCTTCGGCCTGGGAGAGGTCCATCTTGCCGTTTACGAATGCGCGGCGGGTAAATTCCCCTGGTTCTGCCATTCTGGCTCCGTTGTCTGTAAGTAAGCCGAGAATACGGCTCACGATAAAAGGGGAGCAGTGGCAGGAAATCTCGGCAGAATCCTCTCCGGTATAACTGTGTGGAGCTTTGAATATATTGACCAGAACAACGTCCAGTCCCGGGATGATACCATACTTCACCCTTCCGACTTCCAAAACGGGGGAGCGGAAATCCACAACCTTTTTCAAAATGTCAAAGGTCTGCGGTCCGCTCAGCCTTACTATCGCAATGGCCGCGCCGGCGGTACCGGTGGCAGGGGCGCATATGGTATCTGCAATCATAAGCTTCCTCCGCCTATGAATCCGCGTATCAGAGAGGTAGCAGGAACGTCCTTGTCGCTTACGGGAGTGAAATGCTGCAGTATTTTCATCAGCCGGTTGGCCTCGCTGTATTCCATCCGGTTCTTGGGAACCGTTTCCAAAATTGCCTGAGCGTGCGAACGAAGCACCGCAAACTCTACCAGATATGCCGAATTGAAGAGCACGTCAGCACTCTCCTGATACGGGTATATCCATTTAACTTCCGACCTGCGCACGTTAGGCCAGTTGCTGATAGTCTGACAAGCCGTAAATGAACCGTTGTTATAGTCTCGCACAATCCTTCGCAGCAAACGGTTGTCGCTGGTAGCTATGGAATTGTGGTCATCCAGCGAAATGCTGGTAATCGCATTTATGAATATCTTGTACTTGAGGCTGTCATCGACCTTATCCGTCAGCCTCGGATTAAGGGCGTGGATACCTTCTATCAGAAGGACCGAATCCTTGCCCAGGGAGAGTTTCTTGCCGTTGTATTCCCGTATCCCGGTGACAAAGTTGTATTCTGGCACATCCACTTCTTTTCCGGCGAGCAGTTTCAGGACATCAGCCTGCAACGCATCGTGGTCCACAGTGTCGAAATTGTCGAAGTCGTAGTTACCGTCGGGCAGAAGGGGAGTGTCCACCCTGTTTACAAAGTAGTCGTCGGTCGAGAATGAAACCGGTTTGAGACCGCAGGCTTTAAGCTGAATGCTGAGCCTTTTGCAAACCGTTGTCTTGCCGCTGCTGCTCGGCCCGGTGATAAGAACCAGGCGTGCGCCGTCTTCGCGATAGCGTTTTTCTATTTCCTCCGCAATCTGAACTATTTTCTTTTCCTGCAGGGCCTCGGCGACCTGGATAAGGTCGGTGGCATATCCGTTCCGACAGGCTACGTTCACGTCCCCGACAGTCCTCAATCCCATAATGTTGTTCCATCGCACGTTCTCCTTCATCACTTCCAGCGTCTTCGGCTGGCTTACGAAAGGAGCCAGTTTTTCCGGATTGTGACGGTCCGGCACCCGAAGCAGCATTCCTCCGTTGAAAGGTTCAAGTTCCCATACTTTGAGGTAACCTACCGACGGCAGCATTACGTCGTAATACATATCGGGCGTACCGTCAAGGGTGTAGTAACTGGAATAAACGTTGCCCTCCGTCTCCAGAAGCCTGACCTTGTCGTCAAACCCCAGCGAGCGGAAAAGTTCGATTGCCTCTTCGGTATGCACTTCGTGCCGATGGAACATTTCGTCCCGCTCTACCAGTTCGTGCATTCTGGCCTTGATGCGGCCGATGCACTCTTCATCCATAACGGAACCGTCCGGCGCAAAGACTTCACAGAAATAACCCTTGGAAATGGGGCGGCGCACAGTGATTCTGCAGCCCGGGCACACATCCCCCGCCGCCTTCGTAAGAAGGAAGCAGAGCGAACGGCAGTAAACGCTGCGTCCGGCATATGAAGAGTAATCCAGAAACTGAACGTCCTTGTTGGTATAAAGACGGAATTTCAGACCTTCGACAACGTTGTTGACCTTTGCCGCCAGTATCGGCAGTTTGTGTTCGAATTCGAACTTGTCCAGGATGTCAATCAGCAGACTTCCTTCCGGAAAATCCAGAGTCTGGCCCGAGTTCTTGCAGAAAACCTTTACCATAATTACCTTAAATCCTTGGGACTTACCTTGTTCATATTGTCCAGAAGCTGTTCGTTAGTCTTGTAATCGTCCATAATCTGGAGCATAAAGTTCATAGCTTCTATGGAAGTCATTTCTGCAAGCATCTTCCGCAGAATCCATATGCGGTTGGCAACGCCTTTTTCGAACAGCAGGTCATCCCTTCTGGTTCCGGAAAGAAGCAGATTTACAGCGGGGAAGATTCTTCTGTTGCTCAGGTTGCGGTCCAGTTGAAGTTCCATATTGCCGGTTCCCTTGAATTCCTCGAAAATCACGTCATCCATCTTTGAACCGGTTTCGGTAAGGGCTGTTGCGATAATGGTAAGCGAACCGCCGCCCTCGATGTTTCTTGCAGCGCCGAAGAAGCGCTTGGGTTTTTGCAGGGCATTGGCGTCCACACCGCCGGAAAGGACTTTGCCGGATGCAGGTTGAACCGTATTGTATGCTCTCGCCAGACGAGTTATGGAATCCAGCAGGATTACCACATCGTGACCGCACTCAACCATTCTGCGGGCCTTCTCGATAACCATATTCGCCACCTTAACGTGACGCTCGGCAGGTTCATCGAAAGTCGAGGCAACCACCTCTGCCTTCACGCTGCGTTGCATATCGGTAACCTCTTCGGGCCGCTCGTCAATGAGCAGGACTATTTCGTAAACCTCAGGATGGTTGTCGGCAATTGCATTTGCGATACTCTTCAGAAGCATTGTCTTACCCGTTTTAGGCTGGGCAACAATAAGGCCTCTCTGTCCCTTGCCTATGGGAGCGAACATATCTACGATCCGGCAGGAAGGATCCTTCTCGTGTCCGTTTCCAAGCAGGTTGAATTTTTCCTCGGGGAAGAGGGGAGTAAGGAAATCGAACGGAACCCTGTTGCGGATGAATTGTGGAGTCCTGCCGTTCACCGTCTTGATTGACACCAGCGGGAAGTACTTGTCTCCCTCACGGGGAGGACGGATCTCGCCGCAAACGGTATCGCCATTCTTAAGGGCATTCGACTTTATCTGATTCTGGGAAACGTAGATGTCGTCGGGGGAGTTAAGGTAGTTGTAGTCCGATGACCGCAGGAATCCGTATCCGTCGGGCATCACTTCCAACACCCCGGTAGCTGTGACCGTTCCCTCATAAGCGGAAATCCTGGGCTTCTCCTGCCTTTCCTGCTTCTCCTCCGGCTTCTCGGCTCTTTCGGGCTTCGGTTCTGCAGTTGCAACAACGGGTTCTGCCTTTTCTTCCTTGACAACAGGCTTGCGGCCCCGCCTGCGTTCCGCTTTCTGTTCCTTCTGTTCTTTCTGTTCACCCCGAGTCTTCCTTTTTTCAGTCTGAGGTTCTATTGCAGGTGCGGGTGCGGGCGCCTGCTCAGGCTTGGCAACCGGTTCAGCTTTTGCTTCCACCTCCTTCTGCTGCTTTGCAGGACGTCCCCTGCGGGGTTTCTTAACTTCTTTGACTTCGGGTTTTACCGATTCGATGATTGCTTGTGCATCAAGGATAGACCAGGCCAGCTTTTCACTCGATATGCGTTTGCCGACCTTAACATTCAAATCCTTTGCTACGGACTCAAGCTCTTCTCTGCTCATCACGCTCAAGTCATGGAGACTGTATGTCATAGTAATATGTATAAAAATGATTTTACTGTCGCGAAAAACGACAATGCAAATATAGCAAAATTTTTAATTATCGCGCCAGTTGCTGGATTTTCTGAAACGTAGAAGGTCAGCAAGGGTTGAAGCGTTGGCAGCAATCCTGAAACTGTAAGACTTGTATGTTCCGAGAGGTACCCACATAACAGAAATGTTAAAGCAATGAAGGTCGTATGTAGCATTGACCTGGGTTGTGGTTACCTTCATTGCCGTAAAGTCGAAGCCGCTGGTAAAGTTGATGCTCATCTTCGGAGTGAGCTTGATGTTTCCGTTAAGGTTCAGGTAATGGTTCAATTTCGGAGTTGCCTCGAACCGCCCTTCCTTGATTGCATAGGCCATCGTCAAGTTCAGGTTATAACTGAAATTAAGAGACCAGGGCGCATTTGTATTCGTGTAATACAGCCATCCGCCGGGAATGAATTCATTCGTTACCGGATGATAATACTGTTTCTTATAGTAATCGACTGCACTTGCTACCTTTGACGTATTTCCCTCGCTTCCCTGAGTTTTGCCCTCTCCCTGAATGGCATAGGAAAGCGAAGTGTTGAATGTCTGCAGCCGCATAAGGCCTTGGTGACTGGCTACTGCAAGACGGTTGTATCTGGTTCCTTTCTCGTTGATCGCATACGGGTCGAAGCTGGCGCTCGCACTCAGGTTCACCTTGTTGAGCAGATTGGTGGACATAGACATCGAAATTGTGCTCAACCGCATAGAGTCGGCCATAAAATTGTAGCTTCCTCCAATCTTGAAGTTGTCTATGAGCTTGACCTTCTTGCTCCCGGTTCCGGTAGTGTCAGCCAGGTCGCGTACCTTGGCCTCCAGATTGTTGTCGAAAGAGAAGTTCAGAGATGCGCTCTGCCGGGCTTTCCCCTGCCCGTAGAGGTTATAGTCGTAGGTCTTCTCATTGCCCATTGCATCGGTGTATGTCAGAGTCCGGTATCCGTTCGCGGCAAAACTCTGGTCCGGAACCCAGCTGGCGCTCACCGACGGAGACACTACGTGCCGGATTGCCATAAGGTTACTCTTTCCTCCGAACATATACATTCCGTACAGCCGGGTGTTCATCGACATCGACATAGAGTAGTTCTGGAATATTCCGAAATGCTGGAACTGCCCGGTCTGAACCGGAACCACAGCATCTTTCTCGGGGTCGTATTGGTACTCAGTGGCCCGGAAATACCATCTTTGCCCGTATGAGAACGATGGATTCACATTGATGTATTTGAGAAGGGTGAACGACGGAAGACCTATACTGAAGTTATGGTTCATTCCGTTGTTCATCTTGTCAAAGAATCCGGGCTGATTGAACTCGCTGGCCTTGAAATCTATGCTGTTGTTGAAGGAAGTGCTGTAACTGAGCGAGAATTTTTCATAGAAACGTTCCTTTCCGACCCTTTCTTTTCTCTTGAAAGGATAAAAGGTGCTTACCGAGAATGAAATGTTAGGCAGGGAAATGTGATACGAAGAATCCCGACTGTTCTGGCTGTGAAGTCCGTTCAAGCTAAGGTTGATTTTCCCGTTCCAGTTATGGGAGAAGGAAATTGACGATCCGATCTGGTTGTTCAGGGCCTCCTCGATGCTCTGCAGGTTATACTTGCTGTTGGAAGGACTCGAAAAGTTCACGGAGGCCGAGAAGGTTGAACCGGGCATTGACTTGGGGTCCTGCGAATGAGACCACTTCACCGAGAAGTTGCTCATCTCGTTATATTCGCTCGTACCTTTCTCTCCGGTTACGTCGTGAGAGTAGGTGAAGCCGACGTTGCCCGAAAACTTATAGTTTACCCTGTATCTGGAATTGACCTCGACAGCCCAGGATCCTAGCGTGTAATAGTCTCCCGTAACCGAGAAATCGAAGAAATCCCCAAGCACAAAATAAGCGCCTGCGCCCCTGACATAGAAGCCTCGGCGTTCCTCTTCTCCAAAATTAGGCATAAGCAGACCGGTTGCACGCTGTGGACGTTGCGGTATGAACCCGAAGGGTATACCGATGAAATACAGAGGAACGTCCTCCACAACCAGACAGGCCGGTCCGAAAACTGTTCGCTGTTTGGGTTTGGTCATAACCCTGGCCGAACTCAAAGACAGATAATAGTGAGGATGCTCCAGCTCACAGACGGTATATTTGCCGCCGGTCATATTCACGGACTTGTCTTCTAACATCTTCAGGTTTCGCCCGTGCATAAGCGCCTGGTCCTGAGATGTTATCATTTCATGAATCTTGGCTTTCCTGGTATTGAAGTTATAATAGACCTCCTTCATTCCGTAGGTCTGACCTCCCTGTGTCATCTTAGGCTGTCCAATCCATTCGCCTGTAAGGGAATCAAGCTTACCATACGCATAGACTACTCCGGAATTCAAGTCATATTCCATAAATTCCGCCTCGAGCTTCATATCCTGGTAGGTAACCGAAACATCTCCATAATAATATATAAGGCGTCGTCCGTCGGAAAGGACCTCTACAATCGAATCCCTTGCAGTGGAAAAGGCCGGATTTTCAAGAGAACTTTTGGAAAGCATATCCAGAGAATCGGCATCCGAAAAGACAACACTGTCTCTGATGGGAGGGATTGTGGAATCGGCTGAAAAAACGACAGAATCAGAGGGGAAAGCAATAGAATCTGCTCCAGACACAATGGGATCGGCCGATGTTACGGGAACGGCCGTTCCCAGTGAATCTATGGTAACCGGTTTCAACTGGGCGCAGACATCATTTCCTATGGCAAACAGGAAAACAACTATCGCAACAATATATCTGATGTTTAATTTCTGCAAATTAATTCGTAATTTTGCGAAATACAAATGTAGTTATTTTTTCGCAAATGAAACGCCTGTTAAGCATTCTCTCAGCCATCTTTATAATTGTCATCCCTGCCTTTGCCGACGGATTTGCCATAAAGACCGTAGTCATTGATGCCGGACACGGCGGGAAAGACCCGGGTTGTGTGAGCAAGGACCGAAAACTTTACGAAAAAAACGTAACACTCGACATTGCCTGCAAACTCCGCGACAAAATCAGGGAAGCATATCCCGGCGTCAAAGTCGTGCTGACTCGCGACAGCGACAGATTCGTGGAACTTGGCGACCGCGCGGCAATAGCAAACAAAGCAAATGCCAATCTGTTCATATCCATTCATATAAATGCGTCCAGAAGCACATCGGCCAACGGTTATTCGACTCACGTTCTGGGGCAGTCCAGCAAAAAGAACAGGGATTTGTTCGCATACAATATGGATGTGGTACAACGGGAGAATGCCGTAATGATGCTTGAAGACGACTATACAACTAAATACGCCGACTTCGATCCGGAGGATACAAAATCATTCATTTTCCTGCAACTTATGCAGAATGCGAACCTGGAGCAGAGCCTTGATTTCGCGCAAATAGTGATGAATAATCTGAAAGGAGGTCCGGTTAAGGTGGACAGGGGAATATGGCAGGATCCGTTCTATGTCCTGTGGAAGACATCGATGCCGGCAGTATTGGTCGAGCTCGGATTCATTTCCAATGCCGAAGAAGTCCAGGCACTTAAACAAAGTGAGACCAGGGACAAACTGGCTGGAATCCTGTTCAAATCTTTCAAGGAATACAAGACTAAATACGAAGGCTCCGTCGATATTACACCAGCTCCCGCTCCCGCCGTTCCGGAGCAGAAAACGGTCGTAACCAAAAATGAGACTGAACTGCAGCCTGATAAAAATCCAAAGGCTGAAGCCGAACCACAGAAGACTGAAATGCCGCAGGCATCTTCCGAAGTCCGGTACGGAATTCAAATCTTTGCAAGTTCAAGAGACCTCAAACGCAATGACCCCGTATTTATGGGGTATGAACCTGAGATTTTCGGAGACGAAGTTAGAAAATATGTGATATGTACCGGATCTTCATTGCCGGCAGTAAGAAAAAAACTTATCGACATAAAGAAGAAATATAAAGATGCTTTTGTAGTAAGAATTGAAGGAAAAAATCTTTATATCGAAAAGAAGGACATATAGATTAAATTTTTTATCCCGTCTGAATACCCAGATGGGATATTTTCTTTAATATGCAAATTTAGAACAAATTTAAATTGGGATAGATTGAAAAACAACAAATTAGCAAATTATTAATTTTGCAACTCATTGTTTTACTGATATTTATAAAGAAAAAATCGGGCATTTCAGACTAATTATTTAAGACGAAATAATTGAAAAAACAATAGTCATAAAATTTTTTTATTACTTTTTTTTGCCCAATTTTGCATCGGTGAAACAAGAGAAACATATCGAGATTTGGAACAGTTGCCTGAGTATCATTTCAAGCAACATTGAACCGCAACAATACAGGATATGGTTTGACCCCATCAAGCCTGTTTCCCTTGTAGATTCATCCCTTACAGTAGAGGTTCCTTCCCAGTTTTTCTGCGAATATCTCGAGGAGTCCTACCTGGAACTGATTAAAGCCACCTTGAAAAGGGTTCTCGGGAACGATGCCAAGCTTTTTTTCCGCATCTATCCTGTCGAAGGCAGAAAGGCCATAACCTACAGTTCTTCTGAAGGCATAGCCCGTTCCAACAAGCCTATTGCTGTAGGCAGTTTCAACAACAATGTCAATCCCGGCGCCTTTGTCTATCCGGGGCTGCAGCCCGTCAGGATTGAAACCAATCTGAATCCGGAATACAATTTCAGGACAATGGTTGAAGGAAACTGCAACAAGCTCGCCCTGTCGGCAGCCAGGCATATAGCCACTTCCCCCGGAAACAATCCCTACAACCCCTTGTTCATATTCGGAGGTTCAGGAGTAGGAAAGACACATTTGGCTCAGGCCATCGGCAATGCTGTCAAGGAGAAACAGCCCGAGAAGATTGTCCTTTATGTGAACGGCAACGATTTCAAGCTCCAGTATATGGAAGCTGTCAACGACCTTAACAAACTTCCTGAGTTCCTGTCCTTCTATATGAAAATCGATGTCCTCATAATCGATGACGTTCACGACCTGCGCGGCCAGGGTTCTCAAAAGGCATTGTTCACAATATTCAATCATTTCCATCAGAACGGGAAACAGTTGGTTTTCACATCCGACAGAACTCCTGCCGAACTGCATAATTTCGAAGAGAGACTCCTTTCCCGCTTCAAGTGGGGACTTTCAGTTGAACTTCAGCGGCCCGACTACGCCACCCGCCTGGAGATGCTCCGGATGAAAAGCCTTGCAAACGGAGTGAATCTTGAAGAAGACGTCCTGGAATTCCTGGCAGCAAAGATAAAGTCGAATTTCCGCGAACTCGAGGGTACCCTTATGTCTCTCATTGCGCACGCAACGCTGCTGCATCAGGACGTCACATTGGAGCTGGCCCGGAAGGTGACGGACAATCTCGTTGACGAAAATTCAAACGAGTTTACATTGGAAACCGTTCAGAATACCGTTTGCCGTTATTTCAACATTACCCGTGAAGAACTTGTGGCAAAGTCCCGCAAACGTCAGATTGTGCAGGCCAGACAAATTGCAATGTATTTGAGCAGGAATCTGCTTTCAAACTGCTCTCTGGCAACTATCGGGGCAGAGATAGGTGGCAAAGACCACGCTACCGTCCTGCATTCCTGCAATACGGTTCAGGACCTTATCGCTACCGATAAGATTTTCCGCAAGTATGTAAGCGACCTGGAGTCCATCCTTGCATCGTCCGCTAACTGATAACACAAATACAAATATGAATTCTAAGGCAGTTCTTGATATTTTCAAGGAAATTACAACCGTTCCCAGAGAATCCGGCCGGGAAGAGAAAATGATCGAATGGCTTAAGAACTGGGCATCAAAGCATTCACTGGCCTGTAAGGTCGACAAAGTCGGCAACGTTGTCATTCGTCGCGAAGCCGCCAAAGGCAAGGAAAATGTTCCCACAATCGTACTCCAAGCTCATCAGGATATGGTCTGTGAGAAAAATGCATCCTGTGCACACGATTTTACCCGCGACCCCGTCCATTACATAATTGCGGACGGATGGATGATTGCACCCGATACAACTCTGGGTGCCGATGACGGAATAGGAATAGCCGCCGCCCTCGCCTTACTTGAGGATACTGCACCAACCGGGCCCATCGAGTGTCTTTTCACCGTCTCCGAAGAGACCGATATGTTCGGAGCAGAGAATCTTGAGGACGGATTCATTACTGGAAATACGCTTGTCAACCTGGATTCAGAGGACGAGGGCGAGCTGTTCATCGGCTGCTCGGGCGGTCTTAACACAAACGTGGAGTTCTGCTTTGAGAAAGAAAATATAAGGGAAGGATATCAGACCATCGGACTTAAGGTCAAAGGCGGTTTGGGCGGACATAGCGGAGATGAAATCGACAAGGGCCGGGCAAACGCAGTCCAACTTCTCTGCCGTTTCCTAAGGGAGGAATCTGCCGAAGGATTGCAGCTCTGCAGCATCGCAGGCGGAGGAAAGCCGAATGCCATAGCAAGGGAAGCTCTGGCTGTAGTTGCTGTTCCCGATGCCTCCGCAACGGTAGAAAGATTCTCCCGGTTCGGAATGCAGATAGGTCAGGAATTCCACGTTACAGATCCGGGAATAACGACAGAGGTGGAAATAACCGGACATATCGAATATGCCTTCAATTCAGAGCAGGCGCAACTCTTCATTGCAGCAATGTTCGCCTGTCCCCACGGGGTTCAGGCAATGAGCCAGGATATAGCCGACCTGGTTCAAACCTCCACCAATCTGGCCGCTGTGCGGCCGACAGGAGACAATTCGTTGACAGTGATTACCAGCCAGCGAAGCCCTTCTCGCAGCGAGCGGCTTGCAATAGCGCATAGGGTTGCCGCCTGCTTCGAACTTGCGGGAGGGAAAAGCGAGCATCTTCTGGAATACCCCGGATGGGAGCCCAACCCCTCATCTGCGATTCTTGGCCGCAGCATACGCGCATACAGGAAACTCTTCAATCAGGAGCCGGTTGTCAGGGCCATCCACGCCGGTCTGGAATGCGGTCTCTTCCTTACAAAGTTCCCCCGGTTGGATATGGTTTCCTTCGGTCCTACCCTGCGGGGAGTACACGCGCCGGGTGAGAAAATGGAACTCTCTTCGCTCGATAAGTTCGTTAGGCTTTTGGAAGAAATAGTTACAGGTTTTGGAGAATGAAAATCGCACCATCCCTCTTGTCGGCAGATTTCCTGAATCTGCGCAAAGACATCGATCTGCTCAACGGGAACGCTGACATCGCCCATCTCGACATTATGGACGGGGTTTTTGTTCCCAACCTTTCCTTCGGCTTCAGTATTGTCGATGCCCTTAAGGGTCAGTTCACCATTCCGGTGGATGCCCACCTTATGGTTACGCATCCCGAACGCTGGTTCGAGCGTTTTGCCGCAGATAAGGTCGATATGCTCAGTTTCCACTGGGAAGAAAGCAGGGAAAGAACGGCCGGGTACCTCGATATGCTCCATTCTCTTGGGCTGAAGGCCGGTGTGGCAATCAATCCGGACGTGCCTGTATCCTGCCTTTATCCATATTTGGACAAAGCCGATTACTTTCTCATAATGAGTGTTTTCGCCGGATTCGGAGGACAGCAGTTCATTCCGGAGAGTCTGGAGCGGATTGCAGTTTTAAAGGAACGCATTGTCCTTGAGGGCTCATCTGCCCTTATAGAGGTCGATGGGGGAGTGAATCCCTCGAATGCCGTGGCCTTGTCCGAGGCAGGAGCCGATATTCTTGTTGCCGGCAGTTCCGTATTCAAGTCCGTTGACCCGGCAATGACCATCAGGATTATGCAAACGGTATAGAGATGGTCGGATTTTTGTATTATATTTGTCTGTTAAACAATAAATCACTATGATTACTCACGACCTTCGCGTAATAGCGGATGCCATACAGGACAAGAAAGGCCAGAACGTTGTGTCTCTCGATTTGAGAGGCATTGACGGAGCCATCGCAGATTTCTTTGTAATATGCAACGGTGACTCTACAACCAATGTAGGCGCAATTGCCGACAATATCCTTAAAGAGACCCGGGAGCAGCTCGAACTCAAACCTCTCCGAATGCAGGGGATGGAAAATAATTTTTGGATAATTCTGGATTACGGCAACATTGTCGTACACGTGTTTCAGACTCCATATAGGGAATTTTACCGGCTCGAAGATCTCTGGGCCGACGCGGCTGTAAAGAAATATTCAGAGCGCAGTTTAAAAGCAAGACAAAAGAAGAATGGCACAAAATAAGAAAAAGGGCGGAAAGAAGACTGTCAAGACAAAGGTTATCAGAATCAATCTCAGCTGGCTGTACATCCCGCTCATCGCCGGGATAATATGGATGTTCTTCAACACCAAGAGTGTTCCTGCCCAGAAAATAGAATGGGACCAGGTAAAATCGATGATTGAATCCGCCGACGTAAAGGACATTCATTTCGTGAGAAATGATTTCAAAGGGACGGTCACCATTTATCCCGACCGCCTGGATAAATACAAGGAGCTTTTCCCGGGCAAACAGGTTCCTGCCAAATCCCCTCATTTTTTCTTCCTCACTTCTACCAAGTTCGACCCCGAGGCCCAGTTCGCGGCTCTCAATGAAAAACTGGTTCAGGACAATGCGCTGCCGGTTAAAATTATCATTGAAAATGACTCCAAGATATTGGACAATGTTCTGCAGTGGGTTTTTCCGATTCTTCTGCTCGTACTGTTCTGGGTGTGGATGTTCCGGGGAATAAACAGGGGTCCGGGAGGCCCCGGTGCGGGAGGAATGAATCCTTTCAATGTAGGAAAGTCCACCGGCAAACTTACAGACAAGAACAAGGTGAACGTAACCTTCAAGGATGTTGCAGGTCTTTACGGGGCAAAGGAAGAGGTTATGGAAATTGTCGATTTCCTTAAGAGTCCGGGCAAATACACCAGTTTGGGAGGCAAGATTCCAAAGGGCGCTCTTCTTGTGGGGCCTCCGGGTACGGGAAAGACTCTGCTTGCCAAAGCCGTTGCCGGAGAGGCCAACGTACCTTTCTTCTCGATTAGCGGTTCCGATTTCGTTGAAATGTTCGTGGGTGTGGGAGCATCGAGAGTACGCGACCTGTTCGCTCAGGCAAAAGAAAAAGCCCCCTGCATTGTATTCATCGATGAGATTGACGCAGTGGGCCGGGCCCGTGGCAAGAACGCAGGCTTTTCTTCAAACGACGAGCGTGAGAATACTCTGAACCAGCTGCTTACGGAAATGGACGGATTCGGCAGCAATAGCGGTGTCATTGTGCTAGCCGCCACCAACCGGGCCGATATCCTCGACAAGGCTCTTATGAGAGCGGGACGATTTGACCGGCAGATTCACGTTACGCTTCCCGACCTTAACGAACGTAAGGAGATATTTCAGGTCCATCTGAAGAATATCAAACTCGACAGCAACTTCGACCTTGACAAGGTAGCCAAGCATACTCCCGGATTCTCGGGCGCCGACATTGCCAATGTTTGCAATGAGGCAGCCCTTACCGCTGCCCGCAAGAACCATAAGAGTGTAACCGAGCAGGATTTTATGGATGCCGCCGACCGCATCGTAGGCGGAATCGAGCGAAAGAAGACCATTATGTCTCCCGCAGAGAAAAGGCTTACGGCCTATCACGAGGCGGGACACGCTCTTACCGGATGGTTGCTCGAGGGTTGTGCCCCCGTGCTTAAAGTGACCATCATCCCCAGAGGGCAGGCATTGGGAATAACCTGGTCTTTGCCTGACGAAAAGGTTACCCAGTCCAAGACGGAAATGATGGACGAAATGTGCATGCTGGTTGCAGGTCGCGTAGCAGAGGAAATGGCCAACAACGGAATACCTTGTTCCGGAGCCCTCAGCGATTTTGAGAGAATGACCAGAATGGCCTATGCAATGGTTACCTATTTCGGAATGAGCGAAAAGATTGGAAACGTATCATTCTACGATTCTACCGGAGCAAGAGGATATGAACTTACCAAACCCTACAGCGAGAAAACCGCACAGCTCATAGACGAGGAAGCAAAGGCTATTGTAGATGATGTTACCGGGAAATGCCGCTCTATACTCGAGGAGCATCGCAACTCACTTGACCGCCTCGCTCAGATGCTTGTAGAGAAGGAGGTTATCACCGCCGAAGATATGGAAGCGGAACTTGGTCCGAAAGCCGGAAAACACGGAGAAGAAAGGCTTAAACCCGAAGAGACTGCCGCCGATGAACAGTGACCTGAAAAAAAGAACCTTCTACGGTGCGCTGTTCGTTGCAGTGATGGTGTCAGCCCTGATGTTCAGACTTGGTGCATTCTGCCTTATGATGGTCATAATGGCAGGAGCCACCGAGGAGTTCCTGAATCTGACACTCGGAAAGGGCTGTATGCAGGTCCAACGCATCCTGGCAAAAATTGCCGGATTTGTGCTTATGGCAGTTATCACTCTCTACTGCCTTGGCGATATTGGGATTCGTTGGGCCGCACTCTCACTTGTTCCGGTTCTCGCTATTCCGCTATCCTGCATTTTTATCGGGAAAATCGAGCAGATGGACAGGCTTATGCCGATATATACGGCCCTTTTGTACATTGACCTTCCCATCGCGCTCAGCCCGTTTATTCTATTCATTGACGGGCAGTACAGCTGCAAGCTCATATTGTCTTTTTTTATCCTGATATGGTTGTCCGACACAGGAGCCTACTGCCTCGGTTCCTTATTCGGTCAGAAACCCGGGGCACGCAAACTTGCACCCGGAATTTCTCCCAAGAAATCCTGGTGGGGCTTTTGGGGAAGCATTGCAATGGGAACAGTTACGTCCGTTGTCCTTTATTTCTGCTCTATGCTTGAATTCCCCCCGGCACACTGTATCGCATTGGGCGTGCTTGTTCCAGCCGCCTGCGTATGCGGAGATCTGGTGGAATCCATGTGGAAAAGACGCTACGGGGTTAAGGACTCAGGAAATCTTATTCCGGGGCACGGTGGATATCTCGACCGTTTCGACAGTTCCCTTGTGGCTATTCCGTTAGGTGCAATCTATCTGTCTATATTCAATTTCATATAATGAAAATCGACCGCAATTCATATCCCGAGGTGATTTCCGTACTGCTTTGCAGCCTGGCTTTTTCCATTGCATCGCTTAAATTCATTCCTATTGTCTGGCTCAGCTGGCTCATCAGTCTTTTCTTTGTCTGGTTGGGAATTATGGTCACCTTTTTTTTCCGCATTCCACGGAGGGAGGCACAGGGGAATGACAAAGATGTGACTTCCGTTGCCGACGGACAGGTTGTCATAATAAAGGAATGTTACGAAAAGGAATACCTGAAGCGGAACTGTATTCAGGTTTCGGTTTATATGAATTTCTTCGATATGCACGCCAATTTCTGGCCGGTCGACGGGGTTGTGACCTATTACAAGTACCATCCCGGGAAACACTGGCTTGCATTCAAGCCCAAGGCATCGGAAGAGAATGAGCACAGTTGCACTGCAATACGTACGGCGGATGGAACGGAAGTATTTTTCAAACAGCTGGCGGGAACCTTCGCCAGAAGGATCGTAAACTACTCCAAACCGGCCTTGAAGGTCCGTGCCGGCAATCAGTGCGGAATAATCAAGTTCGGCTCGAGAATCGACCTGTTTCTGCCTTTGGATGCGGAAATCAAGGTTGAAACAGGAGAAGTCACCCGGGCTTGTGAGACCGTTATCGCTTCGCTTCGATAAGTTCCAACAGTCTGTCCACTGCTTCTTCCTGAGGGATGTGCCTGAGAACGGGCACATTTTTTTTATAGATGCTTACCTTTCCGGCACCTTCTCCAACGTATCCCCAGTCGGCATCGGCCATTTCCCCGGGACCGTTCACAATGCATCCCATAACGGCAATCACGACATTGCTAAGATGCGAGGTCCTTGCCTTCACTTCCTCGAATGCGGCCTGAAGGTCATACATTGTTCTTCCGCATCCCGGGCAGGCAATATACTCTGGCTTGTAGAATCGGCGTCGGGCCGCCTGCATTATTTCATCCGCAAGATATTTCGAAACCCGGGCATCGGCAGGGATTTCATCGATTTCCCGGTTCAGCAGTTTCGGGCCCCAGTAGCAGGAAGCGCCCATCAGGCTTGTGCGGTCGGAAGAAGCAGGGGAGTAGCCGGCTATGAAACGGGCCGGTTCGAGCTCGTTCACAGGGGGCTCGGTAAGGGATACCCTTATGGTATCGCCTATGCCTTCCTGCAGTAATGTGGAGATTCCTACACAGGATTTGATTCGGCCGCTGTCGGCATTGCCGGCTTCGGTTACTCCAACGTGGAAGGGGAAAACTTCACCGAACTGCTCTTCTTCCATTTTTGCAAGCTCCCGGTAGGCATTCACCATAGTTACGGTATTGCTGGATTTGAGCGACACTACTACCTTGCGGAAATTCTCTTCACGGCAAATCTGAATCCACTCCATAGCCGCTTTTGCCATTGCATAAGGGGTATTTCCGTACAGATTGGTGATATAACTGCCCAGAGACCCGTGGTTAAGGCCGATTCTGATTGCGGTACCGCATTCACTGCACACGCCCAGCAAACGGCGGAATTGCAGGCAGGCCTGTCGATGGTCGGGATGAAAGTTGCCCGGGTTTATGCGCACCTTCTCGACAAAAGGGGCCACCTCGATGGCAGTTTCACTGCTGAAGTGAATGTCGGCAACCAAAGGGGTAAGTATTCCCCCGGCGCGCAGCTCATCGTGAATAGCCTTAACCTGCGCGACGTTCTGCCTTCCCGGCACCGTAATCCGTACGAGCTGCGCGCCTGCGAGCGAAAGTTCCCTGCACTGCGCAACCGTAGCCTTTATGTCATCGGTGTGCGTATTGCACATTGTCTGAACCACAACAGGATTCGACCCCCCGATGAGCACTCCTCCGACATTGACTTCAATTGTCTTCATTGCCAAAAACGTATTGTTTTGCAGCCTTGCGCAAATCCCGGCTCGTACGACCGCGGCGTTTTGTCAGCTGATAATACACACCGAACTGCACGACTACACCCATAGGAGAAGTAAAATAGTACTTTTCATTGCTCAGATAGTCGGGTTTGATAAAGTAATTCCAGGACATCCGGAACAGAGCCCGGATGTGGAATTCAAACGGATCCAGCGCATAGCCGAGCCCGGCACCTGCCATAATGCCATAATCCCAGCGGATATCGGTAGCGTCGAAATTGTTCAAAAGAGCATCGTCGACATTGCCCCAACGCTGCATTTTCGTGCGATAACCGCCGTACATCCCGGCATTCATCATAATCCTGACCCTGTCGGCATCGAAATGCCCGTCGATAAGGAACGGGACTTCGATAATGTCCGTGATGCATTTCTCGGCTCCACGTATGGTTCGCACAGGGATGCCTGTTTCCTTGTCCTTGTCGAATTCATAGCCCTGTCGACCGTACGCCAGACCCACAGTAAAACCGAAATAGGGGAGATAGTCGAAAAGTTTCTCATAGTGAGAGAACATTACCGAATAATACCCTGGGGTGAAGAACCATTTCTGAGGGAATTCCGGGTTCAGATAGGCTCCGCAGAAATTCACGCCATAATTGACCCCTATCATAGAATAATTGTTGAGCTGAGGCTTGGCCAGGACTACAGTGTCCAGATAAGCCTCATCGAACCGGGGAACGCCGAGAGAATCGGCATTCTGAGCAAGGCAAACGGTCTGAACAGACAAAAATATGAGCAGAACTGTTTTTTTCATCAGTCTTTGAAAATTTCCTTGAGGTCGAGTTTCTGTTCAACCTCACTGTTTTCCGGAACAGGGATTTCCTTTACATCGTCAATTTTGAAAAACCGCACTTTCTCGGGCAAGCGACCTTCCAGTACAGATCCCGTATCGACTTTTCGGTTACCGTTCTCATCCCGGGTTATCCTAATGCAATATTCTCCCTTATCCAGATAATATACTGTATAAGTGCCGTCTTCGCTTATCCAGAAATCCTTTATAACCTTGGAAGCATTTTTGTCGAGCAATTCTATATTGTACACAGCTCCGTCCGTTCCATCCACGTTCAGCGCAATGCTGCTCATAGTTTCCTTATTCGGGAGAGTGAACTTTGTTTTCAAGGAATCGGAATAGAATCCGTCGATGTCACGGAATGCCTGATACGGGAGATTCACATAATAATCTATCCCTTGTTCAAGCTCTTTTTCCGGCCGAAGGATATAACGCAGCAGGGAAGTGCTGTCGGCTTCAATCCTGAATTGCACCTTTTCCTCTTCCTGACGGGCGTTCAGCTGGGTGAAACTTATGTCTGCAAAATTTTCATATATGATCGGCTTGTCGAAAGACAGGATTACTCCGTCATCTTCTACCTGTTTCGGATCGGCAGTAAGAGTCAGTTTGCAGACGGTGTCCGACTTCTCCACAGTCTGGTGAGCTTTTTTCTTCACAGGTTTTCCGTTGGAATCCAAAAGCAACAGCTTCAGATGCTCCAGGTCGGCCTTCAGGGAATTGTCACTCCCGGTTTTTCTGTAGGCTACGAACAGATGCATCGTATCGTCGTATGAAACAGGATCGTTTATCCAAATTTTGAGCTCATCCTGCTCGGAATTGAGCTGGGTAATCAGACGGTCGGCAGTGAACCCGGGAACCCATACGGAATCTATCCAGGCGTTGGGGGCGAAGAATTTCACTTTCGCCGATTTCTCGGAAAGCCTTTCGGAACTTTCAATATACTGTTTCGTCGCCTTCTCCCGGAAGAGTACTATTTCGTGCTGCGATTTTCGGGACATACAGTTTACGGTATCCTTCGGATCGAACTTCATAATGTCGGGAAGACTGTCGGTAACCTTTGTCACGGGACGCAAGGTTCCCGGAATGAATCCCACATCCTCGGCCTCGGCATCATACATCAGATTATTGTTTGCATCAGCCATTGCATACACCCTGTAAAGGGTATCTTCCAGATAGGCCATTGAAAAATAACCCCATTCGTCGGTCTTGGTATAGGCATATGGCTTCGACTTGAAAAGCGCCGAATCCGACAGGTCCTTATAGAACATCACTACAGCGTCCTTGACCGGTTCCATCTTCTTGGAATCTCTGACAGTTCCCGTAACGTACATCGAATCCACACAGCTGCCGGTACTGAACACATAGGTGTAGCCGGGAATGAGATTTCCTTCGTTCAAATCTCCGATTGCCTTGTCGAAGGATATCGAGTAGGTCGTGTTCCCGGAAAGAGTATCCTCAAAAGAAACAATGATATTCTTACCTCTGACCACACATTTGGGAGGATGCGGAAGAGAAGGGGACACCACAATGTTGTTCTGTGTTTTCACCGTAGAGAATTCGTTGAATTCAAGGACGAATTTCATACCTGTGAGCGGAACGTTTACACCGCCCGACGGGGGAGTTACGCTAAGGATTACAGGTGGAATGGTATCTTTCAGGCCTCCTGTAGGTGCCTGGGTGGTATTGGCGCAGGACGGAGTGAATATCAAAGGGACAAACACTGCCGCGCAGGCCAGTATCGGGAGAAGACTGCTCTTTTTCATATTTCTATCCTATGCACGTCGTTGACCCCCTGAATCCTTTTAAGGCCGTCGATAAGGGTGTCGAGAGTTGCTTTGTCTCTGACGTCAATATAAATTTCACCTTCGAAAATACCATTGTCCGAGCCCATTGAAACTCTTCTCATATTCACACCCATATTCAACGAAATGAAATGGGATATCTCGTTCAGAAGACCAAGCCTGTCGATTCCGTTTATGGCCAGGCGTGCGTGAAAGTTATGTTCCAGGTCGGGCCAATGGGCCGGTACAAGCATATCCCCGAATTTGGTTGCGATATTTGCCGCGTGAGAGCAGGATTTTCTATGTATGTGCACAACTCCCATCTGGTCCTTGATTCCTATCACGGCATCTCCGGGGATAGGTTTGCAACAGGTGGCAAGCACATATTTAAGTCCTCCGCTGTCTATCTGGCGGGATGGATTGGCATCTCCGAGTATAATCTTGAAAACACTTTCGTCAACTATGCCGAGTCCGGCTTTGAAATATACTTCGTCGAAATCTGCGCTTTGGACAAAGTCCAGGAATTGTTTCCGAAGATCCTTGGAATCCTTGATTCCGAAGTCCTTCAGCGTATTTTCATAAATCCGTTTCCCCTCTGCGACAATATCCTGTTTGAAAGATCTGAAATAGTCTATCACCTGAGCTCTGGCGTGCCTGGTTTTCAGATATTTCAGGGATTCCTTCTCGGGTCTTGCCGAATTCAGGGTAATAATCTCTACCTGATCGCCCGAATGCAGTACGTACGAAAGGGGAACAAGTTTCATATTCACCTTGGCGGCAACGGCAGTGTGTCCGATATGGGTGTGAATAAGGTATGCGAAATCCAGAGCGGTTGCCCCGAAAAGAATTGTCTTCTGCTCTCCCTTCGGTGTGAAGACATACATCTCACGGCTTACAAGGTCGGTATGGATAAGATCCAGAAAACCGTAATCATTCAAATCGTGGTTTACAAGGGTCTCCTGTACTTTTGACAGCCAGCGGTCGACTTCCGAATCGTTTTCTCCGGTATAACCTTCCTGTTTGTATGTCCAGTGTGCGGCAATTCCTTTCTCCGCAATGTCATCCATTCTGCGGGAACGTATCTGAACCTCAATCCAGAAGCCTGCACGGCTCATCAAGGTACAGTGCAGCGCTTCGTACCCGTTGGTCTTTGGGTTGCTTATCCAGTTGCGGTAGCGATTGGGGTTGGCATTGTAGAGTTTCAGAATCTTTGAATATATGAAAAAGGCGTCAGACCTTTCTTTTTCAATATCCTTGCTGGTGTCTCTGGGTTCGAAGACAATTCTTACGGCATAAATGTCGTAAATCTCTTCGAACGAGATTTTCTTATTGTTCATCTTCCGCCAGACCGAATACGGAGTCTTTATACGCTTCTTGATTTCGAAGCTGAAACCTTCGGACCGCAGCATATCTTCTATGGGTACGATGAAGTCATCGACCTGGCGGCCTCTAACTTTTACATTCTCGTTTATGCGGTTGTTGATGTCGTTGTAAGCCTCCGGATCGGTATATTTAAGGAAGATGTTCTCCATCTCACTCTTTACGGCATAAAATCCCAGACGGTTCGCAAGAGGGATAAAGATATACATTGTCTCTGCGAGAATCTTATCCCGCTTGTGTTCCGGCATGAACTCAATGGTGCGGCAGTTGTGCAGCCTGTCGGCCAGTTTTATCAGCACAACTCTCACGTCATCGTTGAGGGTGAGCAGAATCCGTCTGAAATTCTCGGCCTGCAGGCTCTCGTTCGATTCTTTCTTTCTCTCGGCGTCGAGCACACTCTTGATTTTGGTAAGCCCGTCCACCAATGATGCTATCTTGTCCCCGAAAAGATTGCGGATATCGTCCACGGTATAGTCAGTGTCCTCTACCACATCGTGCAGAAGTGCCGTCGCAATGGACTTGTATCCCAGACCAATTTCCTCGATACATATTCTGGCGACTCTTATGGGATGAATTATATACGGCTCTCCGGAACGCCTGCGCACGTTTTTGTGTGCGGCACTGGCAAAGTCGTAAGCCTTCTTTACAACCTTGAACTCCTCGGCACTTGCGCAGCGCTTCTTTGCAAGTTCCTTAAGGATCTCATATTCTTTTTTTATGAGAGCCCAGTCCTGTTCGCTGAATTCCGAATACTTACTCATAGCTAAAATAAGGTAGGTTCACTTACAATCTGTCGGAGGGGTGTCGTGCTGATGGTTTCGCCCTCAGGCAGCATTGCCCTAAATGCGGCCTCGTCCAAAACGGGAATCTGCAATTGTGCGCATTTCTTGAGTTTCTCAGGCCCGGGTTTTTCTCCGGCCAGAAGAAATGAAGTTTTTGCACTTACAGATCCGCTGTTCTTTCCTCCGTGCAGTCCTATCAATTCTTTAATCTGTTCCCGGGAAACACTGAAATTCCCGGATATTACAATTGTCTTGCCTTCCAAGGCGTTGGAAAGCAGTCCCGATTCCCGTGATACCTCGAATCTGAGACCGTACGCGCGCATACTCCCGATTTCCTCCCTATGCGATTGATCACTGAGGAACCCTATTACCGAGGGGGCAATTACCGGACCCACATCGCTGACATCCTCGAGTTCCTGACGGTCCGCTGCCATAAGCTTGTCGATAGACTTGAAATGTCTGGCAAGGGTTTTGGCCGTGGTTTCTCCGACGAAAGGAATGCCCAACGCATACAGTACCCTTTCAAAACCGACCTGTTTGGATTCCTGCAGGGAAGCGAGGAATCTTTCTGCCGATCTTTCTTTCCAGCCTTCAAGCGACAGAAGTTCATATTTGGTGAGGGAGAAAAGGTCTGCGGGCGACTTTACAAGCCCTTTATTTACAAGCTGGTCGACCAGAGATTTTCCCCCTATTATATTCATCGCCTTCCGGCTCATGAAGTTCAGGATGCGGCCCTTGATCTGTTGGGGGCAGGAATAAGTATTTGGACAGAAGGATTTGGCTTCTCCGTCCTTTTTTACCAGCGCTGCTCCGCAGTCCGGACATACTGTAGGGAAGACGGGGGGCACAAGGCCCTCTGCCCGTCTGGAGAAATCCACCCCGGTAATCTTTGGGATAATTTCTCCTCCCTTCTCCACATAAACGTAATCACCTACCCGGATGTCGAGCAGAGCCATCTGGTCTTCATTGTTAAGGGTAGCGCGCCTGACTACCGTTCCCGACAGCAGCACCGGTTCCAGATTTGCGACCGGAGTCACCGCGCCTGTACGTCCTACCTGATAATCGATGGAATTCAAGCGCGTACAGGCCTGCTCGGCTTTGAATTTGAACGCTACTGCCCAGCGGGGCGATTTTGAAGTATAACCCAAAGTTCTCTGGGCCTCGAGCTCGTTTATCTTGATTACTATTCCGTCGGTAGCGTAGGGAAGGAAGCGGCGTTCCTTGTCCCAGAAGTCGATATACTCCTTGATTCCGGCTATATCGGTGCAGATTTTTCGTTTGTCCGAAACGGGCAATCCCCACCCGGCCGCCGAATTCAGGGCCTCGTCGTGGGTTGAGAAAGTAACGCTTTGTGCGGGAATATGGTACAGCGTACAGCAGAGTCCGCGGTGTGCCACCTCCTTCGGGTCCATCAGCTTAAGAGAACCGGAAGCGGCGTTTCGGGGGTTTGCAAAAGGGATTTCTCCTGCTTCTTCGCGTTCGGCGTTGAGTCTTTCGAAATCCTTGTAAGGCATCAGAATCTCACCTCGAATCTCCAGATCGGAGGGATAGTCACCCCGGAGTTTGTGCGGGATGCCGGGTATCATCAGGACGTTGCGTGTAACGTCGTCGCCCTGAACACCGTCGCCTCTGGTAAGGGCCCTGTAAAGTTCCCCGTTCCTGTATGTAAGACAGATGGCAGTGCCGTCGAACTTGAGTTCCATACAATATGTGAAACCCTTTCCGAGCATTTTGTCGGCTCTGGCGGCAAATTCCTCAATTTCGGAAATCGAATATGTGTTTGCCAGCGAGAGCATAGGATAGCGGTGTGGACGCTGCACGAAATCCATCCTTATGCCGGATTCGGCGTTTTCCCCAAAGCCCGGAGTCTGAAGATCGGAACCCACCTTGCGGGTAGGGGAGTCCGGAGTGGCAAGCTCAGGATATAGAGCCTCCAGGTCCTCCAGTTCCCGCATCAGGGAATCGTACTCGAAATCGCTTATGAGAGGGTTGTTGTCTACGTAATAACGACGCGAATTTTCGCGCAGTACAGCCCTCAGTTCTTCAATTCTGAGTATGTCTTTGCTTTCATCCAACATAACTTACAAATATAGGAAAAATGCCGAAAAAGTTCTAATTTTGTAAGCACGAATAAACCTTAATATCGCGATATGAAAGATTCTATCATCATTTTGTGCGGCGGCGGTCCGGCTCCCGGAATGAACACCGTCGTTTGCTCGGTCGCAAAGACCTTCCTTTCAAACGGTTACAGAGTTATCGGACTCCACGGCGGGTACAGCGGTCTTTTCAATCCCAACCCCCGTACCGAAGACCTCGATTTCTTCAAGGCCGACGCCTATTTCAACCGCGGAGGCTCCTATCTTGAAATGAGCCGCTTCAAACCTACGGACGAAGACTTCGAAAAGAATTTCAACCTCGAACTCTTCAAGACAAACAACATCAGGCTTCTGGTAACCGTAGGAGGAGACGATACCGCATCTACGGCAAACCGCATTGCAAAGTTCCTCGAGGCAAAGAAATACCCCATCAGCAACATTCACGTTCCCAAGACAATAGACAACGATCTCCCGCTGCCGGACAACACTCCCACCTTCGGATTCAATTCCGCCAAGGATGAGGGAGCGCATATCGCCCGCACTATCTATGAAGATGCAAGAACCAGCGGAAACTGGCTTCTCATTTCAGCTATGGGACGCAGTGCCGGACATCTGGCTCTCGGAATCGGTGAGGCTACGCATTGCCCTATGACCATTATCCCGGAAATGTTCTCCAACACCCGGATTACAGTCGACAAGATCATAAAGCTTACCATTTCCGCAATCGTAAAGCGTAAGCTTCTCGGAATAAACTATGGTACCGTAGTGGTTGCCGAAGGCGTATTCCACGACCTGGACGCCGAGGATATCAAGGCTACCGGAGTTCATATGACCTACGACGAACACGGACACCCCGAACTTGGCAAAATCAGCAAGGCCGTACTCTTCAACGAGCTTCTCGAAAAAGAGTTCAAGAAGTTGGGAATGAAGGTTAAGACCCGTCCCGTTGAGATTGGCTACGACGTTCGCTGTCAGGATCCTATCGCATTTGACCTAAGCTATTGCTCAAGGTTAGCAATGGGCGCGTACGAACTTTTTACCAAGGGAGAGACCGGATGTATGGTATTCGTCGATGCCTATGGCACGGCAAAGCCTCTCTACCTTAAGGACCTTCAGAATGCAGAGGGAAAGATTCCTCCCCGCAGAGTTGACATCAACGGCGGAATCGCCCGGAATTACTACAACCATATCTGCCACTATGTCACCGAGGCCGACTACGAAGCCGCCAAGGCAATAGTAGAGAATCCTGCAGAATACGATTTCAAGAAAATACTTGAATGGTAACATAGTCCCACGCAGGGACATTCAGTTCGAAGAGGCCGGGCGAAAGTCCGGTCTCTTCCGGTATTTTCACCCTCATAGTACTGTCATAGTTGCTGAAGTTGCACACAACCAGTACGGCCCGGGAGTCCAGCATCCTCAGGAATGCGAAATGAACCTTAGGGTTGAAGCCATGAGAATCTGCGTTGCAGTAGCATAAGTCCCAGTTCCGGCCTTCCCGGAAGATGGGACTGGCCGCCAGAGCGAGGGTATGCCGGTAGCGTTCGAGCACCGCTTCGTCGGGGGAAAGGAGAGAGGCAGGCCTGTCCACATTGAAGATGGAGGTACGGAAATCGGCGTTCTGCAATGCCTGCTCCCCGCACTCCTGACCCGCATACAGCATAAAGGAAGCATTGTTGAACAGGGTTCCTGCCGCAAGAGCGGCGTAGCATCGGTCGGCACTGCCGGCAAAAGCAGGGGAGGCGCATCTCTGTTCGTCGTGATTCTCCAGGAAATCGAGCATTCCCTCCTGCATATCCCCTAGACTCTGCCAGTTCCAGGTGAGGGCCTCGGCCGTCATTCCTTTCTGAATCGACCTGACCGAATCATAAAAGCCGGATTTATCGTAGATAAGGTCGAACCCGACATCCTTCAGATACAAGGGGTAGTTCTGACGGCCGTAGGCTTCTCCTATGAAAATAATCTCCGGATACTTCTCCTTTATTCCTGATATGGCCCATTGGAGAAAATCCGCCGGAACCATCTCTATCATATCACAACGGAACCCGTCCACGCCCTTTGACGCCCAGAAATCCAGAATCTCCAAAAGTTTCGGACGGGTATCGGGATGCGAATAGTCTATCTTCAGGGTGTCGGTCCAGTCATAGTCGCAATATCCGCAGGTGGGGATACCGCTGGCCCCATCCCTGCTGACGTGATTGGGAACGAAGTCTATCAACAGCTTGAACCCGGATTTATGAGTTCTCTCAACCAGGGCCTCGAACTCTGCCATACGGTTGTCGGGATTGTCGGCCAGATAGGGATTCACATCGTAATAATCGCAGATTGAATAGGGGCTGCCGGGGTTCCCTTTTACCCATTCCTTCCCGCTTGCGTGACGGATAATCCCGGTAAACCAGATATAGTCCACACTCAGGGAATGCAGGTAGCCGAAGGATTCATTGTTCCAGTCCGAAAACTTGCCGTTCTTCCAAAGCCTCGGCAGAACCTGATATATTATCTGTTTTCTCATCGTCTGAATTCTGACACGCAGATTGCCGTAGCAACACTTACATTGAGGGACTCGGTGGGTGACCCGAAGGAAGGAATTGTAATGCGGCGGTCAATCCCGCAGGCAACGGAATCACTGATACCGTTTGCTTCGTTTCCCATTACAATCACAGCATCCTTGGGATATGCCCCCTTGTAGATGTTTTCACCGCTAAGGAATGTTCCGTAGACCGGTATCCCGCAGGACCTGAATTCTGAGAGGGCCTTCTGAAGATCGCAACGGACAAACTTTACCCTGAAAGCCGAGCCCATAGATGCCTGCAGCACCTTGGGATTGAACAGCTCCGCAGTATCTTCCGAAGCAATCACTCCGTCCAGGGCGAACCAGTCGGCAATCCTTATAATAGTTCCGAGATTTCCCGGATCCCGTACCGCATCAAGAGCAAGATAAAGCCCGTTATACGGCTTTTCCAGCCCTTTTAAGGACGGTTTGCGCACTACGGCCACAATCGGTGACGGCGAGTTCATTGAGCTGATTCTGGCCATCGTCTCAGGCCCCACATTCTCTTCGGTATATATATCCACTATATCCAGCCCGCAAGCCTGGGCCTCGGCCACCAGTTTTTTACCCTCCACTACAAACATCCCATACCGGTCGCGGAACTTCTTCTGCGACAGGGAACGCACCATTTTTATCTCATTTGCAGTCATAGAACTTAAAAATCAGAAAGGATATCCCACTCCGAACTGGATTCCGAAGCCGTCCCTTTTGAACCATTGGGCAGGGCCGCGCCAGGTCATCTCTCCGGCCGGATCGTGAACCTTGAATCCGGCATCGAGCCGCAGGACAATCAAATCTATATCCAGTCGGAGACCAAGTCCCCAGTCAATTCCGAATTCCTTGTAGAATGACTTGGTGAAAAGATCCTGGCCGCTTAATAGCCACACGTTTCCTGCTTCGGCAAAAAGAGCGCCATAGAGCTTCCATACAATAGGGAACCGGTATTCCACGTCAAACTCCATCTTGACGTCCCCGGTCTGGCTGGGAATGCTGAATATGCTGCCGTAACCAGCATTTCTGCCGGGACCCAGGGATCTTGCCTGCCAGGCCCTCATTGAATTTGCACCTCCACAGAAGAATTGCTCCTCATAAGGCATGCTGGAAGAATTTCCATACCCTTTGCCTACCCCGAGAACGATACGTGTTGCAACAGCACTCTGCCGGTCGTTCCCAAGCCGCCAGGTCTTTCCGAGCTGGACTTCCGCCTTTGCATACTGGGAATAAGGCAATCCGAACAGAAGGCGGACGCCCTGTTCGTCCACGGGCATCAGAGAGTTGAATGCGCTTATCAGATTCCCGGACAAAGCCAGGGAAGCTCTCAGATAACCGTATGTCTCCTTTGGGTTCAGCAGGGGAGAATCGCTCAGATATATGTTTCCCCCTACACCTATGTCAATATGGTTGGTATAGGTATAAAGAAACATCGGATTTCGGGAAATCTCCTCGGCAAACTGTTCACTCATACTGCCCATCTTCACCGTGCTTACCTTCAAAGGATTGAACTTGTAGGTCAGAAATGTCCCGCCATTGTTGTAAACCCCATTGTAGCCGTAGTTGAAGGAAAGAATCCTACGGCTGTACTCCGGTCGGGACTGATAATTGAAGGAAGCCTTGAACTCGGTTCTGGGAATGTTTCCGTCCTTGAATGCGGAGTAGGGCAGACCAAGGAATTTCGGCAGGCTAAGAGATGCATTTATTCCGAATTCATTGGAAGTGACTGGATCCGTAAACCGTCTCTGAAAGTTTCCGTTGAAAGCAACGTCGAGCCACTCGCCGCCGTTGAATATATTCTTGTTGAAGTAGGAAACCTGAGGTGAGATGCCGAACAGTCCGGTAGAGTTTATTGAAGCCTCGAGGTTGAACCTGAATCCCTGAAGCTCGCCGGGAGACAGGGACACATAACAGTCAACGGCAGCGCTATCCTTCTTGGAAGGAGTCATATTCACGTTTGCCGTATTGAACAACTTTAATGTAGAGAACCTGTTGTATGCAACGTTCACGGCTTTGTCGGAATATGGGTCACCGGGGTGGATGCTGTTCAAATCGCGCAGAATGCCGTCATTGAATTTCAAGTCCCGGGGATAGGATATCCTCACCTCGCCTATGTGATATCGTAAGGGTGTAACTGCTGACTCGATCTTGTATTCGAGAGTGACTTTTCCATCTGAGGAGAGTGAATCTGCGACAAAGGAAAAACTGTTCTTGTCGATACCGTAGTACCCTCTGTTCCTTAAAAAAGAAGCGCTCCTGTCACTTTCTGAAATCAGGCTGCTCTCTGAAAGGAAATCACCTTTCCTGATGGAGACGTTTGCGGTATCGGCATTGAAATCGGCCAGGAATGAGCTGTCTGCCGGAACGCGGAAAACAATGCTGTCTATTACCAGACGCCCCTGCGGTTTCACGGTATAGGTCACTCTTGCTTTCTTTCCGTCGAATTTCACATCGGGAGATATCTGTGAATTGTAATACCCCAGGAATTTAAGGTGATTGTCTATGTTGAGAATCGACGCGTTTACTGTTTCGGGAGAGTATTTTTCTGCAGCGCGAACGTAAGGAAGAATGCTCGAGGCGGGCAGCTGCCCGCCTTCCACAACCACTTTGCTTTTTTGCAGAGCGTACTCACCGGGGCCGAGTTTCACCGTACTGCAGGATACCAGCAGCGCAAGGGAAGCGGTTATGAAAGCAGCCCTTTTCATTTCTTTACTGGATAGTATTTGGGCCAGCAGGCTTCAAGATAGGCCTTCAGTTTGTTCTCCTGAGCATTCGGGGCCGGTTCATAAAAAACGGTTCCTTCCAGTTCCTTGGGCAGGAACTCCAGATCTACGAAATGACCCGGAAAATCGTGGGCATACTTGTATCCGTCGGAATATCCCAATTCGGCCATAAGCGAGGTTGGGGCATTGCGCAGATGCATCGGGACTGCATACCCTTTCCCGTCCCTGGCTGCCTGCAGGGCTTTTTCTATTCCCAGATACGAAGCATTGCTCTTGGGCGAGCTGGCCAGATAAACCGTGCATTCGGCAAGCGGAATACGAGCCTCGGGCATACCTATGTTGTGAACGACCTGGAAAGTGGCGTTTGCCAGCAGCAAGGCGTTGGGATTCGCAAGCCCTACATCTTCGGAAGCGCTAAGGCAAAGCCTGCGGGCAATGAACAGCGGATCCTCGCCACCGTCAAGCATCCGGGCCAGCCAGTACAGGGCGGCGTTGGGATCCGACCCCCTGATGGATTTTATGTAGGCGGATATTATGTCGAAATGCATTTCTCCGCCCTTATCGTATATGGCTGTACTGGTTAGAAGGCATTCCGAAACGCACGCATTGTCGATGACAATTTTCTGTTTACCCGCGTTGGAATCTATGACCAGTTCAAGGATATTGAGCAGTTTACGGGCATCACCTCCGCTCTGTCGCAGCAGGGCGTCCGTCTCTTTGAGTTCTATGTCTTTGGTTTTGAGCAGAACGTCCTCTTTCAGAGCCCGGTTCAGAAGAATGGTCAGGTCGTCTTTTCCAAGCTCCTTGAGCACAAAGACCTGACAGCGGGACAGAAGGGGAGTGATGACCTCGAAGGAAGGATTTTCGGTTGTTGCACCTATGAGGATTACAGTCCCGGCCTCCACTGCGCCCAAAAGGGCATCCTGCTGGGCCTTGTTGAAACGGTGGATCTCGTCTATGAAAAGAATCGGTGCGGCAGAAGCGCTGAACAGGGACTTGTGCTTTGCAGCGTCAATCACGTCCCTCACATCCTTTACTCCCGCCGACACTGCCGACAATGTAAAGAATTCCCGGTCGAAGGAATCGGCAATTATGTGGGCAAGGGTCGTCTTTCCCACTCCGGGAGGGCCCCAGAGTATGAAAGAAGAAAGGTTCCCCGATTCCAGCATTCTCCTTAGAACCGAATTGCGACCCACAAGCTGTGCCTGACCCACGAACTCCGAAAGGTTCGAAGGTCTCATCCGTTCCGGAAGCGGAGGGAGCAGTGAATTATTCCGGACTCCGTCAGCCATCGTCAATTATATTTTCTTTATGAAAA
Organism: Candidatus Cryptobacteroides sp.; assembly: GCA_045599225.1. Lineage (GTDB taxonomy): Bacteria > Bacteroidota > Bacteroidia > Bacteroidales > UBA932 > Cryptobacteroides. The sequence goes on from JAZRVN010000049.1 coordinate 31,719, forward strand.
TGCGTCTTCTTTTTGCACACTCCTTGTCAAATTCGCGCCAAAGGGTTTGATTCTCGAGATTGTCTTCCAGGATAGCCTGAGTCTCGGCCCACTCAAAACCGCTGGCCTTGAATTTGGTGAACAGATCGCATATCAGCAGACAGTTCAGGCCCAGGTTCTGATAGTCGGGGCGGATGCCTATGAGCAAAAGGTCCAGCCCCTTGTTTCCTATCCCCTTCATTGCCCTTAATATGTGGAACCAACCGAAAGGAAACAGCTTTCCCGAAGTTTTCTGCAGAGCCTTTGCAAGCGAAGGCATACAGATTCCGAAACCTACAAGTTCATTTTTGTCATTCTCTATTATTGAAACGTATCTGAGGTCAAGGAAATTCAAGTAGAAACCAATGTATTTGTCGGCCAGATCATCAGGCATCACCGTATAGTTGTATAAGTTCCGGTAGCACTCGTTGATCAGGTTGAACAGCTTTCTGGAATAATTCTCCTTCCGTATCTTTTCTCTTGTCAGAGGCACTGAGCGGACGTGGGAGCGTTCCTCCACAATCTTGCACATTCTGAAGTAACGCTCAGGAATCTGATCCGGGATGAATATCTTGTATTCTATCCAATCGGTCTCCTTACCGAAACCCATAGTCTCGAAATGCCTGGGATAATACGGAAGATTGTACAGCATTGCCATTGTGCTGAGTTTGTCGAAGCCCTCCACCAGCATACCTTCGGGGTCGAAATCGGTAAATCCCAACGGCCCGACCACAGTATCCATTCCACGCTCCTTGCCAAATTCGACGACCTTGTCTATCAAGGCTTTGCTAACCTCGGGGTCGTCTATGAAGTCAGGCCAGCCGAAGCGGACCTCCTTATGGTTCCAGCTTTCGTTGGCCTTATGGTTTATGATGGCAGCGATTTTTCCTACAAGTTTCCCATCCTTGTAGGCCAGGAAAAGCTCTGAATCGCAGAACGATGCCGCCGGATTGAGTTTGGGGTCCAGCGTATTGAGCTCATCAAAAAGAAGGGCCGGAACATAATAGGGATTCCCTTTGAAAAGGTCCCGGCGGAACTGCAGGAACCTCTGCAAGTCCCGCTTTCCATTTACTTTTTTTATCTCTACAGACATATCAGGTTAGATTTTAGCAATCAGATAAGTGTAATAGGTCGCAAACAGCACGAGCATAACCACACCCTCTCCCCGGTCCAGCCTGTCTTTCTTGCCGGTATAGGCGAAAAGAGGGAGCATAATGGCGCTGACTGCGAGCACAATGATATCTACCGGGTCCATCCCTGACATCGACAGCGGTGTAATGACAGATGAAACGCCCAGGATAAGGAGAATATTGAAGATGTTGGAACCGACCACGTTTCCCAGGGCCAGCTGGCCTTTGCGTTTTGCGGCTGCAACCACCGAAGTTGCAAGTTCCGGAAGGGATGTTCCTGCGGCCAGGACGGTAACTGCGATGAACTTGTCAGAAACCCCGAGAGCCCGCGCTATTATACAAGCATAATCGACAAAAAGCCGCCCTCCGGCAACAAGCCCCGCAAGTCCCAGGAATATCAGAAGCACAGCGCCCCAGGTTTTGGAGCAGAGCTTTCCAAGCAGGGAATTGCTGTCCTGGGTATTGTCCTGCGGAGCGCTGTCCGTCTTGAAACAAACGAAAATGTATGCGACGAAAAGGGCAAGCAGTACGATTGCCGAAATCCTGGAAATTTCTCCGAGGAAAAACATAACCGGCATAATCGCCGATACGGCCAGCATAAGGGGTATGTCCAGTTTCCTGTTCTTGGGCGTTATTGCCACCGGCAGAATCAATGCGGTTATGCCGAGTATCATAAGAGTATTGAAGATATTGGAGCCCAGGACATTCCCTACGGAGATGTCGGCATTGCCGCCCAGAGCCCCGGTGAGACTGACCACCAGCTCGGGACAGGAAGTCCCGAAACCCACAATTGTAAGCCCTATTACAAAATCGCTGATTCCCGCCTTTCTGGCAATGCCTGAAGCCCCGTCCACAAGAGCGTCGGCACCAATGACAACCAGGGCAAGCCCGGCAAAGAGCAGAAGTATGTTTACAATCATCATATCAGTTCAAGTTTGCATACGTTTTCCACGTGCTGCGTATGAGGAAACATATCCACAGGCTGCACTGCGGTTACCCTGTACCGGGTACTCAGCAAAGCGATGTCCCGTGCCTGCGAGGCCGGATTGCAGCTGACGTAAACTATGCGTCCGGGGGCGGCATCCAGAATCACCTTCACTACGTCGGGATGCATTCCTGCGCGGGGAGGATCGACTATCATAACGTCCGGGCGACCGTGTTCTTCTATGAAGGCAGATGTGAGCACATCCTTCATATCTCCGGCAAAAAATTCACAGTTGTGTATGCCGTTCGAGCGGGCATTCACCCGGGCATCGTCAATCGCTTCCCTGACATATTCTATTCCTATCACCTTTGCGGCCCTGCGGCTCACGAACTGGGCGATTGTTCCGGTCCCGGTGTAAAGGTCATACACGACCTGAGAGCCGTCCAGCGCTGCAAAATCCCGTGCGACACGGTAAAGTTTGGTGGCCTGGGGAGCGTTGGTCTGGAAGAAAGACTTGGGCCCGATTCTGAACCGCAGGTCCTCCATAGTTTCGTATATGGCGTCCGCTCCGCTGTAAAGAATGCACTCCAGATCGCTAATACTGTCGTTAAGCTTTTCGTTAACGATGTAATAGAGGCTCGAAATTGAAGGGAAGGCGGTCTTGACAGCCTCCAGCATAGGCTGGATTTCGGGAGAGGGATGGGCGAAGCATACTATCAGCATCACCTGCCCGGCCTCGGTTGTACGGACAAAGAGAGTCCGCAAGAGACCCCTGTTTTCACGTATATCATAGAAGGGCAGGGAATGTTCAAGGGCATAACTGCGGACAAACTGCCGTATTGCATTCGAGGGCTCTGCCTGCAGATAACAGTGATTGATATCCAGAACCTTGTCGAAGAACTTTCCTACGTGAAAACCCAATCCGCATTTCTGATCGGAAGTCAGAGTCTCGGGATCTTCTCCGTCGAGTATCCATCTCTTGCAGGAGAAACTGAATTCCAGTTTGTTACGGTAATAACGCGTATTGTCGGATCCGATGATAGGGGAAATTTCGGGAATATCCAGGTGCCCTATCCTTACCAGCTGGTCGTAAACCTGCTGTTGCTTGGCCTGCAGTTGTAGAGAATAGGGGAGAGGCTGCCACCGGCATCCTCCGCATATTCCGAAATGCCCGCAGAAAGGCTCGAGGCGCTGTTGCGAGGGTTTGACTATCTTCTCTATCCGGCCTTCCAGATAGTTTTTCTTCTTTTTCAGGACACGTACGTCCACAACATCGCCGGGCACGGCAAACTCTACGAAAAGCACCCGTCCGGGTTCGTTCCCGTCGTCCCCGGGGAGATGAACGTGAGCAATGGCTTTGCCTTCTGCGGCCACGTTTTCAATGGTGATTCCCTGTAGAAATATATCTGTTTTCCTTCTTGTCATAAATCTTTCAAAGATATACATTTTCACATAAAAACACAAGAACCCTTCCTCGCTATCCGTCAGGTGCGCCCGATAGACTCGTCAACTACAATTTGCTGGCGCAAATCAATTCCTCGCTAACCGGGGACACCTGACGGTTCTACGAACAAAATGAATATTTATACAGAATAATATACAAAATTGAATAATTATTCATATATTTGCAGAGGAAAAAAGTAAGAATGAAAAAGAATTACCGCAAAAACATCATCACCCTGATACTTTCCACACAGCGCATTCACACCCAGGAAGAACTCCTAAGCGCATTGAAAGAAAAAGGGATTGTCGTAACACAGGCCACCCTGTCCCGAGATATAAAAGATCTCGGTGCATACAAATTCACAGGGGAGGGGGGAGAGATTTACTACAAAATCGCCGGAACTCCAACCCGCGAAAACAGAAAAGGGATGGTCCGGGCCGTCGAAGTATCCGGACAGATGTGCGTAATCCGCTGCAAACCCGGATTCGCACCGGCAGTCGCCTCTCTCATCGACGAATCGTATATCGGCGGAATAATGGGCTCCATCGCAGGAGACGACACTGTTCTCGTAATCCTGCGGGAGGATGCCGGACGGGAAAAAATAACATCATCAATCAAGAATATTCTATCGTACAATGAATGAAATAACAGTAAGAATCGCGGAAGAAGCCGACACCGCATTCGCGCAGGAAATCTGTGATGAAATCTTCATTTCTTCAAAAGAAAGGAAAACCGGAATCGCCAGAAGAACCCCGGAATACATAAACGAAAAAATACTTGCAGGCAAAGCGGTCATCGCGCTCACCTCGGAGAACGAATTTGCAGGCTTCTCCTACATAGAATCCTGGGGCGGTAAAAGTTTCGTAGCCAATTCGGGTCTGATAGTTGCCCACAAGTTCCGCGGAATGGGCATAGCCCGCCGTATAAAAGAGCAGACCTTCATACTCTCCCGAAAACTGTACCCGAACGCCAAGATATTCTCTATCACAACCGGCGCAGCAGTTATGAAACTCAACTATGAATTCGGGTTCCGTCCGGTTCCTTATTCTGAACTTACCGATGACCCCGAGTTCTGGAAAGGCTGCGAAGGCTGCCGCCATTTTGAAATACTCAAGGAGCACGACTACAAGATGTGCATCTGCACAGGTCTGCTCTTCGACCCTGAGGAACATCTCGAAATACATAACCCTTGCGAACAGAAAATATGAAAAAGAAAGTAGTAGTGTCATTCAGCGGAGGACTCGACACCTCCTATACGGTAATGTATCTGGCGCGTGAGAAAGGATACGAAGTCTATGCGGCCTGCGCCGACACCGGAGGATTCTCTGCACAGCAGCTCAAAACCAACGAAGAAAACGCATACAAGTTGGGAGCCGTAAGTTACGTGACACTCGACGTAACGGCGGAATACTATGAGAAGAGCCTCAAATATATGATATTCGGCAACGTGCTGCGCAACGGCACCTATCCCGTTTCCGTTTCATCCGAGCGCATATTCCAGGGCATTGCCATCGCGCGATATGCCAAGGAAATCGGTGCGGATGCAATTGCCCACGGCTCTACTGGAGCAGGCAACGATCAGGTGCGCTTCGATATGACCTTCCTGGTGATGTGCCCCGAAATGGAGATCGTCACCCTGACCCGCGACGGTAACCTGACCCGCCAGCAAGAAGTGGACTACCTTAATGCCAATGGTTTCAAAGCCGACTTTACCAAGTTGAAATATTCATACAACATAGGCATCTGGGGCACCTCTATATGCGGCGGAGAAATACTCGACAGCACACAGGGGCTTCCCGAAAGCGCATACCTCAAGAAGTGCTGCAAGTCGGGCAGCGAGATTCTCAGCATAGGCTTCAGCCACGGTGAGATTTGCTCGGTGAACGGCAAGGTCTGTGACAACAGAATCGAAGCCATCAGGGCAGTAGAAGCGATCGGCGCTTCGTACGGCATTGGCCGCGATATGCACGTAGGAGACACAATAATCGGCATCAAGGGCAGGGTAGGCTTCGAAGCGGCGGCTCCTATGCTCATAATCGCAGCCCACAAGTTCCTGGAAAAGTTCACTCTGAGCAAATGGCAGCAGTACTGGAAAGACCAGACAGGAAACTGGTACGGTATGTTCCTGCACGAAAGCCAGTATCTCGAGCCCGTGATGCGAGACATTGAGGCGATGCTCGAGAGCAGCCAGCGCAATGTCAACGGCACCGTGACACTCGAACTTCGTCCCTACGGTTTCTCGACCGTGGGAGTGGATTCCCCCGACGACCTTGTCAGGAACAAGCTGGGCGAATACGGCGAAGGCGCCAAGGGATGGACTTCGGAAGATGCGAAAGGCTTTATCAAGGTCACTTCCACCGCACTACGGGCCTATTATATGAACCATAAAGACGAACTTCCCGATGATTGATGCAGGCATCATAGGCGGTGCCGGCTACACTGCCGGAGAACTCATAAGAATTCTGGTCAACCATCCCGAATGCAGGATTGCCTTTGTGCAGTCTTCGAGCAATGCAGGCAACAGGATATGCGACGTGCACCAGGGTCTCGCAGGCGAGACTGACCTTGTCTTCTGCGAAAGTTTCGACCTTGCCGCCGTCGACGTGCTGTTCCTCTGTTCCGGTCACGGCAAGAGCGCCGCGTTCTGGAATGAGCATCCCGTCCCTCCCGGATTGAAAATCATCGATTTGGCACAGGATTACCGCGACGGACACGACGGCTATGTTTACGGTCTTCCCGAATGGCAGAAGGATAAGATTGCCTCTGCTCTCAGAATCGCAAATCCGGGCTGCTTCGCAACCTGTATCCAACTGGCGCTGATGCCCCTGGCACAGGCAGGTCTGCTGGACAGGCAAGTGAACGTGACAGCAATCACCGGCAGCACCGGGGCTGGTGTGAAACCTTCCTGCTCTACCCATTTCAGCTGGCGCAACGACAATGTCTCGACCTACAAGCCTCTGGAGCACCAGCATATGCTGGAAATCAACAGAAACCTCGGGCAGATTTCACCTAAGCCCGTAGGAGACATAGCATTCGTTCCCGTGAGAGGCGATTTCGCCCGGGGGATATTCGCCAGCGTCATTCTCGATTGTCCCGAACTCGAAGAAGAGCAGGCAGTCCGGCTTTTCAAAGATTTTTACGCCTCTTCCGCCTTCACTTTCGTTTCCGACAGGGAGGTGGACCTGAAAGAGGTGGTCAACACCAACAAAGCGCTTGTACACGTTGTCAAGCGCTGCGGCAAACTGGTCATATCGTCAGTCCTCGACAATCTTTTGAAGGGAGCGTCAGGACAGGCAGTCCAGAATATGAACATAATGTTCGGCTTCGACGAAAAGGCCGGACTCAAACTCAAGGCATCCGCATTCTGATATGGAACTTTTCGACGTATATTCACTTTTCGACATTACTCCCGTCCGCGCTAGGGGATGCAGCGTATGGGATTCGGAGGGTCAGGAATATCTTGACCTTTACGGCGGTCACGCGGTGATTTCAATCGGGCATTCCCACCCCGGATACATTCGGGCCGTCACGGAGCAGGTATCCAGGATAGGCTTTTATTCCAACAGCGTGCAGAACCCGCTGCAAAAGGAGCTGGCACATCTTATTGGTGAAGCATCGGGGTACGGCGACTATTCCCTTTTCCTGGACAACAGCGGTGCGGAATCCAACGAGAATGCCGCCAAGCTGGCATCTTTCCATACGGGGAAGGACAGAATCATAGCCTTCCGCAAGAGTTTCCACGGGCGCACGTCAGGGGCCGTCGCATTGACCGACAATCCCGGGATACAAAGTCCGTTCAACTCTCATCACAAAGTAACTTTCTGCAAACTGGATGATGCACAGGCCGTAGAACGAGAGCTTTCAGGAGGCGACGTCGCCGCCGTCATCATAGAAGGCATACAGGGATGCGGCGGAATCAACATACCTTCCGATTCCTTCCTGCGCGAACTTCGCGAACTTACCGTCCGGTACGGAGCCTGCCTTATCGTGGATGAGGTCCAGAGCGGATACGGTCGTACGGGCAAGTTCTTCGCCCACCAGTGGGCCGGAATCCGCCCCGACATAATCACTATGGGCAAGGGAATAGCCAACGGATTTCCTTGCGGAGGCATACTGGTTTCTCCCGGATTCAAGGCGGTGAAGGGTATGCTCGGAACCACATTCGGAGGCAACCATCTGGCTATGGCGGCAGCTATAGCCACAATTCAGGCAATAACCTCCGAGAAATTGATAGACAACGCTTTAAAGGTAGGACAGCATCTTCTCAACACCATCCCTGCAAAGACTCCGGTCAAAGAAATCCGGGGCAGGGGACTGATGATAGGAATCGAGATGGATACGGCAGTCGCCCCGTTCAGGACATCGCTGCTGTACGACAGCCATATCTTTACCGGAGTCGCAGGACAGTCGATGATAAGACTGCTGCCTCCGCTGTGCCTGACAATTGAACAGGCCGACATTTTTACAAATGCCTTCAACAAACTTCTGAAATGAAAAAATTCTTCAACGTATCGGATATTGGTGACCTGAATGCAGCCCTCGAAGAAGCCTTTCAGGTTAAGAAAACCCCTTTTGCATGGAAGAGCCTGGGGGAGAACAGAACCATTATGCTGGTTTTCTTCAACAGCAGCCTGAGAACCAGGCTCAGCAGCCAGAAAGCCGCTCTGAATCTCGGTATGAACCCCATTGTGCTCAACATAGGTCAGGACAGCTGGAAACTTGAAACCCAAATGGGAGTGGTTATGGACTCCGACAAGAGCGAACACCTCCGGGAAGCCATTCCGGTAATGACCAGCTATTGCGACATAATAGGTATCCGCTCGTTTGCGGGCCTTACAGACAGGGAGTCCGACTACGGAGAGACTATCCTGAGCCGGTTTCTGGAATACGGTTCAAAACCTGTTATCAGCCTGGAATCGGCCACCGTACATCCCTGTCAGGCTTTCGCAGACCTTATCACAATCGAGGAATACAAGAGAAAAGCCCGCCCCAAAGTGGTTATGACCTGGGCACCCCACCCCAAGGCCCTGCCTCAGGCAGTGCCCAATTCTTTCGCCCAGTGGATGAACAGCGCCGACGTGGACTTTGTCATAACCCATCCTCACGGATATGAACTCGATCCTGCATTCGCGGGAAAAGCAAAGGTGGAATACGACCAGTTCAAAGCCCTCGAAGGAGCCGATTTCGTATATGCCAAGAACTGGAGCTGCCCCGGAGTCACCAATCCTGCCGATTACGGGAAAATACTCAGCAAGGATATGTCCTGGACCGTTGACGATGCCCATATGGCCGTAACGGACAATGCATATTTCCTTCACTGCCTCCCGGTAAGGCGCAATATGATAGTGAGCGACAGTGTAATCGACTCACCCTCGAGTCTGGTAATTCCCCAGGCCGCCAACAGGGTCGTATCGGCGCAGGTTGTAATGAAAAGAATGCTGGAGGCTCTCTGATGGTTGAAGTTTACAAGATTGGAGGAAAAGTAATCGACGACGAATCCTCTCTGGAAAAGTTCTGCCGCGATTTCGCCAAGCTGGAAGGTCCGAAAATTCTGGTCCACGGAGGGGGAGTGTCGGCCAGCCGCCTGCAGCAGCGTCTGGGAATCGAACCTGTAATGGTTGAAGGTCGCCGGGTTACCGACGAGCCGACACTGAGGATAGTTACAATGGTATATTCCGGATGGTGCAACAGGCACATCTGCGCCCTGCTGCAGGCATACGGCTGCAATGCCTTGGGGATGGCCGGCTGCGACGCTTCAGTGATTCGCGCAGAACGCCGCTCCCCTCTGGCCGAAGGACCCTGCAAGGGCATCGACTTCGGGTATGTAGGCGATGTCAGCGCCGATTCCGTCAATGTCCCGGTAATTGAAAGTCTGCTTTCCCTGGGGTTGGTTCCGGTCATCTGCCCGATAAACCACGACGGACGGGGAACGCTTCTCAACACCAATGCCGACACCGTTGCTCAGAGCATCGCCTCCGCCTTGAAAGCTTCTCTGAACTGCTGTTTCGAGCAGAAAGGGGTGCTGGTGGACTCCGCCCCGGTTAGAAGCATCGACGCCGGGGAATTCGAAAGGCTCAAACGGGAGGGAACGGTTTCGGGCGGAATGATACCGAAAATCGAGAACTGTCTGGAGGCCCTTCGGGGAGGAGCCCCTCTCGCAAGGATACTGAGTTACGAAGACATTTGCAGCAGCGACGCAGGAACATTCATCCATCAATGAACAATACATCGGAATACATAGAACTGCTCCGGCAGATTATACGGATTCCTTCTCACAGTGGGGAGGAGAGGGCCGTTGCCGACCTTATCCAGAGTTTCCTGGAGGAAAAGGGCTGCAAAGTGCACAGGTGCATCGACAATCTATGGATAGAATCGGAAAGCGCCGCCGGAGGAAAGCCCTCATTGCTCTTAAACGCCCATCTGGACACCGTAAAGCCCTCGGACGCCTACAGCTTCGACCCGTACTGCGGAAGGCTCGAAAACGGCCGTATTCTGGGCCTTGGAAGCAACGACGACGGAGGCAGCCTTGTATGCCTTATGCACGCCTGGTTCGAGCTTGCTTCCCACCGGCAGCCGTACCGTCTTATATTCAGCGCAACCGCCCAGGAAGAAAATTCCGGCCCCGACGGATTCGACGCTGTAAAAGGGGATTGGGGTGACATCCGTCTGGGGGTAATAGGCGAGCCCACGGGAATGCAGATGGCTGTTGCAGAAAAAGGGCTGATGGTATTGGACTGCACCGCGCACGGCAAGAGCGGGCACGCTGCCCGCGAAGGGGGAGTGAACGCAATCTACGAAGCAATGTCCGACATCGAATGGATACGCAGTTTCAATTTCCCCAAGGTATCCCCGTTCCTGGGCCCGGTAAAGATGACTACGACCGTCATCAACGCCGGCAAGGCCCACAACGTTATCCCGGAATCCTGCAGTTTTACAGTGGACGTAAGGTCCAACGGAGAATACAGCAACGCAGAGATTCTCTCGATCATAAAAGAAAACCTGAAGAGCGATGTCAGAGCCCGTTCCCTGAGGAACAACTCTTCCAGCATTCCGCTGGATAATCCGATTGTCGCAAGGGGGCTCTCTTTCGGACTCAAGGCGTTCGGTTCACCGACCGCGTCCAACCAGATACGCTGCGATTTTCCCACACTGAAAATTGGACCGGGGGAGTCGGAACGCTCGCACTCCGCCGACGAATACATACTTGTCTCTGAAATCGAAGAGGCTTCACGCATATACTTCAAATTACTCGACCAATTGCATATCTGATATGGCAACTCTATGGAACAAAGGGACTTCCTGCACAGCGGAAGTTGAAAAATTCACCGTTGGCAAAGACCGTGAACTGGATCTGAGGCTCGCACGCTACGACGTCACGGGCTCGATGGCACACATAAGAATGCTCAATAAAGCGGGGCTGCTGCCCGATTCCGAGCTTCAGGAACTGCTTTCCGAAATGGAAGCTATCCTTGAAAAGATAGAAAGAGGGGAATTCACAATTGAGGACGACGTGGAGGACATCCATTCCCAGATTGAACTTATGCTTACCCGAACGCTTGGAGAAACCGGGAAAAAAATTCACGCCGGACGCTCGCGCAACGACCAGGTGCTTACCGACATAAAACTGTTCCTCAAGGACGAGATATTGGAAATCAGGGAAGAAACTCTCGCGCTGTTCAGGCAGCTGCAGGAACTCAGCGACAGGTATTGCGACGTAATGCTGCCGGGATACACTCATTTTCAGATAGCGATGCCGTCGTCCTTCGGACTTTGGTTCGGGGCTTACGCCGAAGCTCTGGTAAACGATATGCACGCGCTCAAGGGAGCTTACGACACAGTTAACCGCAATCCTCTCGGTTCAGCCGCCGGATACGGGAATTCATTCCCGCTTGACCGCGAATACACCACAGTGCTGCTCGGATTCTCCTCTCCCGACTACAATAGCGTAGCGGCTCAGCTCAGCAGGGGGAAAGCCGAATTGGCAACAGCTGGGGCAATAGGCTGCATAGCATTAACTATCAATAAGTTAGCAAGCGATTGCTGTATTTATCTATGCCCCAATTTCGGATTCATTTCCTTCCCGGACGAACTTACCACCGGGTCGAGCATAATGCCTCATAAGAAGAATCCCGACGTGTGGGAGATAATGAGAGGGGAGTGCAACCGGATAATGAGCGTTTACAACGAGATTGCGCTGCTTTGCGGGAACCTGCCGCACGGTTATCACAGAGACAGCCAGTTGCTTAAGGAAATACTGTTTCCCTCCCTGGAAAAGATGCACGATTGTCTTAAGATGGCCACCTATATGCTGGGAAACATTCAGGTAAACGGGAATATTCTTTCCAACAATCTGTACGAGAATATGTTCACGGTCGAAGAAGTCAACCGCCGCACTCTCGAGGGCGTTCCGTTCCGGGACGCGTACCGCCAGGTCGGAATCGAAGTCAACCAAGGAAAATTCCATTACGGAAACGGTTCTGTAGCCGACATTCGGCCTTCAAATCTTGGACACACCCACTGCGGCAGTCTCGGCAACCTCTGCAACGACAGGATTGCACAACTTATGAATAACGCATCCTCCGGCTGGTAGGGGATTCCGGAAATACGCCCAACTTAACATAATATAAATTGTATAACAGAAGGGCTTTTTATAAGAGCCCCAGCTCTTCCTTGTGGAGAACGGGATTGCCGTAGATTCGGATAAAGATATCCCGGACCTCTGCCTTGTTAAGCGAGTTCTCCAGCTTGGACATACGGTGATCCGCATATTTTATGAATTCCGAACGTTGTTCACTTGTATAGCGGTCGGAATATTTTTGACCTCCGGTCATCAGGTCATAGGCTATGTAATTGTTAGGCCATAGGCGGTATTCCCGGCAGATACAGAGGTCCAGTTCACGCATCAGCAGCTGATAGCGTTCGTTTCCCTTAAGTTCTGCGGCCTTAGCTATGACTTGGGCTGAAAGAGGCTTGCAGAAGCTCAGATTGATACGGCCCTTATTCTGGCGGATACCGGTCAAAATGCTGTGCAGATCCTCCTTGTCCTTTTTGACATACGCCCCGTCGCGTCCCTTGATGAAGAGTTCCCGGGCCTTGCGGGCATCGCAGGACTCGATTTCGTACGAAATGCTCACGGGAATTATGTTAAGCTCTCCGAAATCCTTGACGAAGTCGCCCGAGCCGCTGAGGTCGAACATCTTCAGAAGTCCCTGCTCAGTAAGGTCGTATCCGTCTTTTGCACGTCCTTCCTTCTGGGCAATCCATATTGAGGCACGCTGAGAAGTGACTGACTCACGGATATAGGCGGACAACAGTTTTGAACTCAGATACAGTTCCCTCGCAGAGATTCCTCTGATAACCTTGATCATTCGGTTAGAGCGGAGCAGATCCTCCACCAGCCGGCCGCTCAGCAGATTGCTCCCCACACAGATTTCAGTAAACGGGACGCTATTGTCTTTGAGCACCGTCTGGATTATGGCGGGATCCAATATGATATCCCTGTGGTTTGAAAACAGGACAAACTTCTTCCCTTCCAGCGATTTCAGATTCTCGATTCCGTAATATTCCAGCCCGTCGGAAGTCTTCGACAGAATGGCTTTGACCACTTTGCTCATAACCACCTCCTGAAATTCGTCGATACTGTCCACACTCATAAGCATCCCCCTCAATGTACCGGAAGGATAAGTCGGGAACAGGTATTTTGATATTACGGGAATAGCCGGATGTCTGGCAACCCGGGCTAAGGCTTCTACTGTTTCAGCATCGGAATACGGACTGATGCTTTCATATTCGGAAAGGTTCATAAGGTCTTAATACTGAGCACAAATTTAACAAATCTTTATTGTTTGCACAATAGGGAGCTGTCGCCGTAACTCAAAAATCTGAAGTTGTTTTCAAGGGCGTAGTCATAGATTCTGCGCCAGTCACCGCCCACGAATGCTGAAATCAGCAAAAGAAGCGTACTTTGAGGCTGATGGAAGTTGGTTACCATCCTGTCGACTATTCTGAATTTGAAACCAGGTACAATGATTATCCTTGTACCCAGCTCGAGAGAGTCCCGGCTATTCTTTTCAAGATAGTTTACAATAGCCTCAAGTGATTCTTTAGTTGAGTATTCGTATTCCCTTATATATGGAGACCATTGCTCGACATCGCAAACCTTCCCAGTTTCTATTATCGAAACTCCGGCATAGTAAAGGGACTCCAGGGTTCTGACCGAAGTTGTACCCACTGCGACCACCGGCCTGCCGCCTTTGGCGAGTGCCTCCAGTTCGGATATCCTTACCACAAAGGGCTCACGATGCATAGGATGCTGCGCAACGTCCGAACTTTTCACGGGCAGGAATGTCCCTGCGCCCACGTGCAGGCAAACCTCTCTTATATCCACCCCTTTACCGGAGAGTTCCGACAGCACTTTCTCAGAGAAATGAAGCCCGGCCGTAGGAGCGGCAACCGAACCGCGATACTTTGCATAAAGTGTTTGATAGCGCTCTATATCAACGGCTTCAGTCTCTCGGTTAAGGTATGGAGGAATAGGTATTTTCCCGCATATCTCGAGCACTTCAGAAAAAGGAACACCCCCGTTCCATTCGAATCTCACGATATTGGTCTCCCCCATTCTTTCCACAAGAACAGCTTTCAGACCGATACCTGAAAGGGTTCCGTCGGGGTCGTAACAAGTCAGTACGTCTCCCTTCCATCTTTTAACGTTTCCAACAACGCATTTCCAGCTGCAGGACTGCGTACTGGAGAAATTCTCATTATATTCCGAAGGGTCGCAAGGCTCGAGACAAAAAACCTCTATATGAGCCCCAGAGGCCCTTCTGAAGAACAATCTTGCCGGGACAACCTTGGTATCGTTGAAGAACATAAGGCTGTCTTTATCTATCAAAGATGGCAAATCGGTAAATGAATGCTCAGAAATATTCCGGTCCGGACCATAATACAGCAGTTTTGAAGAATCGCGCACGGCAAGCGGATACTTCGCAATACGCTCGTCCGGTAAATCATAGCAGAAATCTTCTATTCTGACAGAAGGAATCATCGTTAAAATTTTTACAAATTTACAAAAAACATTTGTAAATACATTGTTTCGTTTTGCGAATTTCGAGATAAATCACAACACACATTTGTAAATGTAATAAATTGTAAAATAAGCAAATGTTATAGACTGTTTTTAGATTTGTTGTTTACTTATTTATCAGCGATTTATATTTATCAAACTATGTCATTGCTATAACTTGTTTAAGTAAATTTTTGACCATATACGTGAAAGAAATATGTCATTTAGAAAAATTAGATAATTTTTAGGCTATATGTCAGATATTTACAAATTTTATCTAAATTAATGCTTATATATAGAAACACTCTGTGATGTATTTGGTTACAAATGTAAACATTCATTTTGTTTTGGTTTGTCGATTTTTTAACACTACATTTGTAAAATAACTAGTTACAATATGCACGAGCGTCTCCAACAATTTCTATCGGCCGAAAACCTCAGTCAGTCGCAGTTTGCCGACTCTATCGGTGTAGCGAGAGCCAGCATCTCCCACATTCTCAACGGCAGGAACAAGCCCGGTTTCGATTTCATTGCAAATATGTCCCGCCACTTCCCTACCCTGAATATTGAATGGCTTATCACAGGACAGGGAAGGATGTATAAGGATTCGCAAACATCCCCGATATTCCGGAAAATCGAACCCGAACCGGCTTCTGCCCCATCAGATGACCTTTTTTCGCAGAGTACCGATATCCAGCAGCAGGAGCAGGAACCAGAGCGCGCACCTAAAGTTTCACTTGAGGTAAAAAAATCTTCCACCCCAAAATCCAGGACTATTTCGAAAATTGTCGTTTTCTATGACGACAATACTTACGAAGAATTGAAATAATCCGTATATTTGGATTGTGAAAAGTAAATGGATACTCAGTTTTTATAACGCCGTACCAGGTGGAAAAGCTATAGCGGAACTCTCATTCAATGAAGATTTCGGAGCTCTGCACCGCAATGTACTCGGGTTCAGGTTCTCATCTCCCGTAGGCGTTGGAGGAGGCATCGACCCTGCAGGTCGTTTTTTCGATCTGTTCGGACACATCGGAGCTGCATTCGATATAATAGGACCCGTCACTTCCGACAATGCCATTTCCACCATCCGCAATTTCCACGACTGCAAGAACGACTGCGTTCCTTTTGTGTGCGTTACACATAAACCGCGCTCGGTTGAAGATGAGGAATTCCTCAAGGACTATTCCGACTGTTTCTCTCTTGTGTACGACTTTGCTCCCCTGTTTGTCATCGATCTATCCAACCCTATGCTGGAACAGGATCTTGTCCGGGATATCATATCTGCAGTTCTGGACATACGATTCACCTACGAAGAATACAAGCCACTGATCATCCGACTTGGAAAGCATCTGCAGGACGATGAACTCGACAGCCTTACCGACTTCTGCAGGATGAACAATGTGGATGCGCTTATGTGTTGCTCCGCTCATATGGTAAGACACGTTTTTGAGCATACCGACGGAAGGCTGCCTATAATCGGCTACAGCGCGGTCAAAAAGGGTTCGGAACTGTTTGATATGCTCCGCGGCGGAGCGTCCCTTGTAAGCCTCGAAAATGAGCTGCAGCACAAAGGTCCCTTCTATATTACAAGAATCAAAAGACAACTGGCATATCTCGAGCACAATGGCAACTTACGTTCAGAATAAAATCAAGGAACTGTTCTGCAGCAAAGGCTTAAGCCTGAGCGCCGCCGAATCCTGTACCGGCGGACAGATTTCACATCTTCTTACCGGAGTCAGCGGCGCATCTGAATATTATCTCGGCTCGGTGACATCCTATGCAATCAGTGTTAAGGAAAGCGTGCTGGGAGTCGATTCGGAGGTAATCCGCAGCTGCGGGGTAGTCAGCTCTGAAGTAGCCGTACAGATGGCAGAAGGAGTGCGCCGTCTGACCGGCAGCAGCTATGCCGTATCCACCACCGGACTGGCCGGCCCCGGAGGTGATGACGCAAACCTCGAAGGCACCGTATGGATCGGAGTGGCCGGACCTCATTCCAGCAGGGCTGTTCGTAAAGTCTTCAAGGGCGACAGGGCTCAGAATATCCGTCATTTCGCCGACTGCGCCCTAAAAGAACTGTACGGATTCGTCCTGGAAGATATCCGTTAGAATATCTGACTTTATTGCATCATTTCGCAGAGTTTTACCCATTCGTCGGTTAGAGCGTCAACGGATCTCTTGCATTCCAGATACTCTCTGGTAAGTTCCATTATGTCGTCACCTTCTTTTGGAGCGCTCAGAACGGCTTCTATTTCTTTTTGACGTTTTTCTGCCTTTTCTATCTCGCTCTCCAGATATGCTATCCGGTTTTTGACTTTTCTTTCCTGTTTTCTTTGTTCCTGCTGCTCTGCCCAGGATTGTTTTTGATTCTGTTTGTTCTGTTCAACTGCAAGTACGGCAGACTCGTCAACTACAATTTGCTCCGGCAAATCAATTCCTCGCTTGCCGTTACTTGCAGTTGAACAAGCCTCGTCTGAACTACAGTTCTGGCGACTCTTGAACTTGCGTTCAAGTTCCTGCAGAGTCTCAATCTTACGCTTTGAAAGGAAATCGCTCACTGAGCCCAGATGCTCCTTAACGCTCCCGGCGCGGAATTCGTACATCTTATCCACAAGACCGTCCAGAAAATCCCTGTCGTGGCTCACAATAAGCAAAGTCCCGTCATAAGCCTTGAGAGCCTGTTTAAGTATTTCCTTGCTCTTGATGTCCATATGGTTGGTAGGCTCGTCCAAAGAGAGCAGATTATAGTTCTGCAACATAAGCTTGGCCATACCGAGACGCGCACGCTCTCCCCCGGAAAGAACTCCGACCTTCTTGTCTATGTCTTCCCCACGGAAAAGGAACTGGGCCAGAATATCCCTTAAACGTGTACGTATATCCCCCACAGCTATACGGTCAAGGGTACTGAACACCGTCTCGTTCTTATCCAGTATGTCTTCCTGGTTCTGAGCAAAATAGCCCATCTTCACATTATGTCCGATACGGGACTCCCCTTCAAAGGGCTCCAATTCTCCTGCAATGACCCTCATTAGGGTTGTCTTTCCTTCGCCGTTGCGGCCTATCAGAGCCACCTTCTCCCCCCTCCTGAGTTCGATGCCCGCGTGCCGGAATACCACCTTCTGCGGATAACCGGCCGCCAAATCCTCTGCCTTGTACACTACGTCACCGCTTCTGGGAGCCGGAGGGAATTTCACCAGCAACGTCTGACTGTCGGTTTCGTCAATCTGAATCCGTTCCAGCTTTTCCAGGGCCTTCACCCGGGACTGAACCTGATTCGACTTAGTAGGCTTATACCGGAAGGCCTGGATGAATTCCTCGGTCTTCTGAATCATTCTCTGCTGATTTTCATAAGCCGCAGTCTGCTGCTGGATTCTCTCTTTTCTCAAATCCAGATAACGGCTGTAAGGCACTTTATAGTCGTATATGTGCCCCAACATTATTTCCACGGTACGGTTTGTAACATTATCCAGGAATTTCCTGTCGTGACTCACCAGCAGCAAAGACGCCTTACGGTTCCTCAGATAGTCCTCGAGCCATTCGATACTCTCTATGTCCAAATGATTGGTAGGCTCGTCCAAAAGGAGCACGGACGGCTTGCGAAGCAGTATCTTTGCAAGCTCTATTCTCATATTCCACCCTTGCGAGAAAGTCTCGGTCCGACGGTCCAGTTCGCTGTCGAGGAATCCCAGTCCAAGAAGCGTTTTCCGGGCCTGGATTTCCGGCGGTTCGCTATGGGAAAAGTTGATTCTGTCGGTCAGATGGTTGACCCGTTCGATAAGGCTTGTGTATTCCTCTGATTCATAGTCGGTACGCAACGACAACTGCCGGTTGACCCCATCCAGTTCCTGTTCCAACACAGCAGTGCTTTCAAAAGCCGTCATAGCCTCTTCCAGCACACTCCGGCCCCGGTTGTGCTCCATTATCTGAGGAAGGTATCCCACGCTCAGTTCCCTGGGCCGGTCTATCCTGCCGGAAGTGGGAGCCTGCAACCCTGCAATCATCTTCAGGACAGTGGACTTCCCTGCCCCATTCTTTCCTACAAGGCCTATCCTGTCATTCTCGCTGACGTGGAAATTGATTTTGTCGAGCAGAACGAATCCGCCATATGCTACTGTAACGTCTTCAATGGAGAGCATCGCATCATTCCTCCGGTTCAGTTACGAAGTCCGCTTCATCTTCCCTCTCTTCCCCGGCGCAAAGCAGGATGCTGAATTCATACAGCAGATAAAGAGGAACCGCCAGCACCAGCATAGAGAAAGGGTCGGACGGAGTAATTATTGCCGCCAGTACAAGTATTGTCACAAAAGCATACTTGCGTCCTTTACGGAGCATCTTCCGGTTTACGGCGCCAAGGCGGGAAAGTACCGCAATCACGGTTGGGAATTCGAACACTATCCCTATGAGCAGTACCATAGAGATGAACATCGACATATACGAATTCAGGGTAATGCTGTTCACTACCGTATCGCTTACCTTATAGTTCATAAAGAATTGAAGGCATACGGGAAGAACAAAGAAGTACCCGACCAGCACACCCAGATAGAACAGCAACGACGAAAGCAGGAATGCACCTCTTACAGGCTTCACCTCCCGCTCGTAAAGCGCGGGTTTTATGAATTTCCAGATTTCCCGGACAATATAAGGGAAAGACGCCACGAGACCTGTTCCCAGTGCCGCCTTCAGGTGCACGAAGAATTGCGCGGAAATGTCCACGTTGATAAGGTTCATCGAGAATTTCCACCCAAGGAGACGGTACACCACAAATTCGGGACGGGTAGGCTTGAGGATTATCCCGTCGAAGAGAAATTCCCTGAACACGAGCCCTGCCACCGACATAATCACAACCGCAAGAGCCGAGCGGACAATTGTTCCTCTCAGCTCTTCCAGATGATCCCAGAAGGACATTTCCTTCCCTGCTCCGGATTTTACGGATGCCATTCTCCCCTACTGCCTGTTTTCTTCAGTCTTCTTGTCGGACTTTGAAGCAGTGTCGGCCTGATTGACCTGGTCGTCTATTTCATTCAGCCCCTGCTTGAAACTCTTTACCCCTTTGCCTACGCCTTTCATAAGTTCGGGAATTTTCTTTCCACCGAAAATAAGCACGATGACAAAGACAATGATAATCAGTTCCCAGGTACCGATAAATAATGGATAGCTCAACATGTCGTTTATATAATATTATGTTATTTTTTGTTTTACAATGCTTTAAGCGCACTTTCAACGGCCTCTATCCTAGCCAGCGCATCGGCTTCTTTCTTGCGCTCGAGCTCAACTACCGCCGCAGGAGCGTGAGCCGTGAAGTTTGCATTCCCAAGCTTGGCCCTTACGCTTGCAAGGAACTTGCGCTGGTACTCCAATTCTGCCTGCAGTTTCGCCTTCTCCTCCGAAGTGTCAATGAAGCCTTCGAGCGGAACACTGCATTTGAGGGTATCCACGATAAATGAAGCCGAAGCCCCCGAAGCCGTTCCCCTCTCAACCTTGGAGATATTTGCAAGTTTGGATATGACCGGATACAATTGCGCATCGAGCTCACCGTCCAGGAACAGCGACAGGCTTTCCTTGGGAGATATCTGCTTCTGGGCCCTGATACCACGCACCCCTATTACAGTTTCTCTTGCAAGGTCAAAAGACTTGAGATATGCTTCGTCCCACTGTCCCGCTGCAGGCGAAAGTTCGAACATAATGGAAGCTCCTTCTTCCCTCTGTCGGATATTCTGCCATATTTCCTCGGTTATGAAGGGCATAACCGGATGGATGAGCTTAAGAAGTTTCTCGAAGAAATTTACGGTCGCATTGTAGGTTTCACCGTCAACGGGCTGTCCATATGAGGGTTTGACCATTTCCAGGTACCAGCTGCAATAGTCGTCCCAGAACAGTTTATAAACGGCCATAAGAGCATCGCTGATACGGAACTTCGAATAGTGTTCTTCAACAGTCTGAATTGTCTTCGAAAGCAGATTGTCGAACCATTTTACCGCCTGTACGGCAGTCTCTCCCGGCCGTGCGTTTTCGTCCACGCTCCATCCGCTTACAAGTCTCCAGGAATTCCATATCTTACCGCAGAAGTTCCTGCCCTGCTCCACCTGCGAATCGTCGTAAAGCACGTCGTTTCCTGCAGATGAGCACAGCAGCATTCCCATTCTCACCGCATCGGCCCCATACTTGGCGATAAGCCCCAGAGGATCGGGAGAATTTCCCAACTGCTTGCTCATCTTCCTGCCAAGCTTGTCTCTCACAATTCCCGTGAAATAGACGTTGCGGAAGGGCACGTCGCCCATATATTCCTCGCCTGCCATAATCATACGGGCAACCCAGAAGAAAATGATATCGGGACCGGTAACAAGGTCGTTGGTGGGATAGTAATAGGATATCTCCTTATTGCCCGGATTATTGATGCCGTCGAAAAGGCTCACAGGCCAGAGCCAGCTGCTGAACCAGGTGTCAAGGGCATCCTCGTCGCGGACGAGTTCCTCTGCTCCGATATTCTCATAACCTTTAATCTGACTGGCCTTTGCCAGGGCTTCTTCAGCATTGAGAGCAACCACGAATCTCTCTTCCTCCCCTTCTGCAACCGGCAGGAACCAGGCGGGAATCCGGTGCCCCCACCACAACTGGCGGCTGATGCACCAGTCCTGAATATTCTCAAGCCAGTTACGGTATGTGGTTACGTATTTTGACGGATGGAACTTGATTTTCCCTTCCAATACCGGAGGCAGCGCTATGTCGGCGAAATGCTGCATTTTAAGGAACCACTGCCTGCACAGACGAGGTTCGACGGCCGTATCCTGGTTGCGCTCCGAATATCCTACCTTATTGTCGTAATCTTCTATTTTCTCAAGCAAGCCGGCGGATTCAAGGTCGGCCGCTATCTGCTTGCGCACGTCCATCCTGTCCATTCCCACATACAGTCCAGCAGCCTCCGAAAGGGTTCCGTCGGGATTGAAAATGTCTATGGTTTCCAGGTTATGTGTCTTGCCCAAAGCGTAGTCGTTAACGTCGTGGGCCGGAGTGACCTTCAGACAGCCGGTACCGAACTCGATATCGACATACCTGTCTTCGATGACGGGAATTACCCTGCCTACCAGAGGGACGGTCACCTTGTGTCCGCTGAGCCAGCGGTTCTTCGGATCCTTGGGATTTATGCACATTGCAGTATCTCCCATAATGGTCTCGGGACGGGTAGTGGCTACGACCGCATAATAGCGGCCCTGCTCATCGGTATGAAGAACCTCGCCTTCCTCCCCCGTAGGTTTCACAGGGTTCACGTCGGAATCTGCAACGTAATAGCGCAGATGATAGAGCTTGGACTTCTCATCGCGGTAAACAACCTCTTCGGTAGAAAGCACGGTCTGGGCCTTCGGGTCCCAGTTGACCATACGCAACCCTCTGTATATCAAACCTTTGTTATAAAGGTCAACAAATACCTTGGTAACGGACTCGCTACGCTTTTCGTCCATTGTAAACGCGGTACGGTCCCAGTCGCAGGACGAACCCAGTTTCTTCAACTGTTCAAGGATTATTCCACCGTGCTCTTCCTTCCACTCCCAGGCATACTGGAGGAACTGCTCCCTGGTCAGATCGCGTTTCCTGATGCCCTTGGAAGCAAGACGTGCAACCACCTTGGCCTCGGTTGCAATTGAAGCGTGGTCGGTTCCGGGCACCCAGCAGGCATTCAGGCCTTTCATTCTGGCGTGGCGGATAAGCACATCCTGAATGGTATTGTTAAGCACATGTCCCATATGCAGGATACCCGTAACGTTGGGAGGAGGGATAACTATGGTATATGCTCCCCTTTCGTCGGGTTCGGAATGAAAACACCGATGCTCCAGCCAATAGGAGTACCATTTGTCCTCCACCTCGGAGGGATTGTATTTTGCGTTCAGCTCCATATCCAAAATTTCTTTAATCTGCGAATTTAACAATTTCCTTATAAACTTTGTGTACCGGAAAGCCCATCACGTTATAGAAAGAGCCTTCGATACGTTCAATACCCACATACCCGATCCATTCCTGCACTCCATAGGAGCCGGCTTTGTCGAAAGGACGGTATTTGTCTACATAATATTCGATATCGGAATCGGAAAGCTCGGCAAAGTACACCATAGTACTGTCCGTAAAGCATTCCTCCCTCACATTGTCCCTCAGCATCACGGCAGTTATGACTTCGTGCTTCCTGCCGCTAAGGGTCCGGAGCATCCCTAAAGCCTCTTCCCGGGAGTGCGGCTTGCCTATTACGGATGAGAGTCCGTCCGTGTGCAGCACAACCACCGTATCCGCGGTAATCAGGAGTTCATCGTCCTCCAAAGAGCGGTGAAACCCGTACGACTTGCCACGGGCCATAGCGACAGGGACATCCGAAGGATCCGAAAATCCGATGCTGCCTTCTTCGAAGGTATTGCCCGTATCTACGGTAAAAGGGATATCCAGTCCGCCCATCAACTCCCTGCGTCGGGGAGAACCGCTTGCAAGAATAATCTTTTTCATCCGTTGGATGCTCTGTCGGGGCTGCTGTCGCATACCCCGAACGCCTCTTCATATTTATGCCCGTCGAAAGACCACAGGCCTTTGGCTTTTAAAATCTTTTCCACAGTCCACCGTACACAGCCTTCGCCGCCGTTTTCTTCGGTAATATATTTCACCGCTTCCTGCACTTCGGGCACGGCGTCGGCGGGAGCCACGCTCTTGCCTACAAGTTTAAGCGCTGGAATATCCGGCAGGTCATCACCTATATAGGCGATGTGTTCCGGCTTTACGTTGTTGGAACTGCAGAAGCGCTTGAGATCACCCGCCTTATCCCTGCTGTTAAGGTACATATCCTCTTCCTTTACACCCAGTCCTGTAAAGCGGCGGACTATGGCTTCGCCTCTGGCTCCGGTAATGATTACCACCCTGAGCCCCTTCATTGAAGCCATCCGCAGAGCGAAAGTATCCTTTGCATTGTATATTCGAAGGAGAGTGCCGTCCGGCAAGGCCAGCAGCTCCCCTTTTGTCATCACTCCGTCAATGTCCAGTGCGAGAATCTTTATGTCCTTCCAATTCGTCATAGACTATGATTTTGCCGTACTCTGCAGGTCGGCAAGATTGAAGGTACCTTTCGGGCCTTCGCCCAGACTTATTTTCCCGAAACCGGCTTCGTACTTGCTGATATTCTCGCCCAAAGCGTTAAGCAGACGCTTTGCGTGCTCGGGAGTCATCACGATTCTATTGTGAATCTGAGGCTTCTCAAGTCCTGGAAGCATTGTCGCAAAATCAATTATGAATTCGCTGTGCGAGTGACTTATTATTGCCAGATTGGAATACTCCCCTCTCGCCACCTCGGGTTTGAGTTCCAGGCTTACTTTTTTTTCGTTATCCATAATTCTAAGCGTTTATTGCACATTCGAGTTTTTCCATTGCCTCTTTGAGAACCGATTTGGGGCAGCCTACGTTCAGACGGAAGAATCCGGTTCCCTGTTCGCCGAACATTGCTCCGTCGTTGAGAAACAGACCTGCCTTGTCCTGTACGAGTTCTACCAGTTTGTCGTGGTTCAGACCCAGAGAGCGCAGGTCCAGCCATACCAGAAACGAAGCCTGAGGTCTGAGAATACTTATCCGAGGAATTCTGTTCCTGATGAAATCTTCAACGAAATCGATATTGTTTTCCACATATTCCAGCATCTGTACTCTCCACTCCCTGCCTTTGGTATATGCCGCGAGCGTTGCTACTGTTGAGAATATGGAGGGATTGTCGAACTCGTTGGAATCCAGATATGCAAAGAACTTTTCCCTGAGTTCAGGGTTGGGCACGACAGCATAGGAACTTACGATTCCGGCAATGTTGAAGGTCTTCGAGGGGGCCATAAAAGTTATCGAACAGGAGGCAGCCTCTTCACTCACACTGGCAAAGGGAAAGTGCCTGTATCCTTTGAGGGCCATTTCTGCGTGAATCTCGTCGGATATCACAAAAACTCCCTTGTTGACGCACAGATGAGCCAGTTTCTGAAGTTCCTCTTTGGGCCAGCAGATTCCGGCGGGATTGTGGGGGTTCGACAGAACAAGCACCTTCGTATCTTCATCGATGAGCCTCTCGAGACCTTCAAAGTCCATCCTGTACCCTACCAGCCTACCATCCTGTTCTACCGGAAGAAGCGGGTTGCACACTACCTCGAAGCCGTTTTTCTGAGGGAGAATCCTGAACGGATGGTAAACCGGCGGCTGAATTATCACCTTTACCCGCTGGCTTTCCACTCCGGGTTCGCGGAAGAAGCATCCCAGCACCATTCCTATTCCCTTTACGATACCCGGGATATACCTGATATGCTCGGGTGCGATATCCCAACCGTGAATATACTTCACCCATTCCGATATTGTTCCGTAGTAGTTTTCAGGAACCATAGGATATCCCATTACGGGATGAGCCAGACGTTCCTTAACGGCATCAAGAATAAAATCCGGTGTCGCAAAGTCCATATCGGCAACCCACAGCGGCAGACGGTCACCTACCTCGGGGCAGTCATACTTTACACAGAGCGTACCTTTTCTTGGAATGACCTCATCAAAATCGTATCTCATTGTTCAAGTATCTTATACCCTACAAATATAGCTAAAATCCAGCTATTTTTAATAAATTTACACCGCTGCTTCGGCGAAAAAATATAAAAAATTTAATTAACACTTAAATTACTAAAAGTCAAATAGATAGAATATATATTAAAATTTTTTATAAAATATTTTGTAAATCTGAAATAAAGTATTACCTTTGTATTCGGGTTGAGTCAAGAGGGTTCTCCTCCTCAATCTATTGGTTATTAGTTTTAGTGTTATTAATTATGTGGTTGGATGAGTTGTTGCCCGAGAGGGTCACAGCTCATTTCTTTTTTCTTTCCAAACCGAATGTCTGATGCGAATTGCGACATACTCCTGATCGGCACGATGGGGCACATTGGCGAAGATGTACAGTACTGCCTTGAGCGGCACTCGCTCGATGTTGTCCGGGTTGAATTTCCCCAAAACGTCTTTCGCGACGAATTCGGATACCGACGCACACTTGCAAAATCACTGGCACTTTACTCCCCCGCTGTCATTATGCCCATAGGAGACTCCTACGCCTTGTCCCGGGCAAAAGATTCGCTCCCTGAAGCTTGCTGCGCCACAGTGGATTCTCCAGAAAAAACGGCGCTGTTGAACGGCAAGGTATCCTTCAGCAAGTTGTGCGAAACCCTGGGAATCCTACAGCCCCGCAGGTACTCCTCCGCCTCCGAGACAGGATTGCCATCGGCCGAACAGGCCCGAAAAATGGACAGGGATGAGATTGTGCAGATAGTGTTCAAACGCGACGTATCCTTTGGGGGACACGGTGTCCACCGGCCGCTGTCCATAGAAGCTCTCAACCAGCTGATAGCCCACCAGCGGCCCGGAGAGCCTTACCTCATTGAAGAATATATCGGCGGGGACGACTACAGTGTCGATGCTGTGCGGATGGGCTCATTCTTTTCCTCCGGAGCCTATAAGGCCCTGACCAACAACGGGAACGGCCCTTCCCTCGAACGTCGGAGCGTCGATTTTCCGCAACTGTCGGAAATTGCCCGACTGATTATGGATAACGTCGGCTACAACGGACTCTGCGGGTTTGATTTCAGGGTCGACTCCAACGGGACCCCATACATTCTGGAGTGCAACCCGCGCTTCACCGCGGGAGTCAGGACCCAGTTCGAAGCCGGGTTCGACATCCCGTCTTTACTTTACACTCTTTTCAGGAACGGCGCGGAAAGGATTTCTACAGACAACTACTAGTGGCGGAATCCCTTCATCCGGGACATCAGGTTTCCGGTAACCGCAGATTTCATAAGTTTGCGGGTTCCCTCGAACTGCTTGAGCAAGCGGTTAACCTCGGCTATCGAAGTCCCGGAACCATCGGCAATCCTCTTCCGTCTGGGTCCGTTGATTTCCTCGGGATGCTCGCGCTCCCAGGGAGTCATACTCTGAATAATGGCTTCAGTACTCTTGAAAGCGGTCTTGTTGTCTATATCAACATCCCTGAGGGCTTTGTCCATACCGGGGAGCATAGAAGCCAGGTCCTTGATGTCTCCCATCTTTTTTACCTGCTGAATCTGAGCGTAGAAATCGGTGAGAGTGAATTTGTCCTTTGCAAGTTTCTTTTTGAGTTCCCGAGCCTGCTGCTCATCGAATTGCTCCTGGGCCTTCTCCACAAGGGAAACCACGTCACCCATCCCAAGGATTCGGTCTGCGGTCCTGGACGGATGGAAGATATCCAGCGCTTCCATCTTTTCTCCCGTACTTACGAATTTGATGGGTTTGCCTGTCACAGCCTTAATCGACAAGGCTGCGCCACCCCGGGTATCACCGTCCATCTTGGTAAGGACAACTCCGTCGTAATCAATAGCTTCGTTGAAGGCCTTGGCGCTTTCCACGGCATCCTGACCGGTCATTGCATCTACGACGAAAAGAGTTTCGGAAGGTTTGACCTCCGAGTGCAGCGCGCTTATCTCATCCATAAGCTCCTTATCCAGCACCAGACGGCCGGCAGTATCCACTATTACCACCGAGAAGCCCTCGGCTTTAGCCGAAGAAATTGCTGCGGAAGCTACGCGGATGGGGTCCTTCTCCCCTTCGATGGTGAACACCGGAACTCCTATCCCCTGTCCGAGGGTTTGCAGCTGGTCGATTGCTGCCGGACGGAAGCAGTCACAGGCCGCCAGCATAACCTTCATCCCCTTCCTGCCCTTGAGGTAAAGGGCCAGCTTTCCGCAGAAGGTAGTTTTACCAGAACCGTTGAGCCCGGCCACCAGCACCACAGCGGGACTGCCTTTTATGTTGATGTCCACGTTCTGTGCGCCCATAAAGTCTGCAAGTTCATCGTGGACGATCTTTACCATCATCTGCTGCGGTTTTACAGCCTTGATGACGTTGGCGCCAATAGCCTTTTCCTTTACGCGGTCGCAGAAGTCCTTCGCAACCTTGTAGCTGACATCGGCATCCAGCAAAGCGCGGCGGATGTCCTTTACGGTTTCGGCAATATTGATATCACTTATTTTACCTTCGCCCTTCAGCAACTGAAAAGAGCGTTCGAGCCGTTCTGACAGATTCTCAAACATATAACGTTTCTGCTAAATCCTTTAAATTATATCTGCTGGACATTGTTGCCCCATATGCTCCGGCAGAGCGGATGGCAACTATATCTCCACGCAAAGAGACGGGCAGGCTGCAATCGCTGGCGAATACGTCGGACGACTCGCACACCGGACCCACCACTTCATATTTTTCAAGTTTTGCCTCCCCTCTGCAGGAAGCCGACAAATTCTCCACCCTATGCCTTGCTCCGTAGAGCGCAGGACGTATGAGATTATTCATTCCGGCATCCAGAACCAAAAAGTTACGGTCCCGATTACTCTTTACGAACAGCACCCTGCCCAGCAACGTTCCGCACTGCGCAACCAGCGAGCGCCCGGGTTCCACGTAAACCTTCATCCCGGGAGTCCTGTTCAGGCTGGAGTCGATAGCCGAGAACCAGCCGTCGAAATCGGGAACGGGATTGGAATCGGGATTATCATAATTGACTCCAAGTCCTCCTCCAAGACTTACCGAAGAACATTCGAAGCCGGCGGAAAGCACCTTCTCAACGAACTGATTCATTCTGGCGCATTGGGCAGAGAAAATCTCCATCCCAGTAATCTGAGAGCCTATATGGGAATGAAGCCCACGCATCCTGAGGCCCGGCAATCTGCCGAGAAGATTCAGAGCGGCATCAAAATCGGTTGCAGCTAAGCCGAACTTGTTTTCAGCGGTGCCGGTTGTAATGAACCTGTGAGTATGCGCGTCTATTTCCGGATTTATGCGAAGGAGCACATTTATTTCAACGGCACGGCTGCAGGCAATCGAACTGAGGACTTCCAATTCCTGAAGACTCTCCACCACAAAGAAAGGGCTGCCGCATTCCAGGGCTTGAATAATCTCACTGTCGGATTTGCCTACCCCGGCATAAAAAATACCGGACTTTGAAAACCCGGCTCCGAACGCCCTGGCGACTTCGTTACCGCTT
Source organism: Candidatus Cryptobacteroides sp. (assembly GCA_045599225.1). Lineage (GTDB taxonomy): Bacteria > Bacteroidota > Bacteroidia > Bacteroidales > UBA932 > Cryptobacteroides. The sequence continues at coordinate 60,336 of JAZRVN010000049.1, forward strand.
ACACAATCGGCACCGAAGCCGCAGGAGGCTATCCTGCTCAGTATCTCCGGCTCGGAATTGGCCTTCAAAGCATAGTTCACGTGTATGTCATACTTGATGGAAGAAGAGCGCAAAGCCTGAGCCGTACGGTCCAGAAGTTCCATATCGTAAACGTAGGCAGGAGTCTTTAAGGCGTCGATTCCCTGTATTTTTTCAAGATTGATCATAACAATGCAAATTTAACTATTTTCAACGTTTCTTAAAATTATAAGACTATGATTAATCTAAAAAAAAATCAAATCGAGAGTAATTCAGAAAGCCGTGGACAGAAGAATCCGGAAATCATTGTCAAAATGGGTTGAAGATGAAAGATACCTGTTGGAAATGACGGCCCGTGAAGCGGCTGAAGAAATGGGAATAACCCTGGAGCAGATGGGGTATTATTTCAAAATGTACATAGGAATGGACTTCCGTTGCTGGAGAAAGCATATGCGCATAGAAAAAGCGAAAAAACTGTTACGCAAAATGCCGCAGCTGCATTTTTCCACCATAGGAGAATATGTAGGAATTCCCGACAGAGGAAATTTCCGTCGGGAATTCTATGAGGTATGCGGAATGTGGCCTTCTGAGTGGAAGGAGCGTTACGTGAATCAGTCCAGATAGTCCTTAAGGTTCACGCCAAGCAGTTTGGCTCTGTTCAAGAACGTCGGCAGGTCCTGCTCGATGAAGGATTTCCTTTGCACCTGAGCTATGGCCTCGCGGGCATTTTCACTCACAAAGAAACCTATCCCGCGTTTCTGGAAAATCACACCGGTCTCGGAAAGCGTCTCGTAACTTCGGGCTACGGTGTTCGGATTTACACCTATGGCCGCGCCCCACTCCCGCACCGACGGAATCCTTTCCCCTTCCCGGAGTTCTCCCCGGAGAATCTGTTCGCATATTCCGTCGGCAATCTGCAGATATATCGCCTTGTTTGAGTCGAATTCCATATAATCAGTGTTTGATCGTTCTCAGTCTCCAATAAATGAGAGCATTGATAACAACGAATATGACAATGTAATACCAATAGGCAAAGGCATTTATTCTGTCCAGAAAACAGTTGATCTGCTCAATACCCATATCATCGGAAATGCCGAAGGAAAAACCATTGTAGATCAAACTTCCCGTAAAGATACTCACAATTGTGCTTAAAGCCATCAATACAAGAATTGTTTTTGCAATCTTGGATTTCCTGAACACCATTGCCCCCAAAAGATAAATGAGAATACTGTCACACCATCCTATATAGAACAATCCCGCATAATCCAGATGCATTCCCATTATCCGGGCATCTTCCGAAAGGTCGGAGAGCATCTTCTTGAAATTGAAGACATAACCGGCAAGAGGATTGGAATAATTGTCCAGGCACACGGACATAAGCGCGTCTACCCCGAAGAAAAGAACTCCGAAGCATACGGGAAGAACTACGCAGGTAACGATGAACATCGAGAGCCACTTCTCAAAAACCGAAGCAGGAAGCAGTATTCTGGAAGTGCCGGCGCCTCTCTCTGTTATGGAACCGTAAACCTTGGCGGGAAAACACAGCACCACAACGCAGAAAGATACACATAAGGCCGTAACCTGAGGGATAAGGGTATCGCTCCCCATATGGCCGCTGATGATTACTGAAAAGAGCTGAAAAAACAAATAGACTATCAATGGCATCAGTCCGCAAATCAGAAGACTTACCCCGAAATAATTCTTTGCGTTTATAATATCGTAGCCCAGATAATTGACGAATCTCCTGAATGAAAAAAAACTTCTCATAATTAAAACGCTTTAAAGATATCTTTTATGACAGACTTGTTCCTGTGCGCCGCATTGAACAAAGCTTCGATATTTACCTTGCTTTCAAGAGCAGATGTATTGGGCCTTACCTGAATAAAGCCTCCGGGAAGCTGTTCGCTGTACAGACTGTCGGGATGCAAGGTCTGGCTGTAATCGAAAAACAGTGCGGAAGCTATTTCTTCTATGCTGGCATTCAGCAGCACGTCTCTCGTATCCAGAATGATGATTGGGTCGATGACATTCTCCAAATCCCTGACCTGATGGGTGGAAATGACTATGGTAGAGTCTTCACGCGTGTATTTGAGAAGCGCCGAGCGGAACTGAGCCTTGCTTGGTATATCCAGTCCGTTTGTAGGTTCGTCCATAAACAGATACCCTGTACCACAGGCAAGAGCAAAGCAGATATATGTCTTCTTGAGCATTCCGGCCGACATCTTGGTCATCATAAGACTGCTGTCAACTTCGAATAGCGACATCAGGGAATCGAATTTGTCAAGGTCGAACCCTGGCCAGAACTTTCCCGTTTCCCGGGCCCAGCGGATAGCCCTGTCGTAAACGGGAGCCACTTCGTCGGGAAGGTAATACAATTCTTCCAGAAAAAGCGGATTGCGTTCATAAGGATTGAATCCGTCTATGTCTATCGAACCGGTCTGGAGTTTCTTGAGTCCGCACAGAAGAGTAAGAAGGGTGGTCTTCCCTACCCCGTTCTCTCCCAGCAGGCCGTATATCTTCCCCGCCTCAAGCTTCATAGTAATGTTGCGAAGAACATTACTGCTTCCATAACTGAAAGCCAAATCTTTGATTTCTATCATTTTACAAGTGTATTAGTATAATAGTACACCGCAAATGTAATAAAAAAAAACAATCCGCCAAAAAAATCGGCGGATTGTCATATGATAATAGCTGAAAATTATTCCTCGGAAGGTTTCATTGTGGTGTAAACGTTGGTAACGTCCTCATCGTCCTCCAGAAGACCGATCAATTTCTCGAGAGTGGCACGCTGCTCCGCAGTAACCTCCTTGAGTTCCACGTTGGGAATCTGTTCGAAACCGCCGGATACAAGTTCATAGCCGTTTTCCTCCAGGAATTTCTGGATTTGGCCGTATGAAGTGTAGTCTCCGTAGATTACGATCACTTTTGTTTCATTGCCGTCCTTGTCTTCCTCTATTTCACTGAAGACTTCCTCTGCCCCGAAATCGATAAGCTCGAGTTCGAGTTCTTCCAGATCCGTTCCCTCTTTCTCCCTGATGCGGAAGACGCACTTGTGGTCGAACATAAATGAAACGGAGCCGCTGGTACCCAGAGAGCCGCCGCACTTGTTGAAATATGAACGTACGTTAGCCACCGTACGGGTATTGTTGTCGGTTGCAGTTTCCACCAGGTATGCAATTCCGAAAGGACCGTAGCCTTCGTAGAGGACCTCCTTGAAATCACCCTGCTTGCTTTCGGTCGCCTTCTTTATTGCACGCTCGATGTTGTCCTTCGGCATCTGCTCGGCCTTGGCCTCGGCGATGAGGGCGCGCAGACGCGGGTTGCCGGTAACGTCGGGACCCCCTTGCTTTACAGCAATGGTTATTTCTTTTCCGAGTTTGGTGAAGGTGCGGGCCATATGTCCCCACCTCTTCATTTTTCTTTCCTTGCGGAACTCAAAGGCTCTTCCCATAATTATTCCTCCACAGCTTTTACACCGGCGATATGTTTAACGATATCTGCTGCCTCGACTGACTGAGGATATTTCTCTTTTACTGTCTCATAGCACTCCAGTGCCTTTGCAGCATTTCCCATTGCCTCGTAAACGGTACCTGCCTTGAACAGATAGTTTGCGGCAAAAACGTTGTCCTTCATTGAAGCGGCCTTCTCGTAGCATTTGACAGCCTCGGAATAATGGGCTTCACCCATACCTACAAGAGCGTCACCTTCGCAAGCCTTTGCACGGGGTGCAAGAACCGGATCGTTTCCTCTGTATTTGCGGAGGTATCCGAGAGCCTCCTCATAATTGCCGAGCTGGAGTTCGCATACACCTGCGTACATATACACAGCCTTGCCTGCCTTTGCGCCGTACTCGTCGATAATCTGGGCGAATCCCAGAATATTGCCGTCTCCGTTCAGCGCCGTCTCATAATTTGACTGGGCGAAAAGCTGTTCTGCAGGATACATCTGTCCCTGAGCCTCGGCGCAGGCCGGTCCGAATATCCACTTGTTGTAGGCAAGGAATGCGCATCCTATTGCCAGGATGGCGATAACGGCACCCCAAATGCATTTCTTGTAGGTGTTGTAGAATTTCTCGACTGATGAAATCTGTTCTACGCTTTCGCTGCGAACTTCTTCTTTTTTTGTAGATTTAACGTTTGCCATATTGTCAATTGTATTATTATTTACACACTTTAGCCTGCAAAAATACAAATTTTTACGTAATATTGCAATATGGATTCTAAAGTGATTCTCATAACCGGAGCATCTTCCGGAATAGGCAAAAGCGCATCCAGGCTGCTTATCAGGAAAGGGCATACGGTATATGCCGCGGCCCGCAGAACCGAGAGGATGGAAGACCTGATGCAGGAAGGCGCACACGTCATAAAACTCGACGTCACAAGCGAAGAATCGGCGGCTGCCGCCGTCAAGCGGATTCTGGATGAGCAGGGTCACATTGACGTACTGGTAAACAATGCCGGATTCGGCCAGTACGGTGCGCTGGAAAACGTAAGCGCCGCAGACGCGCAGAAACAGTTTGACGTAAACGTTTTCGGACTTGCACGGTTGTGCAGGCTGGTGCTCCCCGGGATGAGGGGCCACAAAAGCGGCCGGATAATAAATGTCGGGTCAATGGCCGGTCATTTCTGTGAGCCTCACGGCGGATGGTATCACGCCAGCAAATATGCAGTAGCGGGCCTTAGCGGTTGCCTTCGTCAGGAAGTCCGGAAATTCGGAATAAAAGTAACACAGATAGAACCCGGAGAAATCCGCAGCGAATGGTCCGGGATTGCAATGCAGAACCTCCGGGAATCGAGTGCCGGCACCGTTTACAGCGAAGGAGCCGAAAAACAGAGCCGGCTTTACGCCTTCGGGGAAAAACATCTGGCCACCGGGCCCGAGGCCGTAGCAAAATCAATCGCGGCCGCAGCAACCTGCCGCAGACCGCGATTGGTCTATAGAACCGGATTCGGATGCGTTGGTCTCTCCCTTGCCTCGGCGCTATTGCCCAGGCGTTGGTTCGACGCCATCTTCATCCGTCTGTTTACCTAGCATTCTTCCCGGGACGTCCTGCTCCTTTATGATGACCGGGTTTGTCGGCACACTTCGCGCATTTGGGAGCCGGCTCCATCAATGCCGATGCCACCACGTTGCAAACCAGTCCTCGTGTCTGGCTTACGGCTCCTCCGTCGTGAGGATGAGCCCTGTTGGTGAGGATTATCACGGCCAGCTGATTGTCCATATCGAAGGCAAAGGCAGTACCGGTATATCCGGTATGATTAAAGGTATTGTCCGAGAAAAGTTCGCAGTACCAGTTCTTAGCATCCCAGCCCAACGCGCGGCCGATGCCTTCGGGCTGTCTTGCGGGAACTGCGAGCATCTTCTTTACCGTGAGCGGACTCAGGACGCGGCGCCCGTTCCACTGACCGTAACCGAACATTGCCGCTGCCACAATTGCAACATCTTCAGCATTTGAGAAAACACCGGCATTGCCGGAATTTCCGTTGTTCAGGATATTGGCAATAGGGTCGTGAACCTGACCGCGATAAGGCAGACCGTCCTCCTGAACTTCCGTGGGGCAGATGTTCGCAAGGGTTTCATCATCGATCGCGGTACCGATGGGATAGTAGCGGGTATTCTTCATTCCGAGTCGGTCGAACACATTCTTCTGGGCATAGTCGCAGAGTTTCTCTCCGGTTACCCTCTGAAGAATGTTCTGCAGGGTGACAAAATTCAGGCAACTGTAAATGTAACCTGTGCCGGGACGGAAATGGCGGCCGGTATTCACTGCAATGTAGTGGATAAGGCTGTCGGGCTGTCCGGCGGGATGCGACTTGCAATAGTTCTTGACATTTATATAGGAATCTACTCCCGATGTGTGGGTAAGCAGATGTTCGATGGTAATATGAACCTTCTCCTGAGGATTTTCCGGATTTACCCAGGGAGCGAATTCAGGGATATAGTCGCGAACCTCGTCGCTCAGGCGGACCCTGCCGTCCTCTACAAGCTGCATAAATGAAAGAGTGGTTCCGATACACTTGCTCAGGGATGCCATATCGAAGACAGATTCTACCGTCATAGGCTCCTCTTCCGGAACCCAGGCCTTGCATCCGAATGCCTTCATATAACAAATCTGCTGGCCTCTGACGACAGCAACCACTGCACCGGGAAAATCCTTCCGTTCTACTGCGGCATTTACAATGTCATCGATTTTTGACAGACGTTCACTGCTCATGCCCACCTGTTCCGGGGCAACGTGAGGAAGGCCGTATCCTACCGGTATTTCCGCTCTGGAGCCGAAAGCGATGGAGAGAGCAACAATTGATATTAACAACTTTTTCATATGAATTGAATTTTGATGAATGAAATTTCAGATTAGAGCACAAATTCCCGACGGTACATATATTCCGAACGCAGCTGCTCGAAGCTCTCTACATTCGTACGGAAAATGAAATCGTCGGCATATATCGGATAATTGTACTGTATTATGGATGCGATTTCCCCCTGTGACAGGCCGGCAATATCCAGATGAACCGCAAAGAGCGAAGGCATATCGGAAAGCGGGAAGAATTCAAACAGGTCCCTGAAGTCGAAGAACCTGGCCACCGCCCTTACAACCGCCGCCGTTGCATTCTGTTTCCCCTGATAGGAATATCCGGCGATATGAGGTGTGGCTATGTCACATATCCTTATGACTTTTTCGTTGACGTGGGGTTCATTGTTCCAGGTATCGATTACCACCGCGCCAAGTTTGGGCCTGGCTTCCAGCAGAGCGGATTCGTCCACTATTTCTCCCCTGGCGCAGTTGATGAACATTGCACCGGTCTTCATCTTTGAAAAGAAATCCTCCGATACAAGGCCTCGGGTGGTTTCGTTCAAGGGAACGTGAACACTCACGATATCCGATTCCCGAAGCAGTTTGTCAAGTGTGCAGAATTGCCCGGAGCCTTCGGCCAACGCACGCGGAGGGTCGTTCAGAAGCACGTTGAAACCCAGTCTTCGGGCTGCAGCCTCCACCCTTCCGCCTACGTTCCCGACCCCGACAATGCCGAACGTTGCATTGCGAAGGTCTTTGCCTTCCCTGGATGCTACCCCGTAAACGGCCGACATTACGTAATTCATAACTCCTCCCGCATTGCAACCTGCAGCATTCTGAACGAATATACCCTCCTGTGCACAGAAAGGAAGGTCGATATGGTCGGTTCCTATGGTGGCCGATGCCACGATCTTCACTGCCGTGCCTTCAAGCAGAGCCGCATCGCAACGGGTCCTGGTCCTTATGATAAGAGCCGAAGCATCCAGAAGGTCGTCCCTGCATATTTGCGGGCCGCTTTTGTAAACAACAGCGGCATATTGTTCAAACACACCCTCAATAAAGGGAATGGCGGAGTCAATGACAATTTTCATTTGAGTCTGATTTCTTTCACGTAGCCTGTCGACGGATCCTCACTGTCGAAAAGCGGATCCTGCGAAAGGACACCGTTGATTCTTTCCAGGAGCTGTTCTTTTTGCCGGGACAGGTGAATGCGGGCGGCCGACGACGCGAGCGTCACATACAGGATGCCGTTCCGGTAAAAACGGCGCACAGTATATTTCTCTGCGCCCGAAACCTGGTCCCAGGCTGAAAATATCCGCTGACTGTTGAGTCCGGAGTTCAAACGGACCTGACGCAGGAAAGCCATCAGGGCCTCCCCTACGCTCACAGCTTCTTTTCTCCCTATGTAGCTCATAATATGGCAAACACGCCTCCTTTCGCTTCGAAACAGGCCTTGTCGCTGGTGATGGAATCCAACAGGGAATTCACCCTGACCTTGTTGGAATCGGTAATAAAAATCTGGCCGAAACCTTCTGAGGCAACCATTTTCAGAAGATTTTCCACCCTGTTCATATCCAACTTGTCGAACAGGTCATCCAGCAACAGCATTGGAGGAAAACCGTAGGAATCCCTCATAATATCGTATTGCGCAAACTTGAGCGACACCAGAAAAGATTTCTGCTGTCCCTGCGAGCCGGCTTTCCGGATTGGATGCGAATCCATAGTGAAAACGAAATCATCGCGCTGCACTCCGGCGCTTGTATATCCGAGGATACGGTCCCGGTCCCTGCATTGCGAGAGAAGTTCTGCAAGAGGAGCTTTGTCCAGATCGGACCTGTATTCTACGCCCACCTCTTCGGTCCCGCCGGAAAGCATTCCGTAATAGTTTTTGACCACTGGTTCCAACGCTTCCGAGAAACGCATTCTGGCATCGTGGATACGGCTGCCGTACTCCTGCAACCTCTCATCTACAATATCGAAGAAGTCGGGGTCTACAGTGGTGTTTTTCAGCGCGGTGTTACGGGTTGCAAGCAGTTGGTTGTAGTGCTGCATATCGCTCAGATACCCTCTGTCCATCTGAGCCAGAACGCTGTTTGCAAAACGCCTCCTTTCGTCGCCGCTTTCGCTCACGAGAGAATTGTCCGAAGGTGACACCATAACTATCGGAAGTGCTCCTATATGGTCTGAAATCCTCTGATAGAACTTACCGTCCCTGCGCACTTTCTTTTCGCCTTCGGCGGCTTCTATGGCGAACCTGCCCACCGTGCCGTTTTCCATAAGGTAATCCCCGGCTATGGCGAATGATTTGGTTCCATACCGGAAATTGAAACGGTCCTGTCCTCCGAATGAAGCTTTAGTCATTGACAGACACCAGATTGCTTCCAGCAGATTTGTCTTGCCTTCTCCGTTGTTCCCGCTCACGCAGTTGATCTTCGGAGAGAATTCCAACTCCTGGAGCGCTATATTGCGGAAATTCTGAACCACGATTTTTTTCAGGACAGGCATCTTTCAGAGGTTTTTCTTATCTTGCAAATATAATAATCCACCCCAAAAACTGCAATACACCCGGCATAATTTGAAAGGACAAAAAAAATCAATAAATTTGTAGGATAGCAACACATAAACAACACTATGGACAACAACGTAATAAAAGCTCAGGTAGAGCGCTTCCGCAAGGGATTTCCCTGGCTCGAAATAGTTTCTCCGGCAACCGCCGGCCACGGAATCAAGGTGCTCGACCCCGCCTCTCAGAAAGAGGCCTGCGATTACCTCGAGCAGGCCGAAGTAGCAGGAAGATGCAAATTCGTACCCGCTTCGGGTGCCGCATCGAGAATGTTCAAGGACATTTTCTCCAGTTTGGAAAAGCCCAACGAGTCGGGAGAAAGGCTCGCCTCTGAAATCGAAAAATTCGCATTCTACAGCGAAGACATATTCGGAAAGGCGCCCTTCCGCCCCGATGAGTGCGCCCGGAAACTTCTTACCGACGAAGGTCTAGGCTATGGTTCCAAACCCAAGGGAGTTCTAAAGTTCCACCGTTACCCCACAGAAGTGCGCACGGCGCTTGCCGAGCATTTCGTCGAGGGGCAGGCCTATATGCGCAATCCCGACGGCAGCGTGGATCTGACCGTCAGCATCTCCCCCGAGCATAAGGAACTGTTTGAAAAGGCCGTTGCTCAAATCAGGGATGAATACGAAAAAAGATACGGCGTGAGCTATAACGTTCGTTTCACATTTCAGGACAAAGAAACCGACACCATAGCAGTCGACACTGCAAACAATCCGTTCCTCAAGGAAGACGGAAGCATTCTCACCCGCCCAGCCGGGCACGGCGCACTTATCTACAACCTCAATCGCATCGATGAGGAACTGGTAAGCATCAAGAACATCGACAATGTGTGCAAAGAAAGCATGCAGAGCACGACGGCCCTTTGGAAAAAGGTTCTGATGGGCAAGGCGCTGGAACTGCGCGACCACATCTTCGGTTACATCTATGCACTCGATCAGATAGCCTCGAGCGAAGGGCATATGCCATACTCACACGACCTGCAGGCTTACTTCCCCTGCACTCAGGATATCTGGGCGGATCCCGAAGTCCAGGCGCTGTGCGACGAAATAGAGGACTTCCTGCGCACCGAACTTTGCATACAGATGCCTTTGCCCAACAACTGCCGGCAGAGGGTGGAAAACCTCCGGAAAAAGCTGGACCGTCCCATCCGCGTATGCGGGATGGTCAGAAACGAAGGCGAACCCGGAGGAGGTCCGTTCATTATCAAGGAAAAGGATGGCAGCACCTCACTGCAGATTCTGGAAGGAGCCCAGATAAACCCCGACGACCCCAAGGCGGTTGCCGCACTTAAGGCTGCGACACATTTCAACCCGGTAGATCTGGTATGCTGCCTGCGCAGGCACGACGGAAGCAAGTTCGACCTGCTCGAATACGTCGACCCCGATACAGGATTCATTTCATCGAAGAGCTATCAGGGCCGGGAACTCAAGGCCCTGGAACTTCCGGGGCTTTGGAACGGGTCTATGAGCGACTGGAACACCCTGTTCGTCGAAGTACCGGCCCAGACGTTCAATCCGGTAAAGACCGTTCTGGACCTGCTCAGGCCGGCACACCGGAACTAGAACCAGAAGTCCACCGGCACGGGCAGAACTGGATTTCCGTTTTTTGAACTGCCTAAATACAAAATTTTTCATTATCTTTGACTGATTTAGAAATCAGTACGTATATCTTATATGCAAAGCAAACTCCAAGAACTGACCGACAAACTGTACAACGAAGGTTTGTCTAAAGGCAAAGCCGAAGGTGAACAGATTCTGAAAAGCGCCGGGGAAAAGGCCGCCAAACTTGTAAAACAGGCCGAAGAGCAGGCTGCGGGCATATTGGAAAAAGCCCGGAAGGAAGCCCTCGAACTCACATCCAAGGCAAAGTCCGACATTCGTATGGCATCGGAACAGAGTCTTCAGGCCACAAAAAAGGACATCGAGAACCTAATCGTGGACAAAATTACCGGCGACAAGGTCGACACCGTACTGGCAGACACTGCTTTTGTGAAAGAAATAATATCGGCAGTCGCTTCCAGGTTCAGCGCAGAACAGGCCAGCGACTTGAGTCTTGTTCTTCCGGACAAGCTTCAGGAACAGCTCGAGCCCTGGATCCGCAACGAGCTTTCAAAAGTTCTGGGAAAAGAAACCGAAGCGCGGTTTTCGAAGAAAATCGCCGGAGGATTCACCATTGGCCCCAAGGACGGAAGCTATTTTATCAGCCTCAGCTCCGAGACCTTCAAGGCCCTTATTGCAGAATATCTGAGACCGGTAACACGCAAGATCCTTTTCGGTGAATAATTACGAATACATAATAGCGGGGCTTCCTGTTCTGCAGCGCACTGCAGACGGTATTCCGGCCGGTTTTGACGCCGCGAAGACCATCGCGGAAACAAGAGCCTCCCTTGAGGGAAAGGATGTCGCCGCGATGGACCTGCTTCTGCAGGGCTTCGACCCCGACAGCCTGAATGCAGATTTCTATGCGTCGGCACTGAAAAACCGGAGTGAGTTTATCCGGAAGTATTTCGAATATGACCTTCTGGTACGCAACACCCGCACCGTGTGGCTCAACAGGTCTCTCGGCAGAGATGAAGACACCGACACGGTAGTCCTCCCCGGACTGGACGACCCTGACCCCTTCGATGTTCAGGCCATCGATGAAGTGTTGTCCCGCAGCGACATACTTGCCAGGGAGAGAGAACTGGACACCCTTATGTGGAACCGCATAGAGGAAATCAACGTTATGAAGGTCTTTGACCTGGACGTAATCCTGGGATTCACGGCCTGCCTGAAGATTGTGGACAGGTGGCTGAAGCTGGATCCCGAAACCGGACGCGGACTTTTCCGCAAACTTGTGGAAGAAATCCGTTCAGGCAAAACTAAAACAACAGAACAGCATATATGACAACAACAGGAAAAGTTACGGGCATAGTTTCCAACCTGGTAACGGTCCAAGTCAACGGACCGGTAAGCGAAAATGAGCTCTGCCACATAAGCCTTAACGGCACCGACCTGCTGGCCGAGGTCATTAAAGTCAACGGTGACAAAGCCCAGGTTCAGGTTTTCGAAAGCACCCGTGGACTGCACATCGGAGACAATGTCACTTTTTTGGGCAGGATGCTGGAAGCCAGCCTCGGCCCGGGACTGCTCTCCAGCGTGTACGACGGCTTGCAGAACGACCTCACCACAATGGAGGGGGTGTTTCTCAAGCGGGGTGAATATACCGACCCTCTCGACCACGGGAAAATATGGGATTTCACACCTGTTGCGAAACCAGGAGACAGAGTAAAGGCATCGGACTGGCTGGGAGAGGTCAAGGAAGGATGGCTGCCCCACAAGATTATGGTACCGTTCTCCTTTGACGGGGAGTACACGGTTAAGAGCGTGGCTCCTTCCGGAGGCTACAGGATCGATGACACGATTGCGGTTCTGATTGGCTCCGAATCGGAAGAGATAAACGTTACGATGGTTCAGAAATGGCCTGTAAAAGTGGCTGTCAAAGGATATAGGGAAAAGCCCCGTCCGACCAGGATTATGGAAACCGGGGTCCGGGTGATAGATTCCTTCAACCCTATAGCAGAGGGCGGTACCGGGTTCATTCCCGGACCTTTCGGCTGCGGAAAGACCGTACTTCAGCACGCCATTGCCGAGCAGGGCGAGGCCGACGTGATTGTAATGGCAGCCTGCGGTGAGCGTGCAAACGAAGTGGTGGAAATCTTCACCGAATTCCCGGAACTTGTAGACCCTCACACAGGTCGCAAGCTTATGGAAAGGACCACCATCATCTGCAACACTTCCAATATGCCCGTTGCAGCCCGCGAGGCATCGGTTTATACGGCGATGACAATCTGCGAGTACTACAGGGCGATGGGTCTGCGCTGCCTTCTCCTGGCCGACTCCACTTCCCGTTGGGCTCAGGCGCTCAGGGAGATGTCGAACCGTATGGAGGAACTTCCTGGCGCCGATGCTTTCCCGGTTGACCTTTCGGCCATCATCTCCAACTTCTATTCACGTGCCGGAATGGTTATCCTGCCCAATGGTGCCACCGGTGCGGTAACGTTCATAGGGACGGTATCCCCTGCCGGCGGAAACCTCAAGGAGCCGGTAACGGAAAGTACCAAGAAGGCTGCCCGCTGTTTCTATGCGCTCGAGCAGAACCGTGCAGACCAGAAACGATATCCTGCGGTGAACCCGATTGATTCCTATTCCAAATATCTGGAATACCCGGAAATCATCGAATACCTGGACACCTCGGTGGAAAGCGGATGGGTAGAGAAGGTCAACACCGCCAAGAACTATGTGCGCCGCGGCAGGGAAATGGCCGACCAGATTAACATTCTGGGAGATGACGGCGTACCTATGAGCTATCACGAAGCTTTTTGGAAGAGCGAGCTTATAGATTTCGCCTTCCTCCAGCAGGACGCATTCGACGCAATCGACGCGCTGTGTCCTATTGAAAGACAGAAGTATGTACTGAACCTGATACTGGAAATATGCGGGAAGGAATTCATTTTCGAAGACTATGAAAAATGCCGTGATTTCTTCAAGCAGGTCATCAACGTTATGCGTCAGATGAACTATTCGGAATTCAATTCCGGCAAATTCAACAAATACCGTTCGGAACTATCTAATTTACTGCAGCAAAATGGCAAATAAGACATATCAGAGAATATATACCCGGCTCGAAAGCATTACCAAGGCAACAGTGTCGCTGAACGCCGGCGCAGTGGGCAATGACGAGCTCGCCATCGTTGACGGAAGACTTTCGCAGGTGGTGAAATGCAAGGGAAATACTGTTACGCTGCAGGTGTTCGAAGGTACCGAGGGCATTTCTACCGACGCTCAAGTTTGCTTTCAGGGCACTCCTCCCACCCTAAAGGTGAGCGAAGCCCTGAGCGGACGTTTCTTCAATGCCTACGGCAAACCCATCGACGGAGGTCCCGAAGTCGAAGGAGAAGAGCGCGAAATCGGCGGACCTTCCGTCAATCCCTACAAGCGCCGTCAGCCTTCCGAGCTCATCCCTACCGGCATTGCCGGAATAGATCTCAACAACACGCTGGTATCCGGGCAGAAGATTCCGTTCTTCGCAGACCCCGACCAGCCCTACAATAAGGTTATGGCAGATGTTGCGCTCCGCGCCGATGTCGACAAAATCATACTCGGAGGAATGGGTCTGAGCAACGACGATTATCTGTTTTTCCGTCACGAGTTCGAGGCCGCCGGCGCCCTGGACAAGATTGTATCGTTTGTTAACACCACCGAAAACCCGCCTGTTGAGCGTCTGCTCATACCCGATATGGCTTTGGCGGCAGCGGAATACTTTGCCGTGGACAAGAACGAGAAAGTGCTTGTACTGCTCACCGATATGACCCTGTATGCCGACGCCCTTAGCATTGTGAGCAACCGTATGGATCAGATTCCTTCCAAGGATTCGATGCCGGGTTCACTGTATTCCGACCTTGCAAAGATTTATGAAAAGGCCGTTCAGTTGCCTTCGGGAGGTTCCATCACAATTATTGCAGTAACCACTCTCAATGACTCAGACATCACTCACGCAATCCCTGACAACACCGGATACATTACCGAAGGACAGCTCTTCCTGCGCGCCGATTCCGATTCCGGGAAGGTTATCGTGGACCCGTTCCGTTCCCTGAGCCGGCTCAAACAGCTGGTCCAGGGAAAGAAGACCAGGGAGGACCACTCCCAGGTGATGAACGCGGGAGTGCGTCTGTATGCCGATGCAAAGAATGCCAAGACAAAGCTTGAAAACGGTTTCGACCTTTCAGACTACGACCTGAGGTGTCTGGACTATGCAAAGGAATATGCGACCCGTCTGCTTTCGATTGACGTTAACATAAAGATAGATGAAATGCTCGACACGGCCTGGGAACTTTTCGCAAAGTATTTCTCCCCTGCCGAGACAGGTATCAAACAGGCACTGATAGACAAATACTGGCGTGGCAATTAAATTTCAATACAACAAGACTTCGCTGACAAACCTGGGCAAACAGCTCAAGGTACGCCAGAACGCACTGCCTACATTGAAGAACAAAGAATCGGCCCTGCGCGCAAGCGTACTTTCCGCCAGGAAAGAAGCGCAGGACCTGCTTCAGAAGTTGGAACAGGGTCTTAGGGATTACGATTACCTTGCGGCTCTGTGGAACGAATTCGAGCCGGGTCTGATTGGTATTTCCAACATTGACCTTGACACACAGAAGGTTGCCGGCGTAAAAGTACCCGTCCTCAGGCATATCCACTATGAACTGAAGAGTTTCAACGCTTTCACAAAACCGGCCTGGTACGCAGACGGGGTGCGTATTCTACAGGAACTCACCCGCGTAGGTATCGAATCCGAAATCTGCGACAGGAAGAGAGACATCCTTGAATTCAACCGCAAGAAGACTACGCAGAAGGTAAACCTCTATGAAAAGGTGCAGATTCCCGGGTACCAGGAGGCTATTCTGAAAATCAAACGCTATATGGAAGACGAGGAAAACCTGTCCAAGGCTTCGTCAAAGATAGTCAAGACCCGCCACGAGCAGGAAGAAGAGGAGGAAGAAGCGCTATGATTGAGAAGATGACCAAATACTCCTTCATTCTTCCCGCAAGTTCGAAGGGGCCGTTTCTGGAAGAACTGCAAAACCTCGGCGTTATGGATATAAGCCGCGGCGAGAAGCCAGTTGACGAGAAGTCCGAAGAACTTTTCGAGAAAATCGAAGAGCTCAAGTCGCTGTATTCCGACATTCAGAAAGGCAGCGACCGCACTCTCGAAGGGCTGCTGGCCGCCGGACGCGAATGCGAGAAAACCCTGTCGGAGGTAAAAGTCTGGGGCAGCTACGACCGTGAGAAACTGTCGGTCTTCGGACTTCACTACTACATTGTCGAAGAAAAGAAGTTCAATCCCGCCTGGGAGGAGGATTTTCCTCTGCAGAAAGTTCTCTCGGCCGACGGAAATGTATGGTTCGTGGTTCTGGGCGATGTCTCCGCCTTTCCTGTAAAAGAAATTCCCGCCCCCGCCTGCACACTGGAAGAAGCTCAATCCGCCCTTTCAAGCAAAATAGACGAAATCAACGGTTACCGCAAGGCACTTGAAGCCCGCCGAGATGAACTCCCGCAGCTGCAACGGGAAATCGACAGCCTGAGCGAAGAGCTCAGCCGGTACCTTGCCTCTCTTACTGGAGAAAGCGCAGCCGAAGGAGCCTTGGTTATATTCGAGGCATTTGCGCCTGAAAGCCGGAAATCGGACCTCAAGGCAAAGTTCGACACTATGGACTGCGTTTGGATGGCCGAACCGGCCAAAGCCGAAGACGCTCCTCCGATAAAACTCCGTAACAACTGGTTTGCACGCCAGTTCGAGGTCCTTACCGGAATGTATGGTATGCCTGTATACGATGAGTTCGACCCCACCCCGGTTCTGGCTCCGTTTTTCCTGCTCTTCTTTGCCCTCTGTATGGGCGACGCCGGATACGGACTTCTGCTCATTGTCATAGGACTCCTGTTAAAAGGCAGGAGCGGAGGTCTCGCTAAACTATGGAGGCTTATCATACTTCTTGGAGCCGGTACCACAGTGGTCGGACTTCTGCTTGGCACATTCCTCGGAATCAGTCTTTCCGATGCGGCCTGGTACCCTACCGTTCTCAAACGGTTCATCATTTCCGGAACCGTTGACCTTATGGGCAACAGTCTTGATTTGCAAATGGTTATGGCTGTTTGCATAGGCATCTTCCACATCTGCCTTGCAATGTGTATCAAGGCTGTACTGTTTACCCGCCGTTTCGGATTCAAGTCAAATATCAATACCTGGGGCTGGACCCTGCTTGTCACAGGCAGTGTTCTTACAACAACGCTGGGGCTGCTCGGCGTGTGCGCCCCTGACATTGCCAAGTGGCTGATAATAGGAATAGGAGCGGTTTCCGCCCTCGGCATCTTCATTTTCAACAAACCTGAAAGGAACCCTCTCATAAACATAGGTGCCGGACTTTGGGACACCTACGGAATGGCTACCGGTCTGCTCGGAGATGTACTCAGCTATATCCGTCTGTATGCCCTCGGGCTTGCCGGTGGAATTCTGGGCAGCACCTTCAACACCCTGGGCAATATGGTACTGGGAGACAACCCCACCTGGCAGTGGCCGTTATTCGCCCTGCTGGTAGTTTTCGGGCACGCCCTCAATCTTGCGATGAGCTGCCTGGGAGCCTTCGTACACCCCCTGCGACTTACATTCGTAGAATATTTCAAGAACAGCGGTTACGAAGGAGCCGGACGGCTCTACTCACCTCTAAGTAAAACAATAAATCAAAATTTGTAGACTATGCTCAATTTAGTTTTAGGTTATCTCGGACTGGGCCTTATGTTCGGACTTGCAGGAATAGGCTCATCCATCGGAACAACAATCGCGGGCAACGCAGCTGAAGGCGCTCTCAAAAAGAGACCGGAAAAATCGTCATCCTATATGATTCTTTCCGCGATGCCCGCAACCCAGGGTTTGTACGGATTCCTGGCCTTCATTCTGTGGCTGGGCAGAGATTTCTCCACCGACGGACTTATGCTCTTCGGTGCGGGTCTTTCAGTTGGTCTGGTATGTCTTTTCTCGGCAATACGCCAGGGGCAGGTATGCGCCAACGGTATTGTGGGCGTCAGCCAGGGACACAATGTTATGACTCAGACAATGATATATGCGGCTCTCCCGGAATTCTATGCAATTCTTGCACTGGTTGCCGCAATTATGATACGATAGCATTTTGGGAAAAGTCATAGCCATAGCAAACCAGAAAGGCCAGGTGGGCAAGACAACTACGGCCATCAATCTGGCGGTATGCCTTGCCGAAGCCGGACAGAAGGTTCTGCTCATAGATACCGATGCCAGAGCCGGTGCCACTCAGGCACTGGGTCAGGTGAACGCCGGCGGCAAGCGGGAATCCATCTATGAATTGCTTACCGGCAAGGCTGGAATCGAAACTACGATTCACGACACGGCCTTCTCCGGCTTGAAGTTCATTCCTTCCGACATCAATCTTGTAGAGGTGGAGTTGAAATTTCTCAACGTTCCCTCCCGCAATATGATTCTGCGCAAGGCACTTGAACCGGTACGGAACAAATATGACTTTATCCTTATCGACTGCGCCCCTTCACTTGGTATTGTTACCACCAATGCCCTGGTAGCGGCAGACTCTGTAATCATTCCCATTCATCCGGAAATGTATCCTGTCGACGGAATAGGGAAAATCCTGCAGACTATCCGCATTATCCAGGACAGCGAACAGAACCCCGGCCTAGGGATTGAGGGTTTCCTGATCACGATGTACGAAAAGCACACTGTCACTCAGTCTCAGATTGTCGCTGAGATAAGGGAACTGTTCAAGGAGATGGTGTTCACAACCACCATACTCTATGATCCGCAGACAAACGGAGCGGAGAGTTACAGGAAACTCTCCGGAGAAGTAATAGCAAAAGCTTTCAAAAATGAAGACTGACCAAAAATTCACGCGCAAGGGCCTCAGCGCTCTGCTTGGAGAAATCACAGAAGCGGATTCAGCCCGCAAGCCAATCGGCTACGTCAATAAAGCGTTGGCAGGAGCCGATCCCGGGCAGAAATCTTCCGACATAGTTATGGTAAAGGTTGATGATTTTGACACCAACCCTCATCAGCCCAGACTCGAATTCGACCAAAATTCAATAAAGGAACTCGCTCAGTCGATCAAGTCTCTCGGACTGATTCAACCCATAGTTGCACGCAAGGCGGGCGACGGACGTTACCAGATAATAAGCGGAGAACGTCGATGGAGAGCCTGCAAGTCTCTCGGGATGGAACTCATTCCGGCTTACGTCAGAGACGCTTCCGACGAGTCAATGCTGGAAATGGCCATTGTTGAGAACCTTCAGCGCGAAGACCTTGACCCCATAGAAATTGCAATGAGCTTCCGCTCGCTGATGGACGAGTGCAAGCTCACTCAAGAGGAAATGGCCGACAGACTGGGTTCAAAGCGAGCCTCAGTTGCGAATTATCTGCGTTTGCTTAAACTTTCCGACAAAGTTCAGCACGATCTCCGCCAGGGCTTGCTGTCGGTAGGGCACGCAAAGGTACTGCTCAAGGTCAGCGATTCCAAACTGCAGCAGAAGCTCAGCGACCTTGTAATCAAGGAAAACCTCACCGTGCGCGAACTCGAAGAAAAGCTCACGCAGGACGATCCCGAGAACTACAAGAAACTGGCCGGGGCCGTAGGCAGGTTCTGCAAAGGGAAAGTGTCATTTCACCGAAATGCCTCGGGAAAAGGGAGCATCACCATCAGGTTCAATTCCGATTCCGAGGTTGAACGTTTCATCAAACTTCTGGAAAACTGAATGAAATTCCGTACAATCGTTGTTTCTGTCCTTATTCTCGGTTGCCTCGCTATATCCGAGATAGTTTCCTATGCCCAGTTCTCCGGCAACGGACTCTTCCGGGATCAGGCTTTCGGGCAGTCGTACAACAATGACCAGACAACTCCGGGAGACTCGGTTGAAGTCCTCTTTTCATTCAAAGAGTATTTCGAAGGTCTGGGACACAAGAAGGAGATTCCGATAGGTGAAGTTGCCGGCGGTTCCATTCTGTTCGTGGGAGGTATGCAGATCTACAACAAGGACTACTGGAAGCTGCCGCTGGTATACGGCGGAATCGGAGCCGGTGTAGGCCTGGGCCTCCATTTCAACAAACAGTACAATACCAGTGTGGCAGCCGGCTCCCCTGACGACAAAGCCAAGCTCTACAGCACACTCGCCTTTGCCGGGGCGGGTCTGTTCTATTGGGGCAGCTTTATGGACGGAGTAATAAGCTATCAGCCTTCCAAATGGCCTCACGCAGGAAAAGCCACTTTGTATTCCATCCTGGTACCGGGACTTGGCCAAATCTACAATCACGAGATTTGGAAACTTCCTCTGTACTGGGGCGGTCTTGCAACGGCCTACCATTTCTTCAGCGAAAACAAAATGAATTACGAGCGGTTCCGGCTTATGTACATCAAGTACTGCGACGAACCGGGCTACACCACCGTTTATACCAAAGACCAGGTGCTGTACTACAGAAACATTTTCCGCCGTTACAGGGACTACTCGATTCTGGCATTGGCGGCAGTCTATCTGATTCAGATTATCGACGCCAACGTTTTCTCGTATATGCACAACTTCGAGGTGGACGACAATATATCTCTGGAGGTTCAACCTACCGTAATCAGTCCTGACAAGCTGCTTCCGATGGCAAACCAAAGCATTTCTCCCGGCGTAGGGCTTTCGGTAGGAGTTAAATTCTAGCCTATGATAAAGAAAACGATACTAATTTTCCTAAGCCTTTTACTGTTATGTCCGTCGGCCATCTGCAAGGATGACGGATCAGGGAAACGGATTCCCTACAAACAGCTGCTGTCCCGCTACGAAGCAATTCAAACGGAAAACGGCTATCTGCGTGACAGGGTTGATTCCCTGCTCGCAGAGGTCGACTTCCAACGGCAACTGGTGGACAGCCTGTGTGAAATACTTAACAGAAACGATTACAGGCCCACGGAAATCCTGATCAGTGAATCGGATTTTCCCGACAGTCTTATTATTCCGGGAATCGACAGCACCCTCACGGAGACCTTTTCCACGGACGTGAGCGACTCGGTACTTATTGAAAGGCTCAAGGCCATGCGCTCTCTGATAAGCCTTCCGTACAATCCCACCGTGAAGAGGTATATGATACGCTATTCCGAAAAAGCCGGAGCGCAAATGTCCCGAATGCTTGGAGAGGCTCAGTACTTCTTCCCTATCTACGAAGAAATCCTGAGCAAATACGACATTCCTCTGGAACTAAAGTACCTGTCAGTAATAGAATCGGCATTCAAGACAACGGCTAGGTCCAGGGCCGGAGCCCGCGGTCTTTGGCAGTTTATGTACGGAACGGCAAAATTATACGGACTCAACATAGATTCCTATGTCGATGACCGTATGGACACCTGGAAAGCCACCGATGCGGCTGCAAGATACCTCAGAGACTCATATGAACTGCTGGGAGACTGGTCTCTTGCAATCGCTTCGTACAACTGCGGCACCAAAAATGTGCTCAAGGCCATAAACAGGGCCGGTTCCTCTGAATTCTGGGATATCTACCCATATCTGCCGAGAGAAACCAGAGGCTATCTTCCCGCATTCGTGGGCGCAATGTATGGAATGGTTTACCATAAGGAATACGGAATCATCCCCGACAAAAATCCGATGCCGGAACCTACCGGTCTCGTAACCATAACACGGAAACTGCATTTCAAGCAACTGGAAGAAGTGCTCGGGATCAGCGTCGAGACCGTCGAGTGGCTCAACTCCCAGTATATCCACGACATTGTCCCTGCCAGCGAAGAGCAGCCGTTCGTTCTGCGGCTTCCGGAGAAATGCATAGAGCTTATGGAAAGCGTGGAGCCCGACAGCCTCTACAACCACAGGGCCGGGGAACTCTTCAGCAAGGCTGTCCAGCTGGACAAATATAAGAAAGGCCAAAGTTCCGGATACCATACGGTACGCAGTGGCGAGAACCTGAGCGTAATTGCCGCGCGGTACGGAGTATCCGTAAACAGACTTAAGAAAGAAAACGGACTCAAGTCGAACCTCATAAGGCCCGGCAAGAGACTCATAATACCAAGATAGGACTATGAATGAGCGCTGGTACATAATTATAAATCCAAGAGCCGGCTCAGGCAAGACAATGTCGGCCTGGATGCCTGCCGAGCGTCTGCTAAAACGCAGTTCGATAGATTTCGTGAGCAGTTATACCGAGTATCGCGGACACGCCACGGAACTTGCTCAGAAAGCGGCCAAGACAGGCTACAGACACATTCTTGCAGTTGGCGGTGACGGCACTTTGCACGAAGTTTTCCGCGGCATTATGCTGTTCTGCGATGCCAATGGTGTCAGCCCGTCGGAATTCTATTTGGGCGTAGCTCCCATAGGCTCCGGCAACGATTGGATAAAATCTACGGGAGTTCCGCACGATACGACTGAAGTCATAGGCCTCATAGCCCAGAATTCCTACGGGAAAATGGATGTTGTAAGGATGCTGCATTCCGACGGAAAGGTATCCTATATGGCCAACATAGGAGGTGTGGGATTCGACTCCCACGTCTGCGAAAGGGTGAACTGGCAGAAGGAAATGGGCAGGCGAAGCACTATGATATATCTTCGGGGCCTTATGTACACCTTGTCCCACATTCATTCACTGAGACTGAAAATCAGTGTGGACGACTGTGAAATTTTCAACGGGGAATGCTATTCCATCGCTCTCGGCAACGGCAAATATTCCGGCGGGGTAATGTGTCAGGTGCCCAAGGCCATAATCGATGACGGCATAGTGGACATTATGGTTGTTCCCATCCTTCCGGTTTCAAAAATATTGAAGGAAGTTCCGAAACTGCTTACCGGAAGCCTCGACGACAACGACCCCGTAATCTTTGCCCGAGGCAAGACCATAGCCATAGAGCCTTTGGACGAGAACTCCAAAGACTTATTCGAAGCCGATGGAGAGGTTGAAGGAACTCTTCCCCTTATCGTGAAGGTGGGAGATGAACAGATAAACGTTCTTATAGGGTAAGACTTTTCCAGAGAATGTCCTTCAGTTGCGGAATCCCCTCTCCCGTAACCGAAGAAATGAATATGTGGGGAAGATCCTTTGGCAGGGTCTTCTCCATTTCTTTTTCGAGATCCTTGTCTATGAGGTCACACTTGGTAATGGCCAGGACT
Source organism: Candidatus Cryptobacteroides sp. (assembly GCA_045599225.1). Taxonomy (GTDB): domain Bacteria; phylum Bacteroidota; class Bacteroidia; order Bacteroidales; family UBA932; genus Cryptobacteroides. The sequence continues at coordinate 82,933 of JAZRVN010000049.1, forward strand.
CGGGTCTTGTCCAGAAGTTCCTTGTTGTAGAGCTTGAGTTCGTTGAGCAATGTCCTGTAACAGGCCTTGGGGTCGGCCTCTTCGGCTGAAACCATAAAAAGAAGGACGGAATTGCGTTCGATGTGGCGCAGGAACCGATGCCCTATCCCCCTGCCCTCGTGGGCTCCCTCTATTATTCCGGGAATGTCGGCCATTACAAAAGAACGGTCGTCGTAATATCTGACTATGCCCAGGTTAGGTTCCAGGGTTGTGAACGCATAGTTGGCAATCTTCGGTTTTGCGGCCGTAGTAGCGGCTAAAAGAGTGGATTTTCCGGCATTCGGGAAGCCCACCAGACCAACGTCGGCAAGGAGCTTGAGTTCCAGAATAAACCATCCTTCCTGCCCTTCCTCACCGGGTTGCGCATAACGCGGAGTCTGCAGGGTCGGAGTTTTGAAATTGTTATTTCCCAGTCCCCCCTTTCCTCCCTTGCACAGGATTCTCTCCTGCCCGGGCTCCACCATTTCAAAGAGCACTTCCTCAGTCTCTCCATCCTTTACGACTGTTCCCACCGGGACATCCAGAATAATGTCCGCCCCGTTCTTTCCGGTACACAATGCTCCCCCACCCTTCTCGCCGCTGTCTGCCTGAACGTGCTTGCGGTATTTAAGGTGGATAAGCGTCCAGAACTGCGGATTCGCCCTAAGGATAATATGGCCTCCACGGCCCCCGTCTCCCCCGTCAGGGCCTCCCTTTGGAACATATTTGGCTCTGTACAGATGTGATGAGCCCGCTCCCCCGTGCCCCGACGCACAATATATCTTTACGTAGTCTATGAAATTGCTTTCTGCCATAACCTTTTGAAAATCAATTTTGTTTATTCTTCAAAACCGCCGTTGGAATCGGCTTCAGACCACGTAGCGGGAGATTATCCGATGGAAAGGCTCCTTCTGTGACAGCACATTGGGTTTGAAACGGGAAGCATCCTGTTTTGTCTGCTCCAGCACATCGCGTTTGAAGTTGTCGAACGAATGTTCCTGCAGCCTGTATATGGCAGGATTCTTAAGACGGAAACTATCCCTCTTTGAGGCATATTCCATATTCAGTCCCTTGATTATGGAATCGACCCTGTTTCCAAAGTCCTGCGCCTGTTGCGGACTCACTGTCCTGTCTTCAAACTCGAAATACCAGTCGTACCGGGATTCCTCCAGATTTGCATAACCACAGAAATAACTGAGAGACAGACCTGTCTGGGCCTCGGCCTCCTTTACTCCGTTCACAAACTGCCCTTCATAGAGCTTCTCCCCCGTTATCGTCACTATACCGTTAACCTTCTGAACCATATGAACCCTGGGAGTATTTCCGAACAGCGGAGCTGACGCCTCTACAATATCATTCATATTGTAGCGGTACAGGCCCGAGAAGGTGGTAACGAACGGGCAATACCGCTGTCCCGGGACAAGCTCCTGCAATTCATAGAACGGGGCTTCGGGGTCATCGAACTCATCTGCCTTCTTGAACTCGTAGTAATGAAAATGAGGGAAGAGTACAGTTTCGTTGGAGTCATCAAGGACAAGGCCCGCACGGCATTCCGAAGAGAAATATGCAAATTCCTGATGCAGCATCTCCTCGGGATACGCACCCCGGAGCTTATCGAGATATATCCGGGTATTTCCGCATTTCCAGGTTGTAAGTATCTGCAGATTGGGCCAGAAGTGCCTTGGGAGCACCTTGCCGTATTTTTCCTTGAGTTCGCGAAGTTCCTGCGCCCTTTCCGGATTGGGCTTGAGCACAGGAGCCAGTTCCTTCCGGATATCTGGCGACACGTTCACCTTGTCTGAAAGCGTTCCATTCTCGATATCCTTGACATACTCGTCGAACCACACATCCACGTTATTCTGCATTTCCACCATAGTGCTGGGATTGGCGGCAACAACAAGCGTAACGTTCCTTTCTATGCCCAGACGCATAATCGTATAGTTCCTTCCGGTGTAGTCGTCGTTATTGAAAACGCACGCGGGAGCAGAATAGAGTTTCTTCACAAAGCCGGGGCAGTTTTTCTGGGTAAATCCCGATACCGAACCGTATATGGTTCCGTCGGGGGTGTAGCCTTCAATCTGCTTGCCCACGACAGACATAATGGAACCGGAATAAACGCCGTGCTTCTGATGAATGAAGTTGAACAGCCAGCACTTGTTCATCTTGCCGTAGATGTTGCTCAGATATGCCTTCGAAATAGGAATCCATTTTGGCTCACCTGTAGCTCCGGACGTAGTGGCATACAGCACAGGACGGCCCTGAAACAGTACGTCGCTCTCCCCTTCTTTCATTCGGTTGACATACGGCCTGAAGGCTTCGTAATCCGACGGCAGAACATTCTTTTTGTACAGGCCGAGGAATTCCTCGTCGGTTCCGGCCTTGAGAATCTCTGCAAAGCCGTGTTCCTTGCCGTACACCGAGTCCTTTGCGTAATCCAGAATGGAGCGCAGAGTCTTCACCTGCACTTTCTTCGGATTACGGCTGTAATATTTCACTTTCAAGTATTCGACACCTCCCGCCAGTCCCAAAAGAAGATTCGGGACAATGGGACAGTGCCTGTCCTCATTGACTTTCATTTTATTTGATTTTAAGGCCGAGGGCTTCTTCTACGCCCACGAATTCGTAGCCTTTCGCCTGCAAATACTCTACCAGTTCGGGTATTCTGTTGTAGAATTTGTCGGTTCTAAGGTCTGACGTACCGAAATGAATCATAAGGAAATGTCCGTTAAGACCTTCCTTCTGCTCCAGATTCCTGATTCTTCCCATAATATCGTCGCTGGAGTAGTAATTCTTCATATCGGGAGTCGTATAGTCGCCGTTGGACGCAGTACCTGGAGTGTAGTTGATGACCTGCAGGCCCATCTCTCTTGCCCAGCTGGAAACAGTCTTGTTGTAATGCTCGTAAGGAGGGATGAAATACGGAGCCTGCTGTTTTGTAATGCCGAACTTGCGCATAAGGTCGTAGCACTTGAGCATATCGGCCTTGAACTCCTCCTTTGTAACCAGCATCTTGTCCCGGTCTTCCCAGGTAGAATACAGAAGATGTCCGTAACTGTGGCTGCCAACATAATGGCCTTCCTTAACCAGACGCTTTACGACCTTGGGGAATTTCTCATAGAACGCCCCGGTGAAGAAGAAGCCGCCCTTTATGTTGTACTTGTGCAGGGCGTTGATTATGGGATCGGCGCCATCGGCCATATCGGCCGCCGTAAACACGAGGCAGATACGTTTCTTTGACGGGTCGTGACGAATGATTCCTCCGTTAACGTAAACGTTGGCATCGGTTGAGGCCCCGGTATATTCGTGCCCCTCTTTCTCGTAAGCGGAGAACGGGAAAGTAAGGCAAGCCGTTCCGCAAATCGTAGGCTCATTGGTAGAGTAATCGTTCTCGCTGTCGTGATAAACCATTATGTCGGGCTGGATGTCGAGGTAGTTGATGCCTCCTTCCATATTCACGCCCGTAAGGGAATTGAAGATAGAGCTGTAAACAGGACCGTCCACAAGGCCTCCGGTCTGATGTCCCAGCCCCAGCGAAGTGATGAAAGAATGGGGCATTGTGGGATAGACGCCACCTACGGGCAAATCGATTATCATACTCGTTCCCCAGGGGTTGCATCCCAGCAGCCAGTCGCGTAGCGAACCTTCCATTTCCTGATAGGTGCAGTCGCCTGTCAGCTGACGGTAAAGGATACACTGGGTAAGCATCGCGGTCGTGAGGTTGTTCGAACACCAGATACTGGGAATTCCATACAGGAAAGGAGAGCCTTGCGCCTTCTCATAAACTCTGTCGATTCCCAGCCGGAGATTGCGGATAAACTCCACTTTCTCCTTTCCCTGTGCATTTGCGGCTACCAGGTAATGTCCCATATTCATAAACGGATACCACTGGTAGTGACGGGCGCTGTCGGCTCCCATCCAGGGAGTGACAGGTTCCTGACGGCCGTAAAGAACGGCTTCGTCGATATATTTGCGGTCACCGGTCTGGCGGTACAGCTCCATAGCGCCAAGTTCCATATCATCCACCCAGTTGGTTTCTTCGTAGATATAACGGTCTACGATGGAGCAGGTCTGGCTGTTGCCGGGCTTGTCGACGCCAAGCTGATAGGCAGCCTGAGCCTTCGAACCGATTTTTGCGGCGAATTCGGGATAGAAAGGTTCCAGAATCCTTGAGCCGAGGGCAAAGTCGGAAGCGAACTTTCCGGCAATGCTGGCTGCTCCGAAGGACATATTCTTTCCGGTATACTGAATTCGGGGCTCACCGGTAACGTAATACACCACCCTGCCGTTTCCGGGACCGTATCCGTAATCGGCCCGGTCGGTCGCAGGACGGCGGAATCCCATATGGTCGCGGTCATCGGCAAGCTGGTCGTAGATCTCCCCCGGTTCGGGATTCATCCGGTCGAGCCAGTCCAGTCCCCAGTAGATTTCATCCACAATGTCGGGGATACCGTTGCTGCCGGGAGTTCCGTTTGCCCGGAAGTTATCGGCAAACGAGCCGGGATTCTGCAGATATGCGAACATCATCTGATAGATAGCGTTTGCGGTGGTGGTAGCGTACTGCAGGCAGTCGGTAGCATCGTGCCATCCGCCCGTAACGTCTATGTGCTGACCCGACTTTGTAGGATGGCACACAATGTAAGCGTCCTTAGTATGACAGCTGTCCTTCAGATACGGATTCCATCCGCAACGCTGCTGCCTCATATAGTAGAGTGCGAGGTCGGCGGTACCGTTGTAAACCGCACCGTTTATGGGGAAGGCCTCCGACACGGCATCTCCGGCCTTTATGACGTATGTCCCCTGCTCGCAGAAGTCGCTGAAATTAAGCCGCCAGGTCCCCTTCAGAAGGCCGTATTCTCCGGTAGGGAGCGCCTTGCCGGTATATACGGTCTTGCCGGTGAAAGCATCCTGAATCTGGAAATCTGTAACGGCAGCGGGGTGCTTGCTTACCAGCACTGCAACTTTTGTGGAATTTGGAATGTAACCCAGCTGATTGATTCTGACCCACTGATCCTGCGCAAAAGCAGATACTGCCACGGGCAGAAAGATTAAGGTAAAAAGTACTCTTTTCATAATATTCATCGAACGGACAACTATCAATCGTTATGCCCATATCCGTGCAAATATACAAAAAGTACCCGACTTTTCAGGAATCCCGAACGGTTGAATTGCGCTAATTGTCCCCGGCCTCTTCATATAGCCGAACTACCTCTTTTTTTATTCGGGATACCACTTCCATTATTCTGGTGGGGCCGTTCGGCGGGAATGCCGATGCAGTAGCATCCACAGAATCGGCAACTTTGTCGCAATCAATCTCATTGACCTCCGCTTCGGACATCGGGGGCAAGTCTCTTTCCTCCGAAAAATAATCTTCCGGCACTGCTCCCATCATTTCAACGCCCGTGGCTATCAGAATTACGCTAACCTTATCGCCATACTCCGGGTCATCGCTGAATACCAACCCCTTTTTATAGTTATCCGTAATTCCAAGATGTTGGCTTATCGATTTCTCCAGAGCGCCAAGCTCATCTACCGTCAAGCCATCATCGGAACTGCTGCAGGTAATGTTTACCAGCACTTTTGTGGCTTTTTTCAGATTATAATTATTCAGAAGAGGTGACGAAATGGCTTCCCTAAAAGCATCGTCCACTCTATTCTTCCCGGCACCTGTTCCACGTCCCATCAGAGCCATACCGCTATCCTTCATCATTGTTTTGACATCATTAATGTCCACATTTACATAGCCGGTGGTTTCTATGATGCCGATTATACTCTCAACCGCGGTAGCCAAAACTTCATCAACCTTATTGAATGCAGTACGGATGCTCAGTTTGCCGCAGTGCTCATACAAACGGTTGTTGTCAATCACTATCAGGCTGTCAACAACCTCTTTTATCTCATCAAGACCATCAAGAGCTTTCATCCTGACAACCTGTCCTTCCGTATAGAACGGAAGAGATACTACTCCAACAGTCAGAATTCCCGCTTCCTTGCAGATGGCGGCCACGACAGGGGCGGCTCCCGTACCTGTACCGCCGCCAAGGCTGGCTGTTATGAAAACCATTTTTGTTGCATCGGAAACAAGAGCATTCTTGATTTTGTCTGCAGCCTCCAAGGCAAACTTGCGGGCAACTTCAGGTCGCGTTCCGGCGCCAAGGCCATTGCCGATTCTTATCACATTAGGAACCGGGCATTTCTCCAGAGTCTTATAATCTGTATTGCAGGCATAAAACTGACAATCCGTCACACCCTTGGACCACATATACGAGACTGCGTTACAACCGCCACCGCCTACGCCGATGACCTTAATCATTTTGCTGATAGGAATCCAATCCAACGGGGTTATGGATTCTATTTCTATAAAATCTTCCTGCATAATTTTCATTGTTTATCCTGATTATATTCGCGGCCTAAACCTAAAAAATGAACTTTGTTTGGAACTGATATGGAAAACAACTACCTTAGCACTTTGAATGAGAGTTCTATATGCAGAGCTCTACCAAGGGAAGGCTCTGCATCATACAAACAATTGACTTAAGAAGGACTTACTCCTGTCCAAAGAAAGGGAAACATTATACAAAGTTAAAAATAATGTTTGGTAAAGCAAAATCCAATAACAAACCCTTTCGCTATGACGATCGACAGAGACAAAATTACTGAAATTTTCTTTATGGCCGATAATTTCTGCCAACTTTATGACAGATTCATCAAGGTAAACGGACTTGCCCGCAAGCGTGACAAGTCCAAGAGGAAGTATCATCGGGACAGCACCCTGTCCGATGCCGAGGTCATAACCATTATGATTCTGTTCCATTTGTGCGGATACAAGTGCCTGAAGCATTTTTACATTGATGAGGTTTGCAAGA
>JAZRVN010000050.1:0-120029 GCA_045599225.1 Candidatus Cryptobacteroides sp.
TATCCGTAATAGTTAGCCTATTTCCTCGTAACAATCATTCATTTTTCAAAATCAGGCTAAAAAATAGGATAAAAAATAGGCTAACTTATTTTTCCATCATATTCCCTCACGTTCCTACAAAGGGGGTAGTATAAGCAAAAAGTTAGCCTGCATTTTCGTGCAGGCTAACTTTTAACTATCTGTATTTCAATAGGTTACAGCGTCAATACTCTTCCTCGTTGAAGAAAAAGTCCTCTTTTGTGGGGTAGTCGGGCCAGATGTCCTCTATGGTTTCGTAGATTTCGCCGTCATCCTCGAGTTCCTGAAGGTTTTCGATTACCTCTTCGGGGGCTCCCGAGCGGTTTGCGTAATCGATAAGTTCGTCTTTTGTTGCAGGCCACGGAGCATCGTCCAGGCTTCCTGCCAATTCAAGTGTCCAATACATAGTTGTTTCGTCTATGGTTCGAGCCGCGAATATAAGAAAAAGAAAACAACTGCAAAAATTTTTAACTAATTTTGTCCCGTTTGAACTTAGATCCGCTGATTATACTATGGCATACCGACGAATAGACCAATACGATGCCCTGACAACGGAGCAGATTGCTCTCCACGTCAAGGAGATTCTCCGACTGATTGGCGAAGACCCTGAAAGGGAAGGACTTGTAAAGACTCCAGAAAGGGTGGCCAAGTCCCTGCAGTTCCTTACGAAAGGTTATTGGGAGAATGGCAGGCAGATTGTCCTGGATGCCACTTTCGACGAAAAATACAGGCAGATGGTAATTGTGAAGGATATCGAACTTTACTCGATGTGCGAACATCATATGCTTCCGTTCATCGGCAAATGTCACGTTGCATACATTCCGAACGGGAAGATTACCGGGCTGAGCAAGATTGCAAGGGTTGTCGAGACCTACGCCCGGCGGCTTCAAGTCCAGGAGAGGCTGACCGTCCAGATCCGGGATTGCATCGAGGAGGCACTGCACCCCCTTGGAGTTGCAGTAGTCGTCGAAGCCAACCATACCTGTATGCAGCTGCGCGGAGTGGAGAAATCCAATTCAATCACAACCACCTCGGCTTTCAGCGGAGCATTCCTCAACTCTGCGCGCACCCGCAACGAGTTTCTAAATCTCCTGAAATAACGCTTGAGCGAATTGGATATCCCGAGGACTTACTTCAAGCCCTTGAGGGTATCGTCGGCTTTGATTTTGTCGATGATGGCGCATACGATTCTGAAAGCCCGGGAATCGGCTGTATAAGCGGCCGGAGCGGCGAATGAAACCCGCCCCTGCCGCTTCAACTTGAGCGCAGTGGCTTTCTTCTTCTCGTTTTCGGAATTGTAAACGGCAATCGGATGCCCTCCGAACATCCCTACAATCTTCATACAGGGAACGTCGGTGTCGCCGTCTCCGAAATAAATCATATGACTGAAAGGAATGCGCTTTTTGTCGTCGCTCACACTGGAGTTCACCTGCTTGTTGTCCTGAGCGCTGAATATGCCCTTGCTTATCTTGAACAGGAACTGAGTCTTGGCCGTATAATCCACGGCAGTCCCCGGCCACACGGCCTCTCCGTCCTCGTTATATATGAAAGTACCCGCAAAGACGTGCTTGAATTCGCCGGCGATAGGGCTGCCTTCGATAATTTCCTTAAGCCCGCTGGAATTGATGTAGTGCTCGACCCTGACTCCGTGCTTGCGGCCATAGCCGTTCACGAGCGAAAACCACTCCCTCACTCCGTCGAAGAGTTCAATGCCCTTTCCGAACTTCTTGAAATCCTCGCGGCGCAGATGTATTCCGTTTCTGTGCGCCTCGTCGAACATCAGTTTCATATAGGCGAGCACGTTGGAAGCGTCGTATTTAACGGCTATCCCATCGCTGAGGCGCCAGAACTCCGAAGGTGTCTTCCCGATAGCCTGGATAAAACCGAACTCCTGCATATTCCCGGGAGAAAGAGTCCCGTCGAAATCATAAATCAAAGCAACGATTGGTTTTCGCATAATTTCACCCCAGATTTTAAATTTTCACCCCAAATATCGGCATTTTTCGCCACAAACCTAATATTTATATTGTACGCCTGCGGCCCGATGGCTATTTTTGTCTGAAAATCGGGGTCTATGGTCAGAAAATCCGCAAGCCCCCGAACCTAAAACCAGAACCGAAATGAAGTCTTATCTCAAGATTTTAGAAGAGTCGATCCGCAACAACTGGGACACCCCCTTTCTGTGCAACTATTCTGGAGAGACGTTCACCCACGGAGCAGTTGCGGTAAGCATTGCAAAATTCCATATATTCTTCGAGAAGGTCGGAATCAAACCCGGCGACCACATCTGCCTGTGCGGGAAAAATACTGCCCGATGGGCCGTGAGCTTTCTGTCCATCAATTCCTATGGGGCCGTGGCAGTACCCCTGTTGTCGGACTTTACCATTGACAGCATCCAGCACCTGACCGACCACTCGGAAAGCGTGATACTCTTTACCGACACCGACATCTGGGCCAGAATGGACAAGGCTGCCCTGCCGGGGATAAAGGCTGTGGTCTCCGTGAATGAGTTCACCCTGCTGTACAGTGCCGACGACACCATAAGCGAAGCCTACGAAACAATTCCCGACGAGTTCAACAGCCGATATCCGGTAGGATTCGAGCGCGAAAACATAAAGTTCTTCCGGCCCGAAGGCGGGGATCTCGCAATAATAAACTACACCTCCGGTACCACCAGTGCGCCCAAGGGTGTTATGATCCGCTACGAGAGTATCGATGCAATGATAGATTTTTCCATCTCGGGTGTTAATCTGACCGGTGAGGACAGCATAGTTTCAATGCTTCCGATGGGACATATCTACGGACTGATGATAGAGTTCATCTTCCCCGCCTGTATGGGATGCACGATCTACTATCTGGGTAAAATTCCGTCCCCTACCTTGCTGATCAAGGCCCTCAAGGAAATAAGGCCCAGGATGATCGCTACCGTTCCGCTGGTGATGGAGAAAATATACAAGTCCAATGTCAAGCCTCTTATAAGCAGATTCCCCGTAAACCTTCTGCTGTGGATACCGTTCATAGGCGATGCAATCTGCCGGAAAATCGGACGCCGCATTATGGATGCCTTCGGAGGAAGGGTGGAGCATATAATTATGGGCGGCGCGGCGCTCAACCCCGATGCCGACCGGCTTTTCAAACGCGGAGGCCTGCCGTACTGCGTGGGTTACGGAATGACCGAAGCCTCTCCCCTGCTGGCCTACAGCGACTGGCGGACCTATAAGCCGAGGTCCTGCGGAAGACCGGTGTCGTGCTGTGAAATCCGCATCGACTCGGAAGACCCTCACCACATTGCAGGAGAGATTCTGGCCAAGGGATTGAATATCTGCAGCGGTTATTTCAAGAATCCGGAGGCTACCTCGAACGCTTTTACCGAAGACGGATGGTTCCATACCGGAGATCTGGGCATCAGTGACCGGGAAGGCAACATTTTCATAAAAGGAAGGTCCAAGACTATGATTCTGAGCGCGAACGGGCAGAACATCTACCCCGAGGAACTGGAAGCTGTAATCAACAGCCAGCCCTACGTTGCCGAATCGGTGGTGGTAAGCCGCAACAGCAAACTTGTGGCGCTGATTTACCTCGACAAGGATGCCATCAGGAAGGATTCGCTGGACGAGGAGACCGTTTCCGACATTCCGGAGAATGTCCGCATCAACTCGAACCGTGTTTTCCCCGCCTACAGTCATCTGACCAAGGTGGAAATAATGCTCCAGCCTTTTGAGAAAACTCCCAAAATGAGCATCAAACGCTTCCTGTACAAATAACGGTGATTGAAGAATCAGATAATTGTATTATTTTTGTTTCTCAAGAAATAAAGACAGGCTATGTCATTTATCGAAGACAGAATTGCATTTGAAGGGCTGACATTCGACGACGTGCTTCTGATACCTTCGTACTCGGAGGTCATTCCGCGTGACGTCGACACCCGCACCCGATTCTCCCGTAACGTTCACCTCGACATTCCCATTGTTTCGGCCGCTATGGATACAGTGACCGAGGCTCCTATGGCGGAAGCCGTGGCGGTTCAGGGAGGAATCGGAGTTATACACAAGAATATGAGCATAGAGGCTCAGGCCTCCAACGTGAAAGCCGTAAAGGACAAGGGACTCAAGGCCGCCGCAGGAATAGGCATCAACGCCGGCGCTATGGAAAGGGTCGAGGCGCTTGTGAAGAGCGGAGTGGATGCCGTTGTACTGGACTGCGCCCACGGGCACAGCCGGAACGTAGGCACGCTTTTGAAGCAGGTTAAGAAGGCCTACCCGGCTCTGGACGTTGTGGTAGGCAACATTGCTACCTGCGATGCCGCCAGATACCTCATTGACAACGGAGCCGACGGCCTCAAGGTAGGCATAGGCCCCGGCAGCATATGCACCACCCGCGTGGTTGCCGGAGTGGGAGTTCCCCAGCTGAGCGCAATATACGACGTATACCGGGCGGCGAGCGGCACCGGCATACCCATAATCGCCGACGGCGGCCTGCGCTACTCCGGTGATATGGTGAAGGCGCTCGCCGCCGGAGCCGACTGCGTTATGTGCGGCTCTATGTTCGCCGGCACCCTGGAAGCTCCGGGCGAGGTAATCACCATCGACGGACAGAAATTCAAGACCTACCGCGGAATGGGCAGCATCGACGCAATGAACGCCGGTTCGGCCGACCGCTACTTCCAGGACAACTGCAAAAAACTGGTTCCCGAGGGCGTAGTAGCACGCGTAGCCTATAAGGGAAAGGTTGAGGACGTCATTTTCCAGATGATGGGCGGAATCCGTTCCGGAATGGGATACTGCGGAGCGCACGACATCACGGAACTGCACAGCGCGAAATTCACCCGCATCACGTCCAACGGGGTTGTCGAAAATCACCCGCACGACGTTATAATAGCCAAAAAAGCACCTAATTACAACAAATGATATGTATAACGGAGAGAAATTGAATCCCGCTCAGTTCGTAAAGGATTCGGTACAGGAAATTAAAGCACAGGTCGGGGGCGACACCGTCATTCTGGGTTTGTCAGGAGGAGTTGATTCCACCGTTACCGCTATGCTCATAAACAAAGCCATAGGCGAACGCCTGGTATGCGTATTCGTAGATCACGGACTGCTTCGCAAGAACGAATTCGAAGACGTTCTGGAGCATTACAAAGGCCTGGGTCTGAACGTAATCGGAGTTCGTGCGGCAGACAGGTTCTTCGCCGCCCTCAAGGGTGTGGACGACCCCGAACTCAAGCGCAAGGCTATAGGCAAAACATTCATCGACGTGTTCGCCGAGCAGGCACGCAGCATCAAGGACGCGCGCTATTTGGCTCAGGGCACAATATGGCCAGACATTGCAGAGTCCCATTCCGACAAAGGCGTCATCAAGAGCCACCACAATGTGGGAGGACTTCCCGAAGACCTGCATTTCGGACTCGTGGAGCCGCTCAAATACCTGTATAAATACGAGGTTCGCGAAGTGGGAAAGGAACTTGGGCTCGATGCACACTTCCTGGGCCGCCATCCCTTCCCCGGCCCGGGTCTGGGAGTAAGATGTCTCGGGGAATGCACTCCGGAGCGCATCCACATTCTGCAGGAAGCCGATGCAATCTTCATTAACGCCCTCAGGGAAAAAGGCCTGTACGACAAAATATGGCAGGCCGCAGCAATCCTTCTGCCTTGCCGCAGCACAGGTATCAAGGACGGTGTCCGCACCTTCGACAATGTGATAGCCCTCAGGGCCGTGAATTCCGTAGATGCCGTTACCGCCGAGGTGATCGACCTTCCCTTCGACCTCCTTCAGCAGGTTTGTAAAGATATCGTAGCCCAAGTGGACGGAGTAGGACGCGTGGTTTACGACATCTGCCCCAAACCCCCCGCAACAATAGAGTGGGAGTAATTATTTGTCTTTCCAGACTTTGAGATATTCCTGCAGAGCCCACATCTCGTCTCTGAAATGCGCGGCGGCGGTAAAATCCAAATCGGCGGCTGACTTTTGCATTCTCTTGCGATCGTCAGCCACCATTTTTTCTATCTGGCTGCGGTCCATCGAACGGATTACAGGATCCTGCAGCACAGCGGCGAGGTCGGCTGTTACATAGCCGTCCACGAAGGCCGAACCGGGACGCCTGATGGAATCGTGCCCGAACCCGACGCTTACGGTTCCCCGTCCCAAGTCGGAAGGATTGGGGATGTAGTGAGGGTCGTCATAGGAGTTGGCGGCGCTGACTCTGCCGGTAGTGCCTCCGGAAAGTTTCGACGCCAATTCATTGTGATGCACTTCTATCTGCCTTGGTGTTATCCGATGCAACTTGTTGTATTCGATCTGCCGGCGCCGGCGCCTTTCGGTTTCCCGGATAGTTTCGTCCATCGCCTTGCTGATATTGTCGGCATACATTATTACCAGGCCGTTTACGTTTCTGGCGGCCCGGCCTGCGGTCTGGGTCAGAGACCTTGCAGTACGCAGGAAACCTTCCTTGTCGGCATCGAGAATGGCAACGAGCGATACCGTGGGGATATCCAGCCCCTCCCTGAGCAGATTAACCCCTACAAGCACGTCGAACAGTCCGTTCTTGAAGTCCTCTATTATCTGCACGCGGTCGGTGGTGTCGACGTCGGAGTGGATATACCGCACCCGCACACCCATCCTTTCCAGATACTCGTCCAGTTCCTCGGCCATACGCTTGGTAAGCGTAGTCACCAGAGTCCGTTCATCCCGCTCGGCCCGCTTGCGGATTTCCTCCAGCAGGTCATCCACCTGATTCTTTGTAGGACGGACCTCGATGGGAGGATCCAGCAGTCCGGTGGGCCTTACTACCTGTTCCACTACAAGGCCGCCCGATTTTTCAAGTTCATACTCGGCGGGAGTGGCACTCACGTAAACCTTCTGTCCGGTAATGGCCTCGAACTCCTCGAAGCGCAGGGGCCTGTTGTCGGCCGCGGCGGGAAGTCGGAACCCGTACTCGATGAGCACCGACTTGCGGGAATGGTCGCCACCGTACATCGCCCGTACCTGCGGCAGGGTAACGTGACTTTCGTCGATGAAAGTGATGAAATCCTTCGGGAAATAGTCAATCAGGCAGAACGGGCGCTGACCGGGTTTCCGCCCGTCGAAGTAGCGGGAATAATTCTCGATTCCGGGGCAGTAGCCCATCTCCTTAATCATCTCCAGGTCATACTCTACCCTTTGTTTCAGGCGTTTTGCCTCCAACGCGCGATCTTCGCGGTAAAGCAGGTCCAACTGTTCTGAAAGGTCATCCTGAATGTGACTTACTGCCTGTGCGCAGCGTTCCCTGGTAGTTACAAAGTTGTTTGCCGGATAGATGTTGATTTCCTCCAGATCCTCGATCCGTGCTCCGGTATGAGGATCCACCAGCTGCAGACAATCGATTTCGTCGCCGAAAAACCCGATGCGCACGGCGTTGTCACCCCCGCTGAGATAAACGTCCACCGTATCCCCGCGCACCCGGAATGTCCCGCGCCTGAAGTCGGTTTCCGTGCGCGAATAAAGGGCATCGACCAGCTGATACAGAAGTCGGGTGAGCGAACGGGTCTCCCCTATCCTCACCCTAACCGTCTGGGAATAGAAATCGTCGGGGTTGCCTATGCCGTAGAGGCAGCTTACGCTGGATATCACTATGACGTCGCGGCGGCCGCTGAGCAGGGCGCTCGCTGCGCTCAGGCGCAGTTTTTCTATTTCATCGTTTATGCTGAGATCCTTCTCAATATAAGTATCGGTGACCGGAAGGTATGCCTCGGGCTGGTAATAGTCGTAATAGGACACGAAATACTCTACCGCATTGTCGGGAAAGAAAGACTTGAATTCTCCGTACAGCTGTGCGGCAAGAGTTTTGTTATGACTGAGGATAAGAGCCGGACGCTGCAGATTCTGTATGACGCCGGCCATTGTGAAAGTCTTGCCGGAACCCGTAACTCCTAAAAGACATACGTCGCGAACTCCGGAATCGAGCGCAGAACTCAGCTGCGCTATGGCCTCGGGCTGGTCGCCGGACGGGAGGAACTGGGATTGAAGTTTGAATTTCACGATAACAAAGATACAGAAAGTTTTGCTATATTTGTGTTTATGAGTGAACTTGTAGAAAAAGCCAGAGAGATAGCTTCCAGAGCACTTGAGGGAGTCACCCGTTATAATGGGGCTCCCTTTATGGAGCACGTGGACAACGTTGCCGCCATTGTTTCGGACGAGATAGCTCTTCCCGAAAGCTGCGTTGCAGCAGTTTACCTGCACGAGGCATCCATTATGGGAAGTCTGCAGGATTTTGGCAGTTTCCCACAGGACGTTGTCACAATTGCCGACGGGCTCAACAAAATCGCCGGCATCCGTCCCAAGGACACCCGGCTGGAGGCCGAAATCTACAAGAAGCTCATAGTGTCCTACTCCAGAGATCCGCGGGTTACGGTAATCAAGATTGCCGATCGTCTGGAGGTTATGCGGCATCTGGACATTTTCCCGAAGTCCAGCCGCGAACAGAAGCTTCTGGAAACGCTTATGCTTTACATTCCCCTGGCTCACCAGTTGGGATTGTATAATGTGAAGCACGAGATGGAAGACACTTACCTTCGCTTTGCACAGGCCGAAAAATACCGTTCCATCACCAACCGGCTGAAGGCTACGGAGAAGGACCGGGAGAAGCTCACCGCCGAGTTTATCGAACCTCTCAAGCTCAAACTCTCCGAAGCCGGAATCAGGTACAAGCTCAAGGTCCGCACCAAAAGCGCCTATTCCATTTACAAGAAGATGGAGAAGCAGGGAGTGGATTTCGACGGAGTATTCGACGTGTTTGCAATCCGCTTCATCATAGACTGCGAAAACGTTCCGTCGGTAGAAAAGGACCTTTGCTGGAAGGTTTACTCCTATGTGACCGAGGAATATGAGCCGGACACGAACCGCTTGAGAGACTGGATCTCGCAGCCGAAGGCCAACGGATACGAGAGTCTGCACATTACGGTTCACAACCGCGAAGGAAATGCGCTTGAAGTGCAGATACGCACAAAACGGATGGACGATATGGCCGAGAACGGGGCGGCTTCGCACTGGGCCTACAAGGGAGTCCAGGCCGAGGAAAGCACCAAGCGCTGGCTGGAGTCGGTACGCTACAATCTGGAACATCCTTACGACACCAAGGCCGAAGACCTGCCGGTTCCTCCTTCGGACGAGATTTTCGTCTATACTCCCAGCGGCGAGCTCCGCAGCCTCAGGGCCGGGGCCTCGATTCTGGATTTCGCCTTCAACATACACTCCGGGCTTGGCAGCAAGTGCATAGGAGGAAAGGTGAACGGCAAAGCCGTGCCCATAAAAGAGAAACTAAAGACCGGCGACGTGGTGGAGATTTTCACCTCCAAGAACCAGCGGCCGGGCAAAGACTGGCTGAGCTGGGTTGTGAGTCCCAAGGCCAAGAGCAAAATACGTCAGGAACTGGACGCCGATGAAAGGAAGGCTGCGGCCGACGGAAGGGAACTGCTGACCCGCCGGCTAAAGAACTGGAAACTGAATTTCGGGGACGATGAGCTGCACGAATATATGAAGGGGCTCAAATACAGTTCCAACATCACCCTCTTTGCAGATATAGCCTCCGGGAATCTGGACGTGAACGACATCAAGGCTTGGATTCAGGCCAGAGAAGAGAGAAAGGCCCCGGTGGTTGAAGAACCCAAGGAGCGCCAATGGGCTTCGGGCAAGAGCGCGTCAAACTCCGACAACATTCTGGTACTCAACGCCAAAGATGTCAAGGGAATGCAATATCGTATGGCACTTTGCTGCAACCCGGTGTTCGGAGACGAGGTGTTCGGGTTCGTGACCCGCACCGAGGGCATCAAGATTCACAGGATGTCCTGCCCCAATGCCGCCAGGCTCATTGAACGCTATCCTTACCGTATCCAGAAAGTCAAGTGGCAGGAGAGTGCGGCCACCGGTGATTTCCAGTGTACTCTTGTAATTACGGCCGATGCCGACACTCCCGTTCTGGCTTCGGTGCTGCAGGTAATCGGAGGGTTCAAGGCTTCGGTTCGGAATATCAACGTCAAAGAGAATGGCAGGAACGGGACGTCAGAGATTTCCGTCCGCATTCTGGTCCCCTCGAACCTCGAGCTGGACAAAATCATCTCCCAGCTCAACAACCTCAAGGAAATCCACCGGGTTAAAAGGATCTAGCCTTTGCCAGCCGATGCCCTGCACCGGCTCGTCAACTACCGGTTCTGGGCTTTGCGGCGGGCGGTGAGAGCCTTGTGGAAGGCGCGGGCATTACGGTTATGCTCCGAAAGAGTGGCGGCAAAAACGTGAGTGCCGCTGAAATCGGAATTTGCACAAAAGAAAAGATTCGGCCTGGGAGACCCGAGGTCGGGATAGAGGACTGCATCCAGACAAGCCTTGGTGGGCACATAGATAGGAGCCGGTGGAAGCCCTGCGTGCCGGTAAGTATTATAGGGAGAATCCACCTTCAGGTGCTTTAGCAGAATCCGGTTGATCTTGTAGTCGAAACAATAGGCAACGGTAGGGTCGGCCTGCAGCAGCATTCCCCTGCGAAGACGATTTTCATACACTCCGGCAACCTTGGGCATCTCGGGCTCATAATTGGTCTCGCCCTTTACGATGGATGCCAGAATGCTCACCTCAAGAGGGGTAAATCCGAGTTCACCGGCTCTGTTCCTTCGTTCCTCGTTCCAGAAAGCATCGTAGGCCTTCTTCTGCATATCGAGAATATCTTTTACTGATGCCGTCCAATAGCAGCTGTACGTGTCGGGCATTATGAGTGCGAACACATTCTCCGGAGTAAAGCCGTAAGAAGAGAGCAACTGCTCATCGTCAAATGCAGCGCGAATTTCCTCAGGGCTTATGAGCAACTGAGAAGCTATCTTGTCGGCAATCTCATCCCGGTTGCGGAGAGTCCCGCCGATTACCAGTTTCACCGGAGACTGCCAACCGTTGTTGAGCATCCTCGCCAACTGCACAGAGGGTGTGCGCTCGGTAATACGGTAATACCCCGGCTTAATGTAGCGGTCAACCATCTTCCTGGACATCATTGTCCTGAGGGCTCGGGGGTGCTTGATATGCGTGAGCGTATCCAGGGTAGCAAGCACATCGTCGGAATTCATCCCCGGATACACATAAAAGCCTGCAGGGGAGGTAAAATTGCCCAGACGGTTATCCCTCAGGTAGGTCCAGCCCACGTACAGGCCCACCAGAAGAACAACAGAGGAAGCAAGCGCTATGAAGTTCCTCAATTTCATCGGCGCAGCAGAATTTCATCCCCCGGAGCGGGGGTGTAGAGGGCATCGAAACCGTTCATCTTCAAGATGGACGAAAGTTTGACTCCGAACCTCTGGCTGATAGCCCTCAGGGATTCGGGCTCCTCGCCCACGATATACTTGTCAAGCCCCCTGGCGGTCTGATTTTTCTTGGGAGATATGTAAACAACAGTTCCCGGAAGCAAGTCTTCGGAGTTCTTAAGTTCGTTGATCTGAAGCAGCTTGCGAACAGACAAGCCATATTCGGCGGCAATGCTCCTGTAGGTTTCTCCTTCCAGAGAAAAGACGCACTCCACCCCGTTTTTGCGGAAAAGCCTGCCAAAGTTCATCCCGACGGTCTCGGTATGAGCGTTCTTCCTGACCTTTGCCCCACCGGAGAGCAAGTCGCCGGCCTCAACCTTCACAGCCTCTTCCAAGGCCAGAGGAGCATCCGGAACAGGTTCGGGTTCTCCGGAAATCTTGTCGTAACGGGACAGGTTGTATCGCTCGATAAGGTCGATGAGTTTTTTCGGATAGGCGGGATCGGTTGCATACCCAGCCGCCTTTAACCCATAGGCCCAAGCCTTGTAATCGCCCCAACGGTTATTGAACAGGGACTTGTACCTGTCGTTGTAGCGAAGGTGGTCGGAATGGTCGCGAAACGATTCCAGTGCCGTATCATAGGCGCGAAAGCACTCTGCGCGGGCATCGTCATCTTCCCGTATGGTACGCCCCTTCCATCCGCGGTGGCACTTAATGCCAAAGTGGTTGTTCCCCTCGACAGCCAGACGGGATTGTCCGGCACGGGATTCAAGAAGTCCCTGTGAGAGTGTAATACTGGCGGGAACTCCGCTGCGATGCATTTCTGAAACTGCAACGGGGGCATATTTTTCTATATAATCCCTGTACGTGTTTTCATCCAACGGAAGCGGGAGCAGGGCGAGCACGGTCACAAGAATTGCAGGCATACCTTTTATTTTTTGGGGATTTCGAAGATATCGCCGTCGGAGGCGGCATAAGAATTGGGGAATATTGCGCGGGCTTCGTTCTCGAAGGCCTGCAAATCGCGGCACCGGGCCGAGTAATGGCCCAGGACAAGAGCACCGGCATTGGCATCAACAGCGCACTGAGCAGCCTGCTTTGAGGTTGAATGAAACCTTTTGGCAGCCTGCTCCGAATATTCTGCGGTATATGTAGATTCGTGGTAAAGCACATCTACGCCCTTGACATAAGCGGAAAGCTTCTCGAACGGAGCGGTGTCGGACACGTATGCGTACGACGGCTGATGCACCCCCGGGGGATTCTTTGGTGTAGGAACCGCATCGAAGCGGTAACCGTAGGTTTCTATTTTATGGTTTAAGGGGAACGCGCTCACCCTGACGTACCGGTTCTCATATACGGTAACAGGAGAGGAAGCCTTTACCCCAGTGAATTCCAACTGGAAAGGAAGGCCGTCGCCAAAGTACTTCCTATAGTACGAGAGCATTGCCTCCAGAGCGGCAGGTCCGAAGATTCTCAAGGGCTCCACCCTGCCGTAAAGGCCCATTGTAGAGATGAGCCCCATAAGGCCGAAGACGTGATCTCCGTGCAGATGGGAGATGAACACGGCTTCGATTTTCGCAAACGAAAGGCCCTCCTCCCGGATGCGACGCTGCGTATTTTCTCCGCAGTCTATCAAAAACAAGCGCCCACGTACCTGCAGCACCTGGGCGCTTTGATTTCTGTCAGCTCTCGGCATTGCCGAAGCAGTGCCGAGAGTGGTCAAAGTAAAATTCATTATTCTCCTTTCTCAAGTTTGTCCTTGAGGGCAGCGAGTGCGTCGATATCTCCGAGGGTTGTCTTCTCAATGTTTGCGTTCACTTTCTTGACAGCCTTCTTTGTTACTTCAGCCTCTGCAACTGCAGCCTTCTCCTTAACCTCTGCATAAGTCTTGAGGTGGCTTACGAGGATACGGTGAGTGCTGCGACGCAGTTCAACAACCTTGAACTGGAGAGTCTCGCCTGCGATAGCCTGTTTTCCGTCTTCCTTAACGAGGTCACGGGCGAAAGCGAAGCCTTCGGCCTCTGAATCGAGGGTGATGTTCGCACCCTTGTCGGTGATGGAAGCAACTGTTCCCTCTACGGTTGAGCCTACCGTGAACTTGGCCTCGATCTCATCCCAAGGATTGGGAACGAGCTGCTTATGGCCGAGGCTGAGTTTATGGTTGGTCTCGTCGAAGTCGAGAATCTGAACTTCGATTGTGTCGCCTGAAGCTACAACCTCTGAAGGATGCTTGATCTTGTTCCAGCTCAGGTCGCTGATGTGAACGAGACCCTCTACACCGTCTTCAAGCTCTGCAAACACACCGAAGTTGGTAACGTTGCGAACCGTTGCATTGTGCTTGCTTCCAACGGGATATTTCTCGCGGATACCTTCCCAGGGATTTACTGTGAGCTGCTTGAGTCCGAGAGACATCTTGCGGGCTTCGCGGTCGATGGTAAGAATCTGGGCCTCAACCTCGTCGCCTACCTTGAGGAATTCCTGTGCGCTGTGAAGACGAGGGCTCCAGGACATCTCGCTAACGTGAACGAGCCCCTCTACACCGGGCTCAACCTCGATGAATGCGCCGTAGTCGGCAATGAGGATAACCTTACCCTTAACCTTGTCGCCTGCCTTGAGGTTGGCATCGAGATTTTCCCAAGGGTGAGGTGTAAGCTGCTTCAGTCCGAGAGCGATCTTCTTCTGCTGCTCGTTGAAGTCGAGAACCACAACCTTGATCTTCTGGTCGAGGGCAACAACTTCCTCAGGATGGTTGACACGGCCCCAGGAGAGGTCGGTGATATGGATAAGACCGTCTACACCGCCCAGGTCGATGAATACTCCGTAGTTGGTGATGTTCTTTACAACACCCTCAAGTACCTGACCCTTCTCCAGCTTGCCTATCAGTTCGCTTCTCTTGAGCTCCTGCTCTGCCTCGAGCAGTGCCTTGTGAGATACAACCACATTGCGGAAATCGGGATTGATCTTGACAATCTTGAAGTCTATATTCTGTCCTACGAACTGGTCGTAATCACGGATGGGCTTGATGTCGATCTGAGAACCGGGAAGGAAGGCCTCGATTCCGAATACGTCTACGATCATACCGCCCTTTGTGCGGGTCTTTACAAATCCCTTTACAATCTCGTCCTTCTCGTAAGCCTCGTTGACTCTGTCCCAAGACTTGAGGGCGCGTGCCTTCTTGTGGGAAAGGATGAGCTGTCCCTTCTTGTCCTCAGCGGATTCTACGAAAACCTCTACCTTGTCCCCTACCTTAAGGTCGGGATTGTAACGGAATTCGGGTGCCATAATTACACCTTCGCTCTTTCCGCCGATGGTTACGACAACTTCTCTCTTGTTGATAGCCGTAACTTCACCTTCTACGACTTCGTTTTCGATAACCTTTGAGAGGGTTTTGTCGTAAGCCGCGTTGATTTCTTCTTTTTCTGCATTTGAAAGTTCTCCACCCTCGAACGCTTCCCAGTCAAATTCTTCGGGAGCAACGGATGCATTGAGAATCTTCTTTGCTTCTGCCTGTTCTGCCATAATTGGTAAAACTTGATTTTTTAAAAGTTAAACATTCGTGTAAGCCCGACAACCCAGGCGCATAATGCGCACGCGTTGTACAAAAGCCCGCAAAAGTAAGATTAATTTTTGAATTTTACAAGACTCCCAGGCCCTGAAGAAGAATGACAGAAGCTATGGCCAGAAGGACCGCTCCCCCGGCAATGACGGCAGGACGGCCGAAACGGATTCCTGCCCTGCTTCCAAGGCGGATTCCCAAGACGACCGAAAAGAGCGTAATGGCAAATACGCTTGAAAGCAAAGGGAATATCTGTTCGAACGAAGTTCCGGAAAGAGACTGGGAACACCCTACGGCAAGGGCGTCGATACTGGTAGCGAGCCCGGCCACAACCACGTTGCGAAGACCGTTGAGGTCACGGCTTTCAGACGCGCCGGCTATTCCGTCGCGCAGCATACCGCCCGCAACATAAAAAAGAAGGGCCGCGCCTGCAAATTTCGAAATGCTGGACAAAAGTCCTACGAAAAGATATCCGAACCCCCAGCCGACGGCGAGCAGGGCGGTCTGAATTACCGCAAAGGCAAGCGCCACGCCGGCAATGTCTCTTCCACGCACATTCCTGAGGGTCAGACTGGAGCACAGGGAAACCGCGAAACAGTCGGCGCACAGGGAAGCGGCGAGAAGTATGGAACGGACGATGAACATTCTTTACGGGCAGAACGGTTGGCGGCCGGCGATGGACCGGCCGAGGGTAAGGGAGTCGGCATATTCCAGGTTGTCACCGAACCCGAGGCCGCGGGCAAGAGTGCTGACCTTTACCCCGTAAGGCTCAAGCTGCCGGTAGAGGTAAAAAGCGGTGGTTTCGCCTTCGACATCGCCCGAAAGTGCAAGAATCACCTCTTCGGGGCAAGGCCTTTCTTCAGTAGGACGGGACAGCCGGGAGACAAGTCCGGATATATTCAGGTCCGACGGAGCAACCCCGTCTATCGGGGAGATGATTCCCCCCAGAACGTGGTAAACTCCCCGGTACTCCCCGGTAGCCTCAATGCTCATAACGTCGCGAACGTTCTCCACCACACAGATAATCGAACGGTCCCTTTTGCTGTCTGCACAAATATGGCAGATATCCCCATCACAAATCATAGAGCACACATTACAATACTTCACATTAGAGGCAAGGCGCTCGATTGACGAAGCAAAATGAAGTATATTTTCAGACGGCTGCCTCAACAGATGAAGCGCAAGACGAAGCGCGCTGCGCGGGCCGATGCCCGGCAGCGAACTTATGGATTCGACAGCATCCTGCAGTACTGTTGAAGGATACTTATTTTCCACTCTTGTAAGCTTCTACGGCAGCACGTACCTGACCATATTCCAGAAGCAGGTCGTGAGCCAGTTGGTAGTCGGCGATTCCCGCCTCTTCCATAATCATACGGGTGCCGCGGTCGACAAGCTTAATGTTGGTAAGCTGCATATCCACCATCTTGTTTCCGTGCACGTGACCCAGACGAATCATTACGGCGGTGGAAATCATATTGAGCACGAGTTTCTGCGCGGTACCGGATTTCATCCTGGTACTGCCGGTAACGAATTCGGGGCCGCATACGACCTCTACCGGGCAGTCGCAGGCGGCAGCGACAGGGGATCCCTGATTACAGGTAATGCACCCGGTGAGCATTCCCTTTGAGCGTGCAGTTTCGAGCGCACCTATTACATAAGGGGTAGTGCCGGAAGCCGCGATGCCTATCACGGTATCGTATTCGCCAGGATGGTAGGGCTGCATATCGGCCCATCCGCCTTCCTTATTGTCCTCCGCGCCTTCGGCCGCAGTGCGGATAGCCTTGTCACCTCCGGCCATCAGGCCTATGAAAAGGTCGGGGACTCCATAGGTGGGAGGAATTTCGGATGCATCCACTATTCCCAGACGTCCGCTGGTACCGGCCCCAAGGTAGAACACCCTGCCGCCCTTCGGGACTCTTTCGACAATTCCCTCCACGAGTTTTTCTATTGCAGGAAGGACTCCGGCGATAGCCCGGGGCACCTTTGCATCTTCGTGATTGATACCCTCGAGAATCTGAATCGTGGTCATCTTCTCGAGATCGTTATAAAGCGAAGCCTGTTCAGTCGTTCTCATTGCTTGTATGGTATTTGATCAAACCTTCGATAGGAGTTGCTATTATTTCGGAGAAACGGATGCCGTACTCGGCGGCAACCTTGCGGAGTTTCTCCTGATGCGCGTAGCCGAAGCCGCCCACTACACCCACTGGATATTTCCTGATGTCGTACTGGCTCAGGGCGCGCTCGATAAAGTTGCGGTAGTTGCGGTCTACGAGTTCGCGGACATAGGGGCAACTGTCGTAACGGGCCATAATCCAGGGCGCGAATTCACCCAGATATTTCGACGGAGCCTCGCTCTTGTAAACCTTCTGCACTACAGTAAAATAATCGACCTGGAAGTCACGGGCGAACTCACCGCTTACCGGTTCAGGAACCAGTCCTTTCAAGAAATCGGCCATAAACATTTTTCCAAGGCAGGCTCCTCCGCCTTCGTCGCCCAGAATGAATCCGGCAGAACGCACGTTCTTTACAATATTCTTTCCGTCGTACAGGCAGCTGTTGGAGCCGGTTCCCATAATTGCTGCGATGCCGGGCTTGTGCCCGCAAACGGCGCGGGCGGCATCCAGAAGGTCGGATGCGTATTCCATCTCGGCATCGGGAAAATATTCCTTGAGCGAAGCGTCCAGATTCTTTGCTACGGGAGGAATCTTCTCGCCTTCGGGAATGATGAGTCCGGCGGCATAGTAATGCAGCTCGGTTACTTTTTCCGAGTTGGGATTGAGCTGGGGCGCAGCTTCATTGATTATTGCCTTGATAGCCTCTATAGGCATAGTGGCTATGTTCATACCGGCAGTCCTGACAGGAATCACGCTTCCGTCGGCTGCAACGGCGCACCAGTCGGTTTTTGTGGCGCCGCTTTCTACTATTATTATCATAATTGCGGTTTAATTTGTGATTGAGCCTACAAATATACTACTTTTTGAACATTTTTCTTATCTTTGCGCGCCGGCTTCTCCGTGACGTCGGCTAACCCGTAAGTTAAACCCCTTCCGACAAACGCCGGGAACAAGCAGGAAGGCCAAATGATTAAAGTTTTCTACAGACTCGGGAAAGAAATCAGTTTCACCCAGTCCAAAACGGAGTTTGCTACTATCAGCAAAGAAAATGTCCTCTGGATAGATCTTCTGGACCCCACAGGCGATGAGAAGAGGGCCATCGAAGCGTATTTGGGAACCACCATCCAGACAAAAGCGGAGGCCGAGGAAATCGAGAGTTCATCCCGGTTCAGCGAAGAGGGCAACATTATCTTCGCCAACACCAACTTCCTCTCCCCCGCCGACGACGAGATGCTTATGGATCCCGTTTCGTTCATTCTCACAGGCGGACTGCTCACAACCCTCAGGGAGATTCCCCTCCGTTCTTTCGACACCCTCCAGAACAAGCTCCAGGCAAGGCCCGAGCTGTTTCCGGACGGATGGCACGTATTCGTAGAGATTATGGACAAGCGAGTGGACCTGGATGCCGACATTGTGGAGCTGATTTCCAAAGACGTAAGCCAGTTCAGCAGGAGAATCAACCAGCAGGAGGATATCAACGAAGAATTTCTCCTGGACATAAACCAGCTGCAGGAAAATGCGATGTTCGTCCGCGAGAACGTGGTGGACAAGCAGAGACTTATTTCAAACATCCTTAAGAGCAAGCTGTTCCCCAAAGACACGAATCTCAAGGATGACCTTGGAATCATCCTGCAGGATATCGCCTCGCTCATCAACCACACCAATTTCGCATTCGAGAGGCTCGAGTACCTGCAGGATACGGTTGTGGGTATCATCAACCTGGACCAGAACCGCATTATGAAAATATTTACATTCATAAGCGTGCTCCTTATGCCGGCCACCCTTATTGCGAGCTTCTACGGAATGAACGTAAACCTTCCCTTCCAGGGAGAGGCCTGGGCCTGGATTGGAATCACAGGCCTTATGATATTGATTGTACTCGGGGCCTGGATTATCTTCAAGAAGAAAAAAATGCTTTAGTATATGGATGCTATTCTGGTAAACCTGAACGATTATGTGCGTTCCGGAGAAGGGTTCAACGGCACAAGCTACTTTCACAAGACCGACCCGGAAGTAATGATCAAACTCTACAATCCGTCTGCCAATATGCGCAGCGTTATAAGCGAGCAGGAACTGTCGCACAAAGTTTTCGAATTGGGAATTGCCGTTCCCAAACCGGGAGAGTTCATTACCGACGGGCAGGGCCGCTTCGGAATCCGTTTCCAACGGCTCAGGGACAAGGTTTCCTTTTCGAGGGCTGTTGCCAACGAGCCCGAAAGAGTTGAGGAACTGGCCCGCCGTTTCGCAGCGATGTGCCTCAAACTCCATTCCACCGACGTGAGCGGCAAGGGGTTCGAGAGCATCAAGGAAAGAGACCTGAGGGATCTGGAGGCCAGTCCCTTCTTCACCGACGAGGAAAGAAAGCGTACCCGAAAGTTCATTCTGGAAACCCCCGATGCGACAACCGCCATTCACGGGGACCTGCAGTACAGCAACGGAATCATCACCCCCAACGGGGAATATTTCATCGACCTGGGCGACTTCGCCTTCGGACATCCTTATTTCGACCTGGGCCAGGTAATGCTGAGCTGCTGCTATTCGCCCGACGACTTTATCCGCGAGACCTTCCATATGGAACCCTCGCTGGCCCGGGAATTCTGGAGATTCTTTGTAATGGGTTATTTCGGAGACGATGCAAACCAGAGTGAGATAAAAGAGCTCATCAGCCCGTATTCGGGCCTTATGTGCCTGCTTATCGACCGCAGTTCGGGCTACCGCAACGAGATTTTCCACAATCTTCTGCCACGATAACGTGCAGTCGGAGTGCTTTTCAGATATTCATATTTTTTATATATTTGCAGGATTTTAAACCTAAAACCTAACCCAAAATGGAAACTGTTTCCAAGCAGAGGCGTCAGAGCCGCTCTGACAGAAGGCGCATTAAGGATTTGGACGCCCTTCACGTTATTATGCCCTATCTTATGCCGGGCAGAACCAATAACGAAGCGGTTCTTACAGAAGTCATCGACATAGCGGCAATCAAAGAGTACGTAGAGCGCAAAAACTCTCAGAATCCGGAATACAAATACAGCTGGTTTCAGGTTATTACAGCCGCCATTGCGAAGACAATCTACCTGAGACCGAAGCTGAACTGGTTCATTAGCGGGAGGAAGTATTACGAGAGGAAAGAGATAATGTCGTCCTTTGTTGTAAAAAGAGCTTTCGACGACCACGCCGAGGAATCCATAGCCAAGTGGGTACTCGACCCCGACGCAGGCTCCCCCATCGGGCAGATGCACGACTTTCTGGAGAAATTCGTAACCAAAGTCCGCGTAAAGAAGGAAATCGACCACTCCTCTTCGACGATGAACATTTTCAAGTACATTCCCGGATTCCTTCTGGAAGTGGTGTTCTGGTTTGTAAAGCTGATGGACAAATGGGGAATATATCCCAAAAGTTTCCAGTCCGACGACCCCTGCTACTCTACCGTATTCATTTCCAACCTGGGAAGCATTAAGATGAGCGCCGACTACCACCACATCTTCAACTGGGGCACAATCTCTTTCTTCGTTGTCATCAGTGAAATGAAGAAGCGACTCATCATCAATGACGACGGCTCCACCGACATAAAAGATACCGTAAAGATAGCCCTTACCATAGACGAGCGCATCGCCGACGGATACTATTTTGCAAAGAGCGTAAAAATCCTGAAACATCTGCTTCAACACCCGGAACTCCTCGACGGCGACGTCAAGGAACCCGTAGTATTGGACTAACAACATAAAGTACTATGACCGAACCTAAATCACCCTGGACAAGCAGCTACGGAGATCTCCCCTTCCACCTCAAGTACAGTGAGAAATCGATGAGTGAGACGGTACTTGCCACAGCCGCAGCCGACCCCGAGTTCACAGCCTTGTCCTTTATGGGCAGAAAAATACCCTACAAAGCACTGGCATCCGAGATTGACCGGACCGCAAAGGCATTCTACAATCTTGGAGTGCGCCCCGGAACCAGAGTTCTGGTATGTATGCCCAACGTTCCCCAGGCCATCTACTGCCTGTACGGCCTCAACCGCATCGGAGCCGTTCCGAGTATGATTCACCCCCTGTCGGCGATAGATGAAATCCGTTTTTATCTGGACGAGGCCGCCTGCGACATTGCAGTGACCCTGGACCAGTTCTACGGCAAATTCCTGGAAGTTACCGCCAAAAGACCGGTGAGCAAACTTATCATTGCCAGCGTTTCCGACGAATTGCCGCTTATAAAGGCAGCAGCCTTCCGGCTGATGACGGAGAAGAAGTTTCCCCGCCTGCGCAAGGACGGCATCGCAATTTCCTGGAAGAATTTCCTGAAATATGCCAATGAGCCCATAGACGGGAATTACGCAGTTACCGACAAAGACATCAACAGCGAGGCAGTGGTTCTCTTCTCCGGAGGCACCACCGGAACAACCAAGGGAATTATGCTCTCGGACCGTAACTTCAACGCTCTGGCCCTGCAGACGGCAGTGATGAGCCACGAAGAAATCCGCCATACCAAGATGCTTGCCGCAATGCCCGTATTCCACGGATTCGGACTTGGAGTATGCATTCACACTATGATGGTTGCCGGAGGAACGTCGATTCTTGTTCCCCGTTTCAATGTAAAGAGCTATGCCCAGCTCATCAAGGCCAACAGGCCCAACTTCATTGCCGGGGTTCCAACGCTGTTCGAGGCAATTGCGCGAAACACATATCTGGACGGAGTTGACCTTTCCTGCCTCAAAGGCGTATTCTCGGGAGGAGACTCGCTTTCCATCGAGCTTAAAAAGAAATTCGACGCATTCCTTGCCCAGCACAATGCAGGAATCCGAATCCGCGAGGGCTACGGCACTACAGAATGCGTTACCGCCAGCTGCCTCACTCCCTACGACAAAGAGAAAGAAGGAAGCATCGGGGTTCCTTATCCCGACACCTATTTTCAGATCTGCGCTGTTGGAACCAACGATGAAGTTCCCTACAATACCGAGGGTGAAATCTGTATTTGCGGTCCTTCAGTGATGCTGGGATATATCAACCACGAGGAAGAAAACGCAAACACGCTGCGCCTTCACGCCGACGGCAACGTCTGGCTGCATACAGGCGACCTCGGCTTTATGGATGAGGAAGGCTTCATATACTTCCGCCAGAGAATCAAGAGAATGATTGTAACCAGCGGATACAATGTGTATCCGTCTCAGCTGGAGAACGTGATCGATGCCCACCCCGCTGTGAGAATGAGTTGCGTGATAGGTGTTCCCGATCCTTACAAGATGCAGAAAATCAAGGCCTTCGTCGTACTCAACGAAGGTGTGAAGGATTCCCCTGAAGTTCGTGAGGACATTATGCAGCACTGCAGCCGCAGAATTGCGAAGTATGCCATGCCGTACGAAATAGAAGTACGAAACGACCTTCCCAAGACTCTCGTCGGGAAGGTCGCCTATACCAAACTTTCTTAATACTACTGCTCGTCGGGAGCGTCGTTGGGATTGCCGTAGTCGGGCTGAGGGCCACCCTGTCCGGGATTGCCCTGCTGTGCGCCCTGCGCAGCCCTGGACATATCTTCCGATGCGGCGTGCCAAGCCTGCTCAAGCTCTGCATTGTACTTGTCTATGCCGTCCAGGTCCTTGGATTCGACAGCTTTCTTAAGTTCGGCGCAGGCCTTCTCGATAGCCTCCTTCTTGTCGGCAGGAATCTTGTCGCCGTACTCCTTGATATTCTTCT
Organism: Candidatus Cryptobacteroides sp.; assembly: GCA_045599225.1. Taxonomy (GTDB): domain Bacteria; phylum Bacteroidota; class Bacteroidia; order Bacteroidales; family UBA932; genus Cryptobacteroides. Next base: position 22,628 of record JAZRVN010000050.1, read on the forward strand.
CGGTCTGGAAGACCATAGCGTCGGCGTTGTTCACCTTGTCGACCTTGGCCTTCTCGGCTGCATCGGCCGCTTCATTGGCCTTGGCCTCGTCGCGCATACGCTGGATCTCATCGTCGGTAAGACCGCTTGAAGCCTCAATCTTGATGTGCTGCTCCTTTCCGGTAGCCTTATCCTTTGCGCTTACGCTCAGAATACCGTTGGCGTTGATGTCGAAGCTGACCTCGATCTGAGGAATTCCGCGGGGAGCGGGAGCGATTCCGTCGAGATGGAACACGCCTATCTGCTTGTTGTCCTTCGCCATCGGGCGTTCGCCCTGAAGCACGCGGATCTCTACCGAAGGCTGGTTGTCCACCGCTGTGGAGAAAACCTGGTCCTTATGTACGGGGATTGTGGTGTTGCTTTCGATAAGCTTTGTCATAACTCCTCCAAGAGTCTCGATTCCAAGGCTGAGGGGTGTAACGTCGAGCAGAAGAACGTCCTTGACGTCGCCTGCGAGAACACCGCCCTGGATAGCTGCGCCGATTGCGACAACCTCGTCGGGATTGACGCTCTTGTTGGGCTCTTTGCCGAAGAATTCCTTAACGAGTTCCTGAATGCGGGGGATACGGGTAGAGCCGCCCACAAGAAGAACTTCGTCGATCTGAGATGCCGAAAGGCGGGCATCCTCGAGCGCCTTGCGGCAAGGCTCGATACTGCGGCGGAAAAGGTCGTCGCAAAGCGATTCGAACTTGGCGCGGCTCAAGCTCTTTACCAAATGCTTGGGAACGCCGCCGATAGCCGTGATGTAAGGAAGGTTGATTTCGGTGGAAGAGTTGTTCGAGAGCTCGATCTTCGCCTTCTCGGCAGCCTCCTTAAGTCTCTGGAGAGCCATAGGATCCTGCTTGAGGTCCATTCCGGAATTCTCCCTTGCGAATTCGGATGAAAGCCAGTCGATTATGGCCTGGTCGAAGTCGTCGCCGCCAAGGTGGGTGTCGCCGTTGGTTGACTTAACCTCGAACACTCCGTCGCCGAGCTCCAGGATGGAAATATCGAAAGTACCGCCGCCAAGGTCGTAAACTGCAACCTTGATATTCTTGTTCTTCTTGTCAAGGCCGTATGCAAGAGCCGCTGCGGTAGGTTCGTTTATGATTCTCTTTACGTCGAGTCCTGCAATCTTTCCGGCATCCTTGGTAGCCTGACGCTGGGAGTCGGAGAAGTATGCGGGAACTGTGATGACAGCCTCGGTAACCTCCTGGCGAAGGTAATCTTCGGCAATCTTCTTCATCTTCTGCAGTATGATTGCAGAAATTTCCTGAGGAGTGTACATTCTGCCGTCGATGTCGACGCGGGGGGAATTGTTGCTGCCTTTGACCACGCTGTAAGGCACGCGGGATACTTCCCTGCTAACCTGGTCGTAGGTTTCTCCCATAAATCTCTTGATAGAGAAGATGGTGTTCTTGGGGTTGGTGATGGCCTGACGCTTTGCGGCGTTGCCTACTTTGCGCTCACCGCCCTCGGTGAATGCAACTACGGAAGGGGTTGTGCGCGAGCCCTCGTCATTGATTATGACGGTAGGCTGGTTTCCTTCCATTACAGATACACAAGAGTTTGTTGTACCAAGGTCGATTCCGATAATCTTTCCCATAATATTTACGTTTTTAAATTGTTTGCGGTTTTTGTTTACGCCCCGGTAATTGCCAACTCTATGCCACTGACATTTTGTCAGTAACAGCTGCGGGGAACATATGATTTTCATTGAGATTTATTATCTTTGTTAGGATATAGGAAGACAAAAATGAAAAAAACTTTTATGGCACTGATGATGCTTTGGATTTCTGCTGCAGCTTTCGCTCAGAAGGAAGGGCTGAGGTATCTGGATTCCGCATTCGGGGTATATGATTCCCTTTCACACAGCATTTGGGAAGAGCCGGAGACGGCTTATCACGAATACAAGAGTGTAGAAAAGCTTACCGCCCACCTGAGCTCTCACGGGTTTCGCATCGAAAGAAACCTTGCGGGAATTCCCACGGCCTTTTCAGCCACATTCGGCAGCGGCTCCCCCGTAATAGGCATTCTCGCCGAATATGACGCGCTCCCGGGGCAGTCACAGGCAGCCGTGCCATACCCGCAGCCGGTGGTGGAAGGTGCTCCCGGGCACGGTTGCGGCCATAACCTCCTGGGAACCGGTTCGGTTGCCGGAGCCGTTGCCATCAGCAAATGGCTGGCGGCCGGTCATAAAGGTACGATTAAACTGTTCGGCTGCCCGGCCGAGGAAGGCGGCGGTGGCAAGGCATATATGGTACGCGAGGGATGCTTCGACGGGGTCGACGCTATGCTGGACTGGCATCCCGACGTTCGCAACACTGTGAATACCGCCACCGGTCTGGCGAACGTTCAGGTACGTTTCATATTTCACGGAAAATCTGCTCACGCATCCAGCGGAGCGCAAAACGGCCGCAGCGCACTCGACGCGGTAGAGGCTTTCGACTATATGATGAACCTTATGCGCGAACACGTGCCGTCCGACACCAGGATACACTATGCAATAACCGATGGAGGCAAAGCCCCCAACATTGTCCCGGACAGGGCTGAAGTTCTATATTATATCCGCAATCCGAGAAGAAGCATTGTGGGAGACATATTCGAGCGCGCCATAAAGGCCGCCCAAGGAGCGGCGATGGGTACCGGAACCACAATGGAATATGAAATTGTATCCGGCAATTACGAGAGACTGCCGAACGAGACAATGTCGGAACTTGTACTAGCGAAACTACGCCAGACAGGGGGCGTGACTTACGATGAGGCGGAGCGACGCTTCGCTGAAAATATGATGAAGGGCAGCGGCATAGCCGAAGATGATATTCCCGCTCTGCTCGGACGGGTTGCTACAATTTCGGAACCGGATGCCGGAGGGAACGAAGCCTGGGTTTCAAGCGACGTAGGCAATGTAACCTGGGTCGTTCCCACGGGCAGTATCAGGGTTGCGGCGTTTGTTCCTGCCGGAAGCGGGCATTGCTGGCAGCAGACTGCGTCGGCCGGGATGTCGATAGGAACCAAAGGGTTGCTTGTCACAGCCAGGACATTCTATCTTGCGGCTCTGGAACTATATAGGAACGGCGATCTGCTTCGCCGCGTGCGCGAAGAATTCGAGAAGCGTCGTGGCAAGGATTTCCGCTTCGAGTCTCTTATGGGAGACCGCAAGCCTCCTGTGAATCTATAGTATATCAGTCGAATTCCTTTTCGAAACGCTCGAAAAGAGAGTCCAGAGCGGAATTGTCTCCCAACAGTTCAGCGGCTTCCCGTTCGTATCGCCGGACAATCTCCATAATGCGGTTGGCAATACCGAAGTCTATGTATTTGACTCCGGCATCTCTTCCCAGAGGGTGCATCCTACGCTCCAGTCTTGCGGCCAGGGCATTGGCTGCAGCAAGGCAGGATGGCAGCTCGGAACAGATGCGAAGGGGCATTGCATACGCGCCCGGGGTATATCCTACCGCCGCCCACATACAGGCGTTGCCATCGAAGCATACCGATGCGGTTGTGGTGGGACGCGGGATGAAATCTTCATCGTAGAAGACAGAACTGAGGGATTGATCCGAGGCATCGTAGCCCAGAAGTGCATTGTAGAAACTGCGGCCGAGGGAGTCAATCATAAAGGAGGGTGTGAATTTGCCTTTATGCGAGGACATCAGCGCCCCGGCAGTAACATAGCGGGCATACCCGGTACGCGCATAGCGGGAAGTCCCGGCAGTAGTGAATCCAACCCCGTCGGCAGAGCCGGAAACCGAAAAATTGGAACGCACCAGAAAGCCTCCGTCAGGCACGTCGAATCTGGTGACCGATGAGTCGGCGGCCTCGAAATAGGCAGCGCCCCCGAAGGCATCGATAACCCCGAAGTTGGCCTCTACCCTGCGAGGGGTCTCGGTCTTTAACATTGTCTCAAATTCATCGACGGTAGTGCAGCATTCCAGCGCACGGCGTATAAAACTTCCGTTTGCAGTGGAGTACTCCCCTGCCGCCAGATTGTATGAATTGTTGTTCACTATGGCAAAGCCCTTCTCGTTCTCGCCGGCATATACCGAAGTGTGCTGCAGGTCGCCGGTTCCGAAAAGCCCGGTGTAGGCATAAGTGGAATCCGTCGAACAAATGAAAACAACGGTGTTGTACGGACTCCCGGTGTCGCGCTGTTTCCACAGAAGAGGCCGACCGGTGGCGCTGGCCTCAGCAGAAACGATAGCGGTGGTACAGGCCGGCAGATTGTAGGTGGCAAACAGCAGCGACAGAGTCAGAATAACGGCTTTCAAATTCTTCATAGAGGCTATTTGTACGTTTCTATTGTAAATTTCTTGGGGCGGGTCATAGTCTCGGAATATACGCGGCCTTCGTCGTCGGTCACCCTGATTTCGAGAGAAGACGAAGCGCTCGAGGCTGTCACCTTGAACATATGGTTCGTCTTGTACGCAGTGAAGCCGGGCGAGGCGGTTTTGTCGTAACGGTAATCGTTATATGAGAGATGGAAGATAGGGTCATACCCACTGAACTGGTTGACCTTCAGGGCTTTGCCGTTTTCCGTGACATCTATTTTCCAGCCGGGGTTCCAGTCCCAGACATTGATGATAACTTCATTGGCCGAACTCGGAGTACCGTAGTTGCCATAAGAACTGAGGCAGGAACGGTATTCAGATGAATATTTCACTTTGGAAGGGTCGATGCAGATACTGTTGCGGTCGTACGTACGGAACTGGTACTGCTCGTCCCGGCCTATGGCCTTGTAGTATGATACATAATCGGTTCCGTTGAAATCCATAACCCTGTATCCTCCCGGAGCACCGTCGGGAGCGATGTTAAGCGTGGGATTGTTGTATCCGCCCCACCACCAGGTGGCGCATACCGCTCCGGAATTGTGTTCAATCACACCCTGGCGCTGCGTCGTACTCATTCTGTGAGTATGTCCCGTTACGAAAAGGACCTTGCCGAAGCCTTTGAGACAATTCACCAGAAGCGCTCCGTTATTGAGCGACAGATTTCCTTCCTGGGTGGTGTATGGCGCGTGCATCGTGAGCACAATCTGAGTCGATTTGTCCACGAACTCCAGGTCCTTCCGAAGCCAGGCGAGGGCATCGTCGCTTACTGCATCTTCGTAATGCCTGTCGTCCGAGGCCCCTCCCGTCGTATTCTTGCAATAGATATTGTCCAGTGAGACATAATGGACCCTGCCGATATTGAAGGAATAGTAATTGGGGCCGAGATTCCGCCTGTACGCCTCAGCGCAATCCCAATCGACGGCATTCCATCCCTGTGACGCTCCGTCGACGAGGGTCTTCATATCGTGGTCGTGGTTTCCCATCGTATGGAATACCGTAACAGACTTGATATTTGCGTTTATATCCCTGAGGTAGCTTTGGAAGTTATAGTTGTTGCTGTACCAGTACACGTCCCAGGTCATATCTCCAAGGGTAATGGCATATATTTTTTCGTTACTGCGGCTACGTACGTAAGATTCGACTTCCTTGGTAAAAGTCTCGAACTGCTGGCGGTCCCGGGTCCTCGCGGCAAGATGGATATCGCCGAAGAAAAGCATTTTATGATTCTCCTGATTCCCGTCTTCGAACAGTTCGAAATCGACCCGCTCGGCAGCGCTCGTATTTTTTGAAAGGGTAGCGAAGAACAGCGACTGCACTCCCAGATTAAGAGTCCGGTAGCCCGACGGTATCGAAATCCATACCATCGAGTTCTTTTTTTCCGAACGCAACTGGTACACTCCGTTCCTGTCGGTAGAGGTCACTTCATATCCGTCGGTCACCACCACCCCCTGCAGACCCTTGTCGCCGCAGAACACCTTACCGTAAACCGTAGAGCCATCTTCGGGTGCCACAACTGTCTCCTGCGGTTCCGGCCGGGGATCATCCCCCGAAGGTTTAACAGGTTCACCCTTGACGCAGGACACGGCAAGGGTGAAGAATAGAAACACAACAAAAATCGAATTACTTCCTGATTTTATATCCATAGTATGCATAAAACATAATCAGCAGATAGAAAGGAAGGCATATCCAGTATGCCTGCTGACTGCCGGCCAAGTCTTTGACAAAGCCGAAGAGCAACGGGATTAGCGCACCGCCGCCGATTGAAGCGACAAGCAGCGAAGAACCTTTCTTTGTAAATTTGCCCAACTCAGTAATGGCCAGAGGCCAGATAGCCGGATACATAAGCGAACAGGCAAGACTGAGCAGAGCCACGCACCAGACAGAAACCGACGCCGGGGTCAGGACTATGAGCAGCGAATCCACAACGGCAACCCAGGTACAGATACGCAGAGCCTTGACTTGAGACATATGCTTAGGAATGAGCAGAATGCCGATCACATAGCCAACCGCCATTCCAAGACCCGGGAACAGGGTATATTTTTCGGGATTGGACAAGCCCAGATCCTGAGCGTAGTCCAGAACCGTGAGCAATGCCAGATTCTCGACACCCACGTACACAAAGAGCGCAAGTGCGCCAAGCACAAGGTGGGGGAACTGCCATATCGACTTCTTTCCGGCAGCATACGGGCAGTCATCTTCATTTTCTTCACCTTCGGCCTTTATTTCTTCGAGAGGAGCAAAACGGGTTATCGCACCAAGTATGATAACGATGGAAATTATGACATAAAAACAGATGTCAAGGTCGCCCAGGGCTACAGCATCGATATTCTTGCCTGTCAGAAAAGCAATGAACACGGAAGGAAGACTGAGTGCAAGGGAATTGCAGATACCCATAATGCTGATTCTGCGAGCAGCACTGTCGATGGGACCGAGGATGGTCACATAGGGGTTGATTGCCGCCTGCAGCACCGTATTGGCAGTGCCGCTTATAAAACAGGCAGTCAGATACAGCGCAAAACTTTCATACCTTGAGGCAGGAATGAAAAGAGCAAACGCAAATGCAAAAAGAAAGAATGACAGAGACATAGTTCTGCGGTATCCTATCCTGCCTATTATGGAAGCTGCAGGGAAGCTGCATACCAGAAAGGCCACGAACGTTGCGGCAACCACAAGATATGACTGAGCCGAGCTGAGTTCCAGATTTTTCTCAAGGAAAGGAACGAAGTATCCGTTGATACCCGTGGCAAAACCCACGACGAAGAACATCATCCCGATGAATGCCAGAGGGAGGGCATAACTCTTCTTTACAGGTGCGTTGTTCATACTTCAGGGTTTTGAAGGTGATACTTGACCAGGCCGTCCATAGGGGCCTGGAGGATATTTCCCATTTTCATTCCGAACTCTTCGACTACCGGCCCGAGCAAGGGTTTGAACCAGAAAGCCACGGAGCCTACCGCATTGAAACTGTAGGTTCTGTAATCGGGATAGTGCGTGACGATAAGTTCAAAGAACTTGCGGAAAGCATCGGTCACAAGGTACGGAAAATACGGGTCAAAGTCAAGGTGGCTGTTGATGAATTTCGCATACCGGGCACAGAAACGATTGGGGAAAGGCTTGGTGTATATTATGTCGAGCAGTTCATCGTTGTTGTGACCAAGCTCCTTTCCAACCAGTTCATACACTTTTTGCGGCATATTGCGCCGGAGATAATCCGTTATCATTCTTTTCCCCAGATAAGCGCCGCTGCCTTCGTCTCCTAAAATGAAGCCGCAGGAATCGACATTCAGGCCCTCATTCCTGCCGTCGTACAGGCAGGAGTTTGCGCCGGTGCCAAGGATTGCCGCAAATCCGGGCTTATTCTGAAGCAGGGCGCGGCAGGAGGCAAGGGTATCCATAGCAATGAACACTTTGTCGGCAGCTGTGAACACCTTCTTCAGTGTATCAGTCATAAACGGGTACTGGAGTTCGGTCACACCGGCTCCGTAGAAATAGATCTCATCGACCGACGCCGGATCCAACTCCGACGGAAGGTTTGCCTTAATATCCTCTATTATTTGAGGTCCTGTAATGTAATTGGGATTATAGCCCTGACTTGTAAAACGGATGCAAGTGCTGTCCGTTCTTGACACGCAAGCCCAATCGGTCTTGCTTGCGCCGCTGTCTGCAATAAGTATCATTATCTTATTTCAATTTGAATTTTGTCATATCAGGAATTTCGCCCAGGTCGAAGCGGAAGAAGACTATGCCGGTTACACCGGTGCCTTTGAAGGTTTCGCAGTCGGCCATAATGGATGCGGCATCCATTGGAATCACATTCCCATCGTCACCGGTGTAGGTGGTGGTGCCGGCCCAGACCTGTGCGGGCTTGCCCTTCTCTACAAAATGTCGGGCTACCATAGGAGCCCAACCCTCTCCGCCTTTTGCGTAAGCGGGGGAATGACGGTAAATCATAGGCATAAGTATGTCGAGATACTGTCCCATCTGGGCAGGGTCCTGGCCGTAATAGTACTCACTGTCGGGTTCGGGCATAAGCGCAGCCGAAAGAATAACCTTGGGGTTCCCGGCCTTGAGGGCGGCGTTGGCCTGACGGCAGAATTCGGTAATCGCCCCCGTGCCGGTAACTTCGGGCGAAGGATTGTGCTTGTGGGCAGTACCGCCGAAGCGAATGTAGTCGAAATGGATAGCCTCCACTCCAAGATCCATATAATGCCGGCAAAGACCGATTACTTCGTCGAAGCGGTCCTGGCGGTAGCAGTTGTGCTCGTCATCGACCAGGCTCATCCATTTGCCGCCGCTGTAGGAAACCTGCACCCACGCGTGAACCAGTATTCCCTTCTTCTTTGCGGCCTTTATGAAGGCCATCGTAGCTTCTTCACCGTGATTTGTAAAGCTCTTGTCGTGCAGAATAATGTTTCCTATGCCTTTGTCCTTTAGTTCCTGAAGGTCTATTTTGTTCATATGGGAGGACCAGACCCAGATGGCATTGGTGTTCTTCGGAGTCCTTGCACTCAGAGACAAGGCACAGAAAAGCAGAACCGTTGTAAGTATTATTTTGCGCATATTCATATAATTGTATTATTGCTCGACAACACGTACGTCCCATCCCGAAATCAATCCACCGTAGATTGGGAAAAGCACGTCGAAGCTCTTGTTGCTGGCTTTGTCGGTAACACGGTATTTGAGAAGCCGGTCGGTGGCAAGGGTCTGCGTGTACTGCGAAAGTTCCAGTGCAGGATATTCCCTGGCGGGGTCATCGGGGACCATACCGTTCACGCTCTTTACGTGAATGGGCTCTCCCGCTATGAGGCGCTGCATATTGCGTTCTACCACAGCCATAAGGCGCGTATGTGCGAAAGGGTCGAGGCTTGTTCCCGATGCAGGCGCATAGCCGACATGCTCCAGAACCGGCATAACTCCTCCATTCTGAGCGCGCACTTTGCGCAGGCTGTCGGCATAGGCCTTGAATCCGGCCCTGTCCTCGGGGGTTTCAAGCCCGGCCACAGTATAAAGGCTTATGCCCTGGGCTCCGCCGCGGAAAGCGGCATCCATACTCTCGATAAGCGCCGGCAGACCGCTGCCCAATTCGGCACCAAGGCCGCAGTAAAGCACAGTTCCGGGAGCCTTGTCGCGGCTATTCTGAACCGTTGCATCATATACAAACCCGGGTTCCATTGAATAGAAGTCGGAATATTCCATAGGGAACACGAAGTCGAGGTTCCACTTCGAGAAATCCTGGCTCACCATAAACGTAGCCAGCTTTACTGTAGCAAAAGGCGATGCGCAAACCTTCTTCCCATAGCTGTGGGCAACCTCGGCCGCAATGTTGGCAACCTCGGCAACCAGGTCGCAGCGGAACTCGCACCACTTGGGGTCGCGCGAAGGGTCTTCGATTTCGCGGGGGTCATAACCATACTCGGCCACAAACCGCTCTATTGCCGCCGGATGATAACCGAAGTCCCAGTCGGGATAAACCTCGGTATCCTGGCGGAGATTGTAATTGTAGGCCAGGCTTATGGGAAGAACACAGTCCACTACGCGGCAGTAATCAAGACAGATACCGTCAATACCATCGATTTCACACATTCTCTTTACGTTTTCCCTTACATATTCGCGAACTTCAGGGACGGCGGCGCTGAGAAACTTGTATGAATTGACGTAAGCCTTGTAATCGGCAAGAGACTTGCCGTCACGGTTTACGTCGAACCATTCGGGATGCGTTTCAAGCAGCGTCTGCCTGTCTCCCCTTGGATTGAGGGTCCACACCCAGGCATAGAGGGTAACCCCGTGCTCCTTTGCCAGCGCGGCGGCCTTCAGATACCTTTCGGTGTCGGGAACATACAGCATAAGACCGTCTATTCCGGCCTCATCCATCTGTACAAACAAGGAATCCAAATCCAGCCCTTCCCTATCTTCCATCCAGGTCCAGAACATAGGAAGTTCCCCGTATGTTTCATTCCTGTTGCAAGATACAAGTGCGGCAAGTACAAGCACAATGATTGTTAAATATCTTTTCATTCAGCAGATAATTTTTTATTCTGCCCGGTAATAGGCGTTCATATCGGGGTACTCTCCGAGCCCGTAGCGGAAAAGCGCAATGCCGTCGGCTCTGGAATTGTCTACGACGTTCACGATGTCGGCATCGAGTCTGTCGGCTTTAAGTCCCTGGCTGTTTGCATCGTAGGTAGAAAAGCCGTGCCAGCTTTCCTTATTGTTCTTGTGAGCGCCGTCGGCGAACCAGTTTGCCACCGAAACGTTCTTGCTCGAAGAATAGTTATAGGAAGAGATATACGCCATAGGCATAAGAATGTCGATGTAGCGGGTCATCTGCTCGGGATCCTGCCCGTAATACTTCTGTGCTCCACTCTCTCCCATCAGGGCGGCAGACATTATGATGTCGGGCCTCTTTTCCCTGAAAGCAGTGGTAGACTGGCGGCAGAATTCGGTAATGGCGTCGGTTCCCGAGAGATTCTCGTCCCCGTGCTTGTAGGCTGTACCGCCGAAGCGCACATAGTCGAAATGAATACCGTCAATATTGTAATTGAGATAGTTCAGCCCGCGTTTTATTATTTCGTCGAAGCGGGGCTGGTTGACCTTTGCAGGCGCACCGTCGGTACCGTCTATTATGGCCGATACCCATCCGCCTTCGGTAACCGAACCGTCGGGCCAATAAACGTCGCCGGTCCACTGGAAGCATTGCATCCAGATATGAAACTTCATTCCAAGGGAATGCGCCTTTTCTATGAAAGCCTCGACTTCCGCCTTCCTGTGATAGTCGCTGCGGAAGATGAACTCGTGTATGAGAATATTGCCTACGCCCAGTTTTGCCATCTTTTCAATGTCAAACGAGTCCATTGATGAATGGTTGACCCAGACAGCCACCTTATTGTCTTCGGTTATTCCCCAGTTCTTCTCGTCCCTGCTGCTGTTGATAACGGTGTACCAGGGGCCTTTGCTGTCAGGGATACGGCTCCAGCTTGTGGTCAGGGTGGCCTCGCGGCTGCCGTGTACGAGTGAAGCAGTGAAACTGTCGAGTTCCTTTCCGTCCGAGCCCTTGAGAACCACCTTCGAAGAGGCTGTAACGTTGGCGCTGAAACTCAGATGGCCGCCGGACGGAATGGCTGTGCTGCCGCTTTCAAAGACAGTTTTGCCGTCGATTGTAACGGTCACGCCCGGGGTCTTTACTTCGAAAAGGGATGCATTGCTTATTTCGCCCCATCCGGCAAGAGAGAATTCGTTGAGCTTGAGACCGGATTCGTCGGTGGTTACTGCCTTGTTGGGCTGGCCTTTAGTGGGCACCGAGGTTACCTGGAAATCACCTGTAGAGTCGGGCAGGCGGGACCAGCTGGAACCGTCGGTTATAGCCGGGAGTTTGGAGCTGGAGAATGCAGTAACCTGCTTATGGTCATTGGTATAGTATGTGAATTCCGCCATCTGTGCGGCACTTGCCGAACAGTCGATAGCGAGCCTCTCCCCTACGGGAAGAACCGTTTCCTCGGGCAGAAAGCAGATTCGGGTGCCGTCCTTGAACTTGATGTAGGAGTATTCCAGCTTCATCTCCTTCTTTCCTGAATTGAAAATCTCGACCCAGCCTTCGGAGGGGCATACTTCATTGATCACCAATCCCGAAATGGCATAGGGAGTTATCTTGTAGTTTTTCTCGCCCGGAGTGGAGGTTTCGGTCACCTTCCAGGTCTTGGAAGCGTCGGGGATACGGGCGTAACTGTCCTGGTCGCCGACCAGCTTTGAATTGGGGCCGCAGTCGATTCTTACCGAGAAAGAGTCGAGGGTAAAACCCTGGGAATCGACGATGGACAGTTCCTGGAACGTGGCGCGCAGCATAGGGGCAGAGAACTGCACTTCTTCGGTCTTTATGAGAAAGCGCCCCTTGGGCTCTATGGTTCCGGTCTTCAAGGTACATACAGGTTCTTCTGCCGCTGAATCGGAGGTAAGGAGCAGCACCATTCCCTGCAGGGGAATGGATTTGTCGGTTGTATTGTAAAGTTCAACCCAGCCTTCCTTGCCTATTGCCCTTGAAGGCAGAATCTCATTGATAATGATGCCGTCCATAGATACGGGATCGGGCACGGGATCCGGTTTCGGGGTTTCTTTTCCACGGCAGGACAGCAATGCCGAAAGCAGTGCAGCCGCCACGAAAGCTTTAAAGATAATTTTCATCTGCCGTATGCGTTTAAAATTCCAGTTCTTCGTAATAATGCAGGCCGGTGTAGTCGGTAAAGACAACACTGCCAAAGGTATTGGCATCGTTGGAAGCGTCGGCGAACTCCCATTTGCCGTCTACGAAAAGCTGTGAAATGACGTGTCCTATGTACCCGCTCGAATACCTGCACTGGGCGTGGAAATAACGGGCGGGAATACCGCTCAGGCGGGCCATAGCGCATATTGCATTCGAGAGGTCGCAGCAGTTGCCGCTCTTGGCCTTGATTGTTCCCACCGAGCCCTTTTTGGTATTGTTGTAGTCTTCCCATTCCCATTCGCTGCGGGCATACTCGAAAATTGCAACTGCCTTTTCACGGACTGTAGATTTGTCTGTTACCTTGTATTTTGCAAAAGCGGCGTCACGGGCTTCCTTCACCTCGGCTGCACCTACTTCGCAATGGGCCGTGGGGGCGATGTAGGATGACTCCCATGCATCTACGGTTTCGGGCAGGGATTCGTGCGCATCATAATATGCCGCTACTTCAATTATCGCTTTGAGAAGGGCCGATGTTGTCATCCTGTTTTCGTAGGAGGACACATCAATTGCATTGGGTATCGATTTTTCCCCGGTCATAGAGGCGTACACGCTCCTTAGCACGGAGGTAAACTCGCCGAATCTGATTTCCCTGGGGAGAAATGGCTCACCTTTGCGTGAAGACATTGAGCAGGCGGCCGAAGGATAGGTAAGGTTTTCGTCGGCCCAGGTCTTGGGATTGTCTATAATCTTGAGCAGCAACGTAACTCCTGCACGCATATATTCCAGATTGAACACTGTGAAACCGTCCCATTTTATCGTAGTGGGAATGACATTCGTTTTCTGCCAGTCGGAGTATGCGTGGGAGAGAGCCAGCAACAGGTCTCCGTTGTAGGTATCGCGCCACTCTGTCTTTTGAGGTTGAGGGGGCTGGGGGTCCTCTTGCTTAGGCTCAGCCGCCTTGCCGCACGACATCAGAAGCATCACGGCAAAAACCGCTGAAATGATAGACAATGCCTTCTTCATAGTATGAATGCTGTTTTATAAAAATGGAACCCGGCGGGCGGGTCAGTGCCCGCCGGATTAAAAAATACTAATAAAGGTCGAAATCAACCGTCACGTCCTTGATAGCGTCATAGGCGTTTTCGGTAATGTCGTTGTCGAGCAAGTATTTGTAAACACGTGCAGTGAGCAACATAACCCTCATAGGGCTGATAAAGCCTTTATAACCCTCGAGGATGAGCGTATTTGACTCGGTACCGAATTCCTGATAGTTTCCAATCTTGCCGAGACGGGTGTTGCCCGAATTGGTAATAAGGCCGCGTACCACGAACCAGCTTCCGCATTTGAGAATGAAGTCAATGCCGACTTTCTCTATGGCTGCATCGTTGAATGTGACAGGTTTATTGTCGGCATCCTGCTCATACCAGGGATAAGAACCCCATTCGCAAACATCGGTAAATTCAGGAACTGCAGTAGAGAGGGCCTTGCCGTTTGCAAGGGTATAGGCCATATTCCTGTCGGTCATACCGGCAAGGAAAGCTTCTCCTTCCGTAGTGCAGAGTTCCATAAGACCACGGATGGCGATTTCCCAGGCCTGGGCGGAAGTGTATTCGGTTTCACCCACCTTTACAGTCCATTTTACGGGATAGAGAGTGTCGTCGTACTGATTGCCTTCGGTAGTGTAACCTTTGTTGGGATTGGCGATGGGAACAAGGTGAACGTTATCAAACTGAGTACCCTTTGCAACACAATGTGTACCGTCTGCCTCAACCATACCCACTGTGTTCTGCCATACGTCGAGGCAGCTTACATAAGCCTGAGCAAACTCTTTCAGAGTTGCTGCGGCGGGAACGGGTTTGGTCTCACCGAAGAGACGAGTGGGAACCTCAATGTCGGCACTGAGTTCGCCTGCAGTGTCAAGGTTGTTGTCGAGCATATATTTGAAGAACTCGGCATAGGTAAGCAAGGCACGTGCAGCGCTGAAGCAGCCCTTGAAACCGGGAACCTGGTCGCTGCCGTAACCGCAATTGTTGGAAATGAGGCCATTACCCTTGCTGGGGTTCAGAGGCCAGTTGATGCTTCTGTTGGCATTGTTGTCGAGAACTGCAAGAGAAGCAACGGCAGAACCGTCTTTCTTCTGGAAGTTGCCGCCATTGCTGGAAGACTCATTGTAACGCAGAGATGCCCACTGATAGTCGTGAGTTGCGGGAATTGCGGTCTCGGACATATTGACACTCTTGTCGAGTTTGTCAATTTTGCCGGCGCCTACGTGGTCGGGGTTGACGTCGTTTCCGTTATATCCGCGGACAAGGAGATAGCAGCGCTCGGCGAGTTCATATACGTCGGCAAGGTTGTATTCCTTCTTGCCTACGGTAATCTTGGTATCCTCGGGAATATAATGGCCGATAACGTCGTTGGCGGGATCATAATTCGAGCTGGCGGTATCGAATCCGGTAATGGTGTTGATCTTACCCGTGGTCTTGTCCCAAACACCGAGAAGTTTCACGAATTCAGTCGCAAAGTCTTTGATGGTAGTCTCCTTTACGGGAGCTGCACCCTGGTTGTAAAGGTCGAAGTCGAACTTAACGTCCTTGACTGCAGTGTAAACGTTCTCTGTGATATTGTTGTCGAGCAGATACTTGTAGAAACGTGCAAGAACGAGGAATTCGCGCATAGGTGAAATGAAACCTGCATAACCGTCAAGGTTAAGGGTAGAGGTAGATGTACCGAATTCCTGATAGTTTCCGATGTATCCGAGAGGAGAGGTGTTGCAATCGGTCTTTATCAAACCGCGAACTACGTGCCAAGCACCTACCTTAACCATAAAGTCAACACCTACGCTTTCAATGTCAGCTTCATTGTAAGTTACAAGGTTATCGTACTCGTACCAGGGATTAGGACCCCATTTGCAACCGGGGGTGTATGAAGGCATAGCCTCGAGAAGTGATGCACCGTCGGCAAGAGTCATTGCGTGATTGCGGCTGTCATTAAAGTTATCGAGTTCGGCTGAGCCTTCTGCTGTAAGAAGGTCGAGCATACCCCTCTGGGCGATTTCCCAAGCCTGTGATGAAGTGTACACCTGTCCGTCTACAGTTACTGTAAACTTGGTGGGATAGAGAGTGTCATCATACTGGTTACCGGGATTTGTATAGCCGGGAGCAGGGTTCTCAATAGGAATAAGGTGAACGTTGGTGAATGCAGTTGCACCGTTGTGTGTACCGTCTGCATCTACCGTTCCAACAGTGGCTGCCCATACATCAAGAGCCTTTACGAATTCCTGTGCGAATTCCTTGAGTGTACCTGTGATAGGAGCAACATAAGCTGTCTGTGTTACAGCGACAGTCTTTGTATAATCGCCTGCAGTGAAAGTGATGGTTGCAGTACGGTCCTCAGCGCCCTTGTAATCGGCAGCTGTTACATTTACTGTACCTTCACCTGCAGCACCTGAAGTCTTGTCAAGAGTAACCCAGTCAGCATCGACAGTGGCTGACCAGTTTTCTGTGGCAACATATTCAATGGGCTGAGCCTCTGTTGCATCTGCGGCGAACTTGAGGGACTTGGTCTTGATATTGATAGGAAGCTGCTGGTTGTAAAGGTCAACGTCGAACTTCACGTCCTTGATGGCTGTATAAACGTTCTTGTTGATGTTGTTGTCGAGCAGGTACTTGTAGATACGGGCCATAATGAGGAACTCACGCATAGGGCTGATAAGTCCTTCGTAACCTTCCACATTGAGAGTGGAGGCCGATGTCCCGAACTGCTGGAAGTTGCCGATCATTCCGAGAGGGTCGTTGAAGTTGTTCTTGATGAAACTCCTGGTTACGTGCCAAGAGCAGGCCTTGAGCAGGAGGTCAACGTTCATCTCTGTAATAGGCGCTTCATTGTACTTGATGAAACCGCCGTCACCTTCCTTCTCATACCAGGGATACTTACCCCAGATACAGGTCTCGGAGGGTTTGCTGATGGGAGCAGACATAAGTGAAAGACCGTCGCCGTAGTTGATGGGAGTGTTTCGGTCCATAGTGTTCATAAAGGCCTGACCGTCGGTAGTACACATATCCATAAGGCCGCGGATAGCGATTTCCCAGCAATTTGCGGCAGTGTAGGTTACACCGTTGACCTCGATGTTCTGAGGGTTGCCGTATTTTGCGAAGTCATACTGGTCCTTGCCCTCATTGTGGTAGTCGTTGTCGGTGTCGTAAGGGATGGGAATGAAATGCACTCTTTCCCAGGCATTGTTGTTTGCCGAGCAGTGATCGCCGTCGGCGCTGAGCTTGTCGGCTATCGTTGCATCCCAGATGTCGAGATACTTCACGAACTCCTGTGCGAATGCCTTCAGAGTGTTGGAAGCGGAAAGGTACTCCGTGCTGACTTTGGCCGGAAGCTTTGATGTCTCGGCATAAGCTGAGAGAGCGCGCATAACGGTAACGATAGCACGGTTGGTACAGAATGCAAGAGCGTCGTCGCCTCTGTAAACCAGGGCACGGTTCTGCCACTGACCCTTTGCAGCCGCATCGGCAAGGAAGGTCTTGGCAACGGTAACGATATCCTCGGCTACGCCTTTGCCGTCCTTGGGACCGTTGGTAACTGCAATTTCAGTTGCATCGTAGCTGTCCTTGTCGGGAGATGCTGCAGCCTTGTAAGAAACCACGGAAATCTCTGCCTGACTGCCTTCGCTTATTTCAACGAGAGCAGTAGCCTCAACGAAGAAGAAATCGGAAGCGCTGAGAGTCTTGCCGGCTACAGTGAAAGAAGCAGGGATTTCCCTTGCATCCTCCCAGGTAGAGTAGGCTTCTGACGCTGCAGCGACCACCTCATTGATTTTGAATCCGCCACCTACCGGAGTAGGATCGGGAGTGGGTTCTTCTTTCTTACAAGCTACCAGTGCAAGTGAGATTGCAAGGAAAGAAACGAGATAATTGAAGATCTTTTTCATAAAATGATTTTTTAAAAAGATTGATTATTGGTTATGTTATTTGATAAAGCCTTTCTTACGAAGGGAATCCTCTGCTTCCTTAAGGCCGCCGCAGGTCTTGATTTCAGCTTCTACGAGAGAGTAGTCGGCAATGCCATTGCGTTCCATAAGGGTTCGGGTGAGACGGTCCACAACCTTATTGTTGATAAGGTGCGCGCAAACCATCCTGTTGCCTTCTACGCGACCCAACCGGCACATAAGCGTGGTACTAATCATATCGCAGAGCAGTTTCTGCGAAGTTCCCGACTTCATACGGGTGCTGCCGGTAATGAATTCGGGGCCGGTAAGAATCTCGACAGGATAGTCGGAATACTGTGAAATGGGAGAATCGGGGTTGTTCACGAACGATCCCGTAGGGATTCCGTGTTCCCGGCAGGCCTTCAGAGATGCAAGGACATAGGGAGTGTTACCGCTGGCCGAGATTCCCACCACGATATCCTTGGGGGTAACGTGATGCTTCTTCTCAAGGGTTTCCCAACCCTCGTCGAGCCAGTCTTCGGCTTCCTCGATGTCCTGAACAAGATTCTCTACTCCTCCGGCCAGAACGCACTGTACCATCTCGGGGCTTACACCGTAGGTATTGGGGATTTCCAGCGTGTCCAGCACTGCAAGCTTTCCACCGGTACCGCATCCGAGGTAGAACAAACGTCCGCCCTCTCGCACGTGGGCCTCTATTGCACAGACAAGCTTTTCGATATCGGGCAGAACCTTCTGAATGGCCAAAGCCACTTTCTGGTCTTCCTGATTGATGTCGTGCAACAGCTCAGCCACACTCTTCTTCTCCAGATTGTCATACAATGACGGCTGTTCAGTTAATCTTATTGCCATAATAATTAGTTAATTAAAAAATGTTTTGTATTTAGTTTCTCCAATTTGTCTTCCGTCACGCACGGCAATGGCTGTCACCTTCTGCTGCCTGTTGACAACAAATGGCCCCGTATAGAGGGGAGACTCCGTCGTGGGCCTGCTGCCGTCCAGAGTATAATGTATTTCGGCTCCGGGAGCATCCACGCTTATTGTGACTACCTTGTCGTATTGTGTATCCTTATGGAATTCGATATAGGGATTGAAGAAGGCGCCGCAATATCCCACGCCCAGTTCATCCAACCTTACAAGATGGTTTTCCAGTCTTGCGGCAAAACCGTCCCAGTCCTTGTCCGCCTTTGTCCAGCCGGATTCGGCGATAGCGCACATCCTCGGCCAGGCCATATACTCCACTCTCGCGGTGGTGGGCATATATTCCGTCCACACACAGCCTTCAACACCTATGATGTATCGTGCCTCCGCTTCAGTAAGCACGTCGGGGATGGGGTTGTAATCGTACATCGTGCGCAGTGTGGTAGGGCCGCCCATAGCAAGAGGTTCGCTATCGGGATCGGCCTGCCAATAGTCCAGATAATATCTGTAATGCGGCGACATAACCACCTCGTGATGCTGCTGCGCAGCCTTGATGCCTCCCTCCTCTCCAAGCCAGCTCATAACCTTTGCATTCGGAGCGAGGCCTCCCTGAAGGATTTCGTCCCAGCCTATGATTTCGTGACCTTTGGAATTGATGTATTTCTCCATCCTGGTCACAAACCAGCTCTGCAGCTCGAATTCGTCCTTCAAACCAAGTTTCTTTATAAGAGCCTGGCAATGAGGGCATCTCTTCCAACTGGCCTTGGGGCATTCGTCACCGCCGATATGAACGAGTTTGGAAGGGAAGAGTTCGAAAACTTCGTCGAACACGTCTTCAAGAAATTGGAATGTCTCCTCCTTGGGGCAATAGACCTGTTTGAAGACTCCCCACTTCGTGGCAACCTCATAGCTGTCCTCCAGACCGCAGCTGAGCTCCGGATAGCAGGCTATCGCAGCAAGGGCGTGTCCGGGCAGTTCAATTTCGGGGATTATGGTAACATAGCGGTCGGCCGCATATTTCACCAACTCCCGAACCTGCTCCTGAGAATAATAACCGCCGTGAGGGTGGCCGTCATATATCCCCGAGGCAAGAGAACCTACGACAGTTTCCTTGCGCCACTGGCCTTTCTGCGTAAGAAGAGGATATTTCTTTATTTCAAGCCTCCATCCCTGATCTTCGGTAAGATGCCAGTGGAAACGGTTGACCTTGTGAAGAGCCATAAGGTCTATGTAGCGTTTGAGGAAATCCATATCGAAGAAATGCAGGCACACGTCCAGATGCATACCCCGATACTTGAAGCGCGGGCTGTCCTCTATGTCGCAGCAGGTCATAGCCCACCTGACACCTTTCTGCACGTCGGATGCGAATATCCGGTTGGGCAATAGCTGCAACATTGTCTGCAGGGCATAGAAGGCACCTGCCCCGTCGCCATAATCCACAACAACCATTTGGGGCATTACGTGAAGGTTGTAAGCTTCTGCGGGGTTTCCGGCATTCATAAAATAGATGCCTTTCGCCTTTTGAGTCATATCCGCCTCTTTCACGGGAAGAGTGAATCCGGCAGCCTTTTCCAGCTTTTCATTGAGGAAACCCGCAATCCGGTGCATCTCTTCCGTGGGCTCATCAAGGAATATGGCGCAGTCCCTGTCCAGGACAAAACTGCCTCCCTCTTCGGGTACATTCACGTGATGGGGCTGGGGAATGACACTGACAGTTCTGTGGACGGTCTTCACCGAGCAGGACAGAATTGCAAAAGTGAAAAGGAGTAATATGAAAATACGTTTTATCATACTAGAAAGTTCTTGTCATTGTCTCTCCGACAGGGGTTCCGTCACAAAGGAAGCCGCGTGCCTTGATGGTCTCACCCTTCTCCACACGTATGCTGGAAGGGGTAATTTGAGACCCTGCATTCGGTTCGCTACCGTCGGTGGTATAACGTATGACCGCCCTCAGATTGTCCATTTCGAGCTCTACGCTCCTGGGATAGTCCGATTCGAGGTCCATATTCACTATCACGTTATTGAAGGCATCGCTGCAATTGACACCGGCAAACTCCATTCGTCGGAGTTCCTTCGGCATCCTCGTCTT
Organism: Candidatus Cryptobacteroides sp.; assembly: GCA_045599225.1. Taxonomy (GTDB): domain Bacteria; phylum Bacteroidota; class Bacteroidia; order Bacteroidales; family UBA932; genus Cryptobacteroides. The sequence goes on from JAZRVN010000050.1 coordinate 43,126, forward strand.
GAAATTATTCCAGTCACGGTTGGCTACCGCAGACCAGGAAGTTTCGGCTATGGCCGCCTCGCGGGGATAGGTCTGAAGCTCTAGTTTCGCTACGTCGGGAATATGTTCGCCCCACACGCAGGCCTGAAGGCCCAGAAGTCCGTCACCGCCTTTGGCGAGGATTTCGCTCTCTATCATACTTTCGTACATCCAGTTGTAGGCCTTGCGCAGGGTAATGAAAAGATGCTGGTTGGAAGCCCGGTCCTCTATCTCCTGCTGTTGGTAATCGAAATAACACCAGCGGTTGGGGCAGAGTATTGTCTTCATACCGTTTTCCATAGCTCTGGAGGCCGGTTTGTGGCCACGGTACGACATTACGACAGTGGATTCAGTCGCCTTTCCGTCGAGTATCTCGTCCCAGCCTATCACTGTCTTGCCGTGCTTGCGCAGGAAGTCGTCGAAATACGCAACGAAATAATCCTGTATGTCATCGACGCCGGCAAGTCCTTTTTCACGTGCAAAATTCTTGCAGTATTCGCTGCCTCGCCAGGCTGTTTTGGGACATTCATCCCCACCGAAATGATAGTAGGGTGAAGGAAAGAGGTCGAAAAGTTCAGTAAAGACATCCTCGAGAAACGCAAAGGTCTCCGGTCTTGGGCAATAAACGTCATCCTTGACACCCCACGAGCATACGACTTCCTTGGGTTCGTCGGGAGTGCAGGACAGCTGGGGATAGGCGGCAATGGCCGCCGATGAATGACCGGGAAGTTCTATCTCAGGTATTATTGTCACAGCGCGGCGGCGCGCATATTCCACAATTTCCCTTACATCGTCCTGGGAATAAAAACCTCCGTGAGGTTTGCCGTCCCCGACATTGTCATATCCTGAGGTTTCCTTGCGGAATGCTCCGACTTCGGTAAGACGGGGATATTTCTTTATCTCTATGCGCCAACCCTGATCCTCGGTGAGATGCCACTGCATACAATTCATCTTATGCATAGCCATAATGTCGATGAATTTCTTCACGGCCTCCTTCGGATAGAAATAACGTCCGCAGTCGAGAAGCATTCCCCTGTAAGCGAAACGGGGTGCATCCTCAATCTCGCAACAGGGTGCCGTCCATTCGATGCCTTTGGCTTTGGCAGAAGAATACACCTCGGCAGGAAGCAGCTGGCAAAGAGTCTGGATTCCATAGAACGCCCCTGCATACTCGGAAGCCTCTACGCTCACCTTACTGTTTGACACCCTGAGGCGGTACGCCTCCGGAGCGAGCCCGTCAACCTTGACAAGTTCCACTCCCCTTCCGCAAAGACGACGGGCCGCCCTCAGACGGAAACCGCCGGCTTCGGCCATACGGGCGCGGAAATCATCTGCAATCTCCACAAATTCCGGAGAAGCTGCAACGCGCATACACTTGCCCAGACGGAATTCTCCGCTTTGGGGAGTCAGGCTGAGAGGAGCGGGAATGATATCGTAGCGCGGGGCACCGGCCACCATCGCCGCCGTCTTCACCAGACCTTCCTGAAATGCCTGAGGCATCTGTTCTGAAAGAGGATAAGGTCTCTTTACATATACGAAATCCTGTTCCAGTTCATATTCATAGCCCTTGCGCACCTTGAATGCACGTTCTGAAGGGATGTATGCGCTCTGCCCGTTGGTATAACCGGCAAAAATCACCGTTTTGTGGGGGAAAGCCGCCCTGAGGCCTGTCTGATATTCGCAGAAGGCTTCTCCCTGACTGAAGACGAACAGCAGACCGCCTACATTAAGACCGGTCATATTTACGTCCAGAGACCTGATTACGGCGTCAGGTCCGAGTTCATCGACCATCTGCTTCTCCCATCCGTCCACGTCATCCGCGAAACGCGGGAAAGATGTAGCGTATTCCTTCTTTAGAGACTGCGCAAGCTTGTGAATCTCAACCGCATTCACTTCGGGAATCCTGAAGGGAAGCCTTGTGACATTTGTCGCAATGGCAAGCGTTCCGTCCATAGCGAAAGGAGCGAAGCGTATCGTGGAAAGGGAGTCTGCAAGTAACCGTCCGCATTCCTCGGCATACTCGAAAGTCTTCGGGCCTGCCGCAGGATCAAGATTGCCTTGAGCTCCGCTGAACTGGAACACTTCACAGCCCCATTTTCGGGAAATAATCTGACGAGCAACACCTGAATAGTCCGCTCCGGCAAGATAGCTGCGCGGTCCCATACTTACGGGATGGCAGGCAAGATTGATGAAAGCGCATATAGGATTGCCCCTCCTGTCAAGGAAACGCACTGCATATACGTCCCTGTCCACCGGCCCTTCTTTTTCACAGCGGTTGCCGCTTATGGAAGTGGTGCATCTGCCTGTCTCCACAGAGAACGGTCTGAAACCGGCCCCGTCATTTATCGTAGAAACAGCCAGATCGGTGACCGTTTTCCTGAAGCGCAGATAGAAAGACCTGTTCGCGGCACCTTCCTCTATCCAGCTTCCTCCCACGCGGGGAGCACTGTGAGTATGGATGCAGTGCAGAAGGATATTATCCTTTCCTATACCGGTACGGGCCTGTATGCTGTCGCGCAGTTCGTCGGCAAGCACTGGGGCAAGTTCCATCATATCGAGAGAGACAACGCACACCTTGCTGCCGCTTCCCTTGTCAAGAAAGACAAGACATCCTGCCTTGAGGGGCGTGTGCACACCGTCGTGAAGAGCGCTGCGCGCTGCAAACCCTGCGAGCATAGTGTGTTCCCCCTCCAGGGGAGTGATGTCTGCAGACTTGAAATTAACGCGCAAAGGTTCGGCGCACGATGTGAGCGCCAAACCCAAGCACAGCAGTATGAATGCGATTCTATTCATATCCGGGATTCTGTTCGATTTGTCCGTGACTCTTGGTTATCTCCGACCTTGGTATAGGCATCAGGTAGTTGGGATAAACTCCACTCCTGAAAGGGAAATACTTGGGTGTGGGAGAAATGTTGAGAGGGCAGTCGCCGTAATCGAGTTTGTAAGTACGGCCAAGCCATTTTTCTTCGACAATATACTCGATAGGCTTTCCGTCGCGGTCGCCGGCAGGCGTAACCGTAGCATAGGTGTATGTCTTGCTGGCGTCGGTATTGGGCCAGTAATAGTTTGTATGATTCTTGGTTTCGTCATACAGACGCACCACCCTGTACAAGGTATCCTGCTTGCTGCCTTTCTGGAGCACCATAGGAAGCATACCGGCCAGGGGAACGTTCTCATACTTTTCGGCTACTTTCCAACGGCGCAGGTCGAAATAGCGGATGAACTCGAACGAGAGCTCTACGCGACGTTCGTTAACCAGGCGGTCCCACAGATTCTCTCCACTCTCTGTGACATCGGGCATCATTACGTCGGGACGGCGACGAACCTTGTTTATGTATTCGCGGCATTCATCTTCCTTGTGAATCATATAGGCGCACTCGGCAAGATTCAGGTACATCTCTCCAAGACGGAACCAAGGGTAGAGCAGAGAGCCCACCTCTGATTCGGTGATAGGCGAAGTGGGTATATACCACTTGTTCAGTTCGCATCCGGTATGATTGGAAGCATCCCAGAGATGAACGGCCTTCTTGGTATAATCGGGATATCTCTTGTCTTCAGCGAAATCAGAACGGTCCTTGTCGTCAAAGAGCAGATAAATCTGCAACTGATTCTCGGGATAGCCCTGCTTGGATACGCCGTTGAGTTCCTTGTACCCGGGATAGCCTTTTTCAGCATCGCCTTTGTATGAAGGTCCGAACAGGAAGCCCTGCGGCAGTTCGGCATTCGTCTTTCCTGCCTCTGTATTCTGATAATAGCTGAAGGGGAAGCCTACAATCTTGTAGAGCCTGGGATCACGGTTGGCGAAAGGATGCTCGGGATCATAGCCTGACCCTTCTTCGAAGAATTTCTTTCCGTTGCGCATCTCCACGTCCTTGATGAAGGCCTGTGTAGGGTTGAGAGAGGTCCAGCCGTTGAAATATACGTTAGAATAAAGCAGCTGGGCCTTTTTCGCGTAGTTGGTTGTGGCGTCGGCGTTGGAAACGAAGAACTTTCCCCAGATTACCTCTCTGGAGTGAATGTCATTCCAGATTCCCTCGTAGGTCTCGGCAAGGGAATAGGCTCCGTCTTTGTCGGCACGGTCGACAATGGCCTTAGCGGCATCGTATGCGCGTTGCCATTTTCCGTTGTAATCGTATTTTCCGTGAATGATGTCACCCTGCGCGAATGCCGGGTCATTGAAGAAAGCCGAAGCCGAAAGCATTGTAACACGGCAACGCAGAGCAAGTACAATATCCTTGTTGATACGCCCCAGCAGGCAGTCGTCTTTCTTCGGGACCATCTGCTCGGCCTTGTCAAGGTCTTCGAGAATAAAGTCCACACATTCATCGAAAGTGTCGCGGGTAACGTCATACTCGTCGGTAAGAGTATAAACTTTTGTTATGATAGGGACGCCGCCATAACGCTGAATCAGGTTGTAATAAGACCAGGCGCGAAGGAAATACACCTCACCCAGAAGTCTCTTGGATGCATCCGCCGACATTTTCGTCCCCTCCTCAACCTTCTTTATGAAGGTATTCATCATATAAATCCACTCATAAGTACGGTTCCAGATGTTGAGCGTAGTGGTACGGGTATCGTGAGCCTGGCCGCCATCTGCAATGGGAAGGATATTGTCGGGAGTCATCGTACCCGAAAGTATGTAACGCGTCGATGTTCCGCCGTAACGGAAGAACCCCTCGTCGGTGATTGCGCTGATGTTGCCTTCCTGGAAAGGATCGGGCAGCACAACGTATAGAGAGTTGACATAATTTTCGGCAAGTGCGTCACTGTTGAAAACAGCTTCCTCGGACAGTTTGTCGAGAGGAGTCTTGTCCAGAAAGTCTTTCTTGCAGGAGCTCAACAGAGCCGTGCAGACAAGTATTGCTATATAAAATTTCTTCATATTAATCTCCTCCTTTGTTTAGAACATAAGTTTTGCGCCAAAGTTAAAGATCCGGGTCTGCGGATAAGTCTGGGCAGATCCGTCGTTGGATTCGGGGTCGATGGTCTTAAGTTCGGACAGAGTAAAGAGGTTGTATCCTCCTACATATACACGGATACCCTTGACAGGGGCTTTCTGGCCGAACATCTTCTGAGGGAAGGTATAGCCCAACTCTACATTCTTCAAGCGCACGAACGACGCGTTGCGGTAATAGAATGAAGAAGAAGTGGTACCGCCGTTTGATACATTGGAGCCAAGACGGGGATAATCGCTCCCGGCATTATCGAGTGTCCAGGCATTCCTTGCGGCGTTGGCCTCGACGTTATACGAAACAGGGTCCACCTGCGGTGCATAGTAGAAACGTGCTCTTGCCTGTCCCTGGAACAGAACCGAGAAGTCGAGATTCTTCCACTGGAAATTGCCGCTCAAACCGAAAACGATTTCAGGAACCGTAGTCATATCGCAGCGCAGGCGGTCGTAGGTCGTAATCTTCCCGTCGCCGTCGAGATCCTTGAAATAGAAGTCTCCAAGAGTTGCGCCCGACATCTGGGGATGGCTGTCCAGGTCGGACTGGGTCTTGTTGATGCCTGCAACCTGATAGTACAGGCCCGCACCCATAGGATGACCGGTCTGGTTCATATATTCGTGACCTTCACCCCAGGGTGTTTCATCCATATACTCTACACGGTTCTTCGCATACAGGAAGTTTCCGTTGATACGGTAGATGAAATCGCCGTTTGCCACCCGGTTCTCGTGAGAGAGCTGGATCTCCACACCCTGATTCGTGACAATACCTATGTTTTCGTCGGGAAGATTGCTGGTAAGTCCGGTATAGTAAGGGATAGAGGCATTGCGGGTGCACAGGATGTTGGACCTGCGGGTATGGAAGTATTCCAATTCCCAGGAAAGCTTTCCATTGAAGATATTTCCGTCCAGACCGGCATTCCAGGTCCTGGCGACTTCCCAGGTTACGTTCTCGTTCGGAATCGTGCCGGGAACAATCGATGAAATGTCCTTGTCGTCGATTCGCATCCAATATGAAACGCCTGTCGCGTATTCGTAGGTTGTCATATACTGGAAAGGATCGATTTGGTCGTTACCCTGCTCTCCGTACGAAAGACGCAGCTTGAGGTTCTTGATCCAGGGAGCGTTGTCCTTGATGAAAGACTCCTCGCTGATTCGCCAGCCGGCCGACGCGCCGGGGAAGAATCCCCACCGGTGACCTTTTGCAAAGTTCTCGGAACCGTCGTAACGGGCAATGAACTGGAAGAGATATTTGCTCTGATAGTCGTAGCCCAAACGGCCGAAGAATGACAGACGGGCTGTCTCCTTTGCGTTACCGTTTATTGAATACCAGCTCTTGTCGGCACTTCCGGCGAAGAATTCGTCCAGAATGTCGGATGCAAAAGAGTTGATTCCCGCAGATGCATAGTCGCGATGGTAAGCGCGCTGCTCGTAACCCAGGAGCGCCGTTACGTGATGACCGTTGAAATCACGGTCATAGTTGAGGTTGACGTTCGCGGTCCAGCTGTTGGTCCTGGTAAGATATTCGTGAAGAGTGGGGGAAGACCAGTACGACATAGTATGCTCAGTGTACAACTCGGTGATTTCGTCGTATGACCAGTACTGCCAGTTCTTCTGGAAATTTTTCCGGAAGTTGTTGTTGACATCGTAAGCAAAGCTGCCGTTTATCCCAAGTCCGGGAGTAATCTTCTTAAGGTCGATGTCGGCCGTAAGGGTTGCATTGATGGTATTGATGATACTGCGGTCGTAACCGGTAATATCCTGTACCATTACGGCAGGGTTGGTACCTCCACGAATCTTTCCGTTGGGATAGTACGCCGCTCCGGTAGGCTTCAGACGGGTTGCAATATAAAAGATACCGTAGGCGTCTGAAGGGAACGCCGAGTAATTCTTATGCTGCTGGCGAACGTTCAGGTTTACGCCCAGCTTGAAGTTGTCGGTAATCTTAATGTCTATGTTGGAACGCACGTTGTACTGCTGGTAGTTGGTTGCAGACTTAACGTAGATACCGTCCTGATACTGACCGTTGAACTGAACGAAATAGCCTACTCTGTCCCCGCCTCCGTCGATGCTTACGCCATACTTGTGCTGCTGGGAGACAGGCTTGATGATCTCCTTGAAGTAGTTGGTGTTGGGATAGAGGATGGGGTCGGCGCCGCTCGCATAAAGGTCCAGCTGTGTCTGGTTGTATTTGGGCGCAGCACCTGTGATTGCAAGTTCGTCGTTGTAGGCGTGAGTGTAGAGCACGGCGTCGGCCATCTCTACAAGACGGGTAGGCTGCTGCAAGCCAAGATCGTAATTGAAGGTAATGTTGGGAGCTTCATTGAATTTGCCCCTCTTGGTGGTAACCAGAATTACACCGTTGGCCGACCTCGAACCGTAAATTGCAGCCGAAGCGTCCTTGAGCACGTTCACAGACTCGATTTCCTCGCCTGTAAGACGGGAGAATTCTTCTTCACGTCCCTCGATGCCGTCTATAATGATAAGAGGGCTGTTGTTGCCGAAGGTGCTTCGCCCGCGGATGAACATTGTAGCGTCGTCTCTACCGGGCTCACCCGAACGGTTGTTGATGATTACACCCGAAAGGCGTCCGGCCAGACCCTGGGAAAGGTTGACCGAAGAGTTCTTGACGAGTTCCCTTCCCGACGTGGACGCAACGGATCCGGTAAGGGTAAGTTTGCTCTGATTGGCATAGCCGATGGCCACAGCCTCCTCCAGAAGCTGGGCATCATCTTCCAGAATCACGTCGATTTTTTCTCTGTCCGAGATTCTGACTTCCAGCGTCTTGTAGCCTATGCTGGTGAAAACCAGAACCGCATTCGAAGGAACCGACAGGGAGTACCTTCCATCAAGGTCAGTGACAGTACCGGTGGTTGTTCCTTTTACTACGACACCGGCTCCTATGAGAGCTTCGCCGCTTGTTGCGGAAACCGTTCCGTGAACTGTCCTGTTCTGGGCAAAAGCCGTCGATGAAATCAGCACGAGGGCAATTGCCGAAAAAAGACATTTTACAAATCTTTCCATATATTGTTTAATTATTTATTTCTATTCGTAGCCGGGATTCTGTTTGATTTTGCCGTGGCTCTTGGTTATTTCCGTGCGGGGGATAGGCATCAGGTAATTGGGATAGACGCCACTGCGCAGCGGGAAATATTTGGGAGTGGGAGATATGTTCAGACAACAGTCGCCGTAGTCGAGAAGATACTCCTTGCCAAGCCATTTCTCCTTAATGATATATTCGATGGGCTTGCCGTCACGGTCACCTGCGGGAGAAACCGTTGCATAGGTGTAAGTCTTGCTGGCTTCGGTATTGGGCCAATAGTAGTTCGTATGGTTCTTTGATTCGTCATAAAGGCGTACCACACGGTAGAGCGTATCCTTCTTGGAGCCTTTCTCAAGAATCAGGGTAGTGAATCCGGCAAGAGGAACATTTTCGTAGAATTCGGCTGTTTTCCAACGGCGAAGGTCGAAATAGCGGATCATCTCGAACGACAGTTCCACGCGGCGCTCGTTAACCAGACGGTCCCAAAGATTCCCGCCGGTTTCGGTTACATCGGGCATCATAACGTCGGGACGACGGCGTATCTTGTTGATGTATGTGCGGCATTCCTCTTCATTGCCGATCATATAGGCACACTCTGCAAAGTTGAGGTAGAACTCTCCGAGGCGGAACCACGGCCACACCACGTTTCCTACAAGAGAAGCCGAAATGGGCACCGATGGAATGTGCCACTTGTTGAGTTCGCATCCGGTATGATTGGTGGCATCCCAAAGATGAGAAGGCTTTTTGTCATAGTCGGGATATTTCTTACCCTCGACAAAATCGGAACGGTCCTTATCCTTGTACAGAAGGTAAAGCTGCAGCTGATACGAAGGGAATCCGTTTGTCTTCATACCCTCGAGATTTGCATACTCGGGGCGGCTGCAGTCGAAAATGAAACCGTTGGGAAGTTCCTGAGTGTATTTGTCTTTCTCATTCACACCGTAGTAGCTGAACGGGAAGCCTATAATCTTGTAGAGCCTGGGGTCGCGGTTGGCGAAAGGATGCTCGGGGTCATAACCGGAACCTTCCTCGAAGAATTTCTTGCCGTTTTTCATCTCCACATCCTTTATGAATGCCTGAGTGGGATTGCAGGAAGTCCATCCGCTGAAATAAGTGGTAGCGTAAAGCTGCTGGGCTTTCTTTGCATTGTTCTCGCTGGCGGAAGCGGTGTTCTCGAAGAATTTGCCCCAGATTATTTCGGGTGAATGGATATCCTCCCAGAACCCTTCGTAACGGGAATCCAAAGAATAGGCTCCGTCTTTGTCGGCACGGTCGACAACTGCCTTGGCAGCATCGTAGGCAGTCTGCCATTTGCCCCTGAAATCATACTTTCCGTGGATGAGGTCACCGTCGGGAAAAGCAGGGTCGTTGAACAGAGGTGAAGCGGCAAGCATTGTAACGCGGGCACGAAGGGCAAGGACAATATCCTTGTTGATACGTCCCAACACACAGTCTTTCTTTGCGGGAACCCTTGACTCGGCTTCATCGAGGTCAGACATTATGAATGAGTAGCAGGACTCGAAATCGTTGCGTTCGAAGTCGAAATTGTCGTCGATGGAGCAGGGGTCCTTGACAATGGGCACACCGCCGTAGCGCTGGATAAGATTGTAATAGGCCCAGGCACGCAGGTAATAGACTTCACCCAGAAGACGGGTCTTGTACTCGTCCGACAACTTGTTCTCCTGTCCCATCTTTTCGATGAAAACGTTCATTCTGTAAATCCACCTGTACGCTTTGTTCCAGATGTTGAGAACGGTAGTGCGGGTATTGTGAGCCTGACCGCCTTCGTTGATGATAATGATATTGTCGGGGGTCATTGTACCGGAAAGGATATACCGCGTGGAGGTACCGCCGTAACGGAAGAAACCCTCGTCGGTAATGGCGCTTATGTTACCCTCTTCAAAGGGATCGTTCACAACACAGTACAATGCATTGACATAACTCTCGGAAAGCGCATCGCTGTTGAAAACAGCATCCTCGGATAGTTTGTCCAGAGGAGTTTTTGTAAGATATTCCTCGGGAGTACAGGAAACTGCAGCGAAAGAAAGCAGTATGGAAAGTGCTATTATATATTTTTTCATAATCTTGAACTCCATCGTTTAGAACATGATTTTCGCTCCGAAATTGAAGATACGGACCTGAGGGTAAGTTGCATAGGAAGTATCGCTCTGTTCGGGGTCAATGGTCTTGAGCTCTGAGAAAGTATAGAGGTTGTAACCGCCGATATTCAGACGTACACCCTTTATGATTCCCTTGGGGCCGAAGAATTTCTGAGGGAAAGTGTAGCCCAGTTCGACATTCTTCAGACGAAGGAAGGCTGCATTTCTATAATAGAAGGAAGAAGATGTCACGCCTCCGTTCGAGACGTTTGAACCCAGACGGGGGTAGTTTGCATCGGTGTTATTGAGAGTCCAGGCGTTCCTGGCGGCATCGGCCTCGACGTTGTAGGAAACGGGATCGACCTGAGGAGCATAATAGAAACGGGCCCGGGCCTGACCCTGGAAAAGCATCGAGAAATCGAGGTTCTTCCACGAAAGGGAAGCTGTCAGTCCGTAAACTATTTCGGGAACTACGGTCAGGTCGCAGCGCTTGCGGTCGTAAGTGGTAATCTGCCCGTCGCCGTCGAGGTCTTCGAAGTAGAAGTCTCCCAGCGTTGCTCCCGACATCTGGGGATGACCATCGAGGTCGGCCTGAGTCTTGTTGATTCCGGCTACCTGATAATACAGGCCTGCACCCATAGGATGTCCGGTAAGAGCCATATACTCGTGGCCTTCGCCCCAGGGAGTCTCATCCATATACTCCACCCGGTTGCGGGCGAAGAGGAAATTTCCGTTTATACGGTAGATAAGGTCGCCGTTGCAGACACGGTTTTCGTGAGAGAGTTGAATCTCTATACCCTGATTGGTTACAATACCTATATTCTCGTCGGGAAGGTCGTATGTAAGTCCGGAATAGTAAGGGATAGAGGCATTCCTTGTACAGAGGATATTCGAACGGCGCGTATGGAAGTATTCCAACTCCCAGGAAAGTTTTCCGTTGAAGATGTTTCCGTCGATGCCGGCATTCCAGGTTTTGGCAACCTCCCAGGTCACATTCTCATTGGGGATGGTTCCGGGAATGATTTTCTGTACGTTCTGGTCGTCGAACTTGACTCTGAAATTGACGGCGCTTGCATACTCGTATGTGGTCATATACTGGAAAGGATCGATTTGGTCGTTGCCCTGCTCGCCGAAGGAAAGACGAAGCTTAAGGTTCGTAATCCAGGGAGCATTGTCCTTGATGAAAGGCTCCTCGCTGAGGCGCCAACCGGCGGAAACTCCGGGGAAGAAACCCCAGCGGTGACCCTTTGCGAAGTTCTCGGATCCGTCGTAACGGGCAATCACCTGCAGGAGGTATTTGCTGTTATAGTCATAGCCGATACGGCCGAAGAAACTCATACGGGCTTTCTCGGCCGCATTTCCGTCTATTGAATACCAGGTCTTGTCGGCACTTCCGGCAAAGAACTCATCCAGGATGTCCGAAGCGAACTCGCTGATGCCGGCCTTGAAGTAATCCCTTCTGAAACCGTACTGCTCATATCCCAGCAGGCCGGTAACGTGATGGCCATTGAAATCACGGTCATAGTTGATATTGGCATTCACCGTCCACTGGTGAACTCCGGTTTGCGACTCCTTCAAGGTGGGAGAAGTCACAGAATTCATCGTTTCAGGCGTATAGAGTTCCGTTATTTCATTATATGTATAATATGTCCAGTTCTTCTGCCATTTCTTATTGAAATTGTTCCGGACATCATATGCAAACTTGCCGTTTATCTTAAGACCGGGGGTAATCTTCTTCAAATCGATGTCGGCCGTAAGGGTGGCGTTGATTGTGTTGAGTATAGTTCTGTCGTAACCTGTCAGATCCTGAACCAGGACGGCCGGGTTGGAACCGCCACGGATAAGTCCGTTCGGATAATAAGCTCCTCCCGTAGGTTTGAGACGGGTGGCCATATAGAAGATACCCGTAGAGTTTGAAGGATACGCCGAATAATTCTTGTGCTGCTGGCGCACGTTCAGGTCAACCCCCAGCTTGAAGTTGTCCGTCACCTTTATATCTATGTTGGAACGGATATTATACTGCTGGTAATTGGTAGCTGACTTGTAATAGATACCATCCTGGTACTGGCCGTTGAACTGAACGAAATAACCGACCCTGTCGCCGCCACCGTCAACGCTCACGCCATACTTGTGCTGCTGGGAAACAGGCTTGATGATTTCCTTGAACCAGTTAGTATTGGGATACATTATGGGATCGTCTCCAGTTTCATAATGGGCAAGCTGTGTCTGGTTGTATTTGGGAGCCGCACCGGTAATTGCCAGCTCGTCATTGTAGGCGTGCGTGAAAAGCACAGCGTCGGCCATCTCAACAAGACGTGTAGGTTGCTGAAGGCCAAGGTCGTAGGTAAAGGTAACGTTAGGGGCCTCGTTGAACTTTCCGCGTTTGGTTGTTACCAGAATAACACCATTGGCCGAACGCGCTCCGTAAATGGCGGCAGAGGCATCCTTGAGCACATTGATGGACTCGATTTCTTCACCGGACAGACGGGAGAACTCATCGTTGCGACCAATTACACCATCGATAACGATAAGAGGCGAGTTGTCTCCGAGTGTGCTGCGACCGCGAATGAACATAACGGCATCGTCGTTTCCCGGTTCACCCGAACGGTTGTTCACGACAACACCGGAAAGGCGGCCGGCAAGACCCTGGGAAAGATTGACCGATGAATTCTTCACCAGTTCCTTTCCTGATGTCGATGCAACAGAACCGGTAAGGGTCAGTTTCCGCTGGTTACCGTAACCGATTGCCACGGCTTCCTCCAGAAGTTGAGTGTCGTCTTCAAGAATAACGTCCACTTTTGTTCTGGTGCCGGTGTTCACGTCAAGAGTCTTGTATCCGACACTTGTAAATTGCAGTACGGCATTGTCGGGTACGGATATGGAGTATCGTCCATCCAAATCAGTAACGGTACCGGTCGTAGTTCCCTTAATAATGACTCCCGCGCCTATCAAGGCTTCGCCGTTAGTCGAGGAAACCACACCGCCGACAATCCTGTTCTGCGCAAAAGCCATCACAGAAAGCATCAGGAAGGCTGTCAAAGCAAAACATTTTTTAATTGAACATTTCATATCTGATGATGTTGAATAATCAAAGAATATTTATCCGCACCAATTTTAGTTATATTTTTATTCCAACTGAAGATTTTTTTTAAAAAATGTTTCGTTTTAGGTTTCGTTTTGGACAATATTTCAAAACGAAACACGAAATATGTAAAAATTTCGTATCTTTGGACAAATAAAGCAATTACAAAATGTCGAGCATTGAAGAAAGAAGAAAATTCATATCTGAAACCATAAACAAGCAAGGTTTCGTTCAAGTTGCGATTCTCGCGAAAACTTTCAATGTTACCCAAACCACAATCAGGAAGGATTTGAACTACCTCGAATCCAAGGGCCTGCTCAGGAGAGCATACGGAAGCGCCCTGCCGGTCGAGGAACAGGTAATGGACATAGCATTGAAAAAGAAAGTGCTGCTGAGCTATGACAAAAAACAGAAAATCGGACGCAGGGCGGCTCAACTGATAGGAGAAAATGACTCCATCCTCATTTCATCGGGCTCCACCCTGGCAATCTTTGCCGAACATATCGAGCCAAAAGGACATCTCAATGTGGTGACATCGGCTGTGAACATTTCCACAAAACTTGGGGAAACACCCAACATTACAGTAATGCAGATAGGCGGAATCCTGTACAGCAACACCCTTTCGGCAACGGGGAACGACGCCATCCAGGCCCTGCGCAGCGTGTACTGCTCAAAACTTTTCCTTGGAGTTGACGGAATAGACATAGGCTACGGCGTATCCAGCGGAACAGTCGAAGAGGCCGAACTTATTGTTCAGATGATAAAGTCGTCATCGCAGACCATAGTGCTCACCGACTCAAGCAAATTCGGCCGGAAGGGATTCGGCCGGGTGTGCGGCGTGGAGAAGATACACACGCTCATAACCGACAGCGGAATCCCGCCGGAAACAAAGTCGGAATTGGAGAAGATGGGGGTAGAAGTGATTGTTGTCTGAATCAGGGAAGTTTGGGAGCAGCCTCCCCGGCATCTATACATCCCTCAAGGTCGATGAGTCCGAATCCGTCGACCTTTTTCAACGCTTTGAAATTCTCGAACAGATAGTTGAGCGCTCCGCAGGTCCTGAATCTGACCGCAGGGGTCGATATGGTCACAGTGCCTGCGCCGTCGTATGAAAGATAAACCGGCTCTTCTGAAGTCTCGTGGTCCAGACGCACGCCGTGCTTTACCTTACGGCAACCACTCTTGAACACTATAGATGTAACGGCGCTGTCGGCGTCCCAGTTGCGTTTGTAGTTTTCACCGCTTACCAGCATCTTTATCTTCTCGTTGATGTCGGCCCCCCTCTGAAGCACGGCATCACCCACCTTGGCAACGTCCCACGAAACCGAGATTCTGTAGGGCACCCCGTTAAGCACTTCGGTATTCTCATAAAAGTCATACCCAGTGCCGTGCTTTACAGTTACGGTGTCTTCGCACTGAACGCCTATGTACCATACTCCGGCGTCAAGCCTGTCAAACGAGAGTTCCTTTACAAGTTCTCTGTTTTCAGATGCATACCGGGCATCTTCCCTGAAAGCGTAAGTACCCTTTGCGAGTCTTAGACTGAGACTGTGACAGGAAAGGACCTCGAGACGAATTTTAACGTTACGCGCCTTCTTGGGGAGGGAGAATGCAAAATGGTGACACTGCAGGTCGCCTATCATCGTATGCAAGGGATCATTGTCCAACGTACCCCTGGTCATATCCCAGCACTGAGCGTTCTCAAGCACTGTCTTGACTTTCGCACAGCCCCGTCCTTCGATTGCATATTGCAACATAGCCGCCATAAGGGTCAGTTGCTCTCCGTCCGAAGCGAGTTCGGGATGACCTCCGCTCATAATAAGCCTTCCGGTAAAAGCATCGTTCTTTCTGGCCAGCATAGAAGGGTGGCCGTCAAGAATGCAGGAGTCAATTCTATTGTACGCGAGGACCTCGGTTCCGGGCACGTCCATCCATCTGTCGAAGAACGGACCGTTGTAATGTTCAATGCCGTCCACGCGAAAGTCACCGCCAAAGCTGTCGCTGCTGAATTCAAGCAGAGGAGAGCCTTCGGGAATAATATATGCAGGATTGATTCCGGTAATTGCCGCCTCGTCACACAGGCCCGGCCACAAACCTATGTATCCGGGTCTGGTCGTATTCGGAGTAAGGCCCGAACCACAGATATATGAACCGGCACAGGATCCGACATAACTGCCTCCATTGGCGAAAAACGTGCGGAAAGTCTCACGTCCGGCCGTACCCAGAATCACGCCGTGGTTGTTTGACTGTCCTCCGTACATACATATGCAGCCGAAACGAGGTTCGCCGTCGGGGTACAGCAACCGGCCGTTAAGGTCTTCGCTGCTGCCGCAGAATACCATCTGCTCAATACGGTTGTTCTCGGGATTGTCATCCTCCAGACGCAGTGTTTCCTGACTCAGACCCAGGAAGTCTGCGGCATACAAAGTATCGTGCTGCACAATCTTAATGGCACTGTCCACAAAAAGATCCTTGAAAAAAGCTTTGTTGGGCACATCTGTCCGCACCGGAACATATACTTTGCTTTTACCGTTGGCCATAACAGAAATACAGGTAAAAACAGTTATGACTGTCAGCAATATTTTTTTCATATCCGAATATCGGTTTTAGAATCTTGCAGAAATTACATCCTCCACTCGGACATATCCTCGCCGCGCTCTTCGGCCTCCCGAATGCTGGTAGAAGAGATGTCGATTATGGGGGCGTCTATTATTTGTATATGGTATAGACTTTCGAAATCTTCGAAACTTACGGTTCCGGGAGTGTCGTGGACCGATGAGTTGTCCAGGACATACGGGGCAGGGAAACGCAGACATTCCTCGTAGAGTATTTTGCGGATGCTCTGAACGTCATATCCCCTGCGAGGATAAACGGCAACTCCGTATTCGCTCAGGATACGGGAAGCATCCCTCCATTTATGAATGCTGTCAAGATTGTCCGCCCCGACTACAAGGGTGAACTCATTCTCCGGTTCCCTGCGCTTAAGTGCGTCCAGAGTCTTTATCGTATAATGAGGAGCGGGCATCTCCAGTTCTATATTGTCGACCCAGACGTGAAGCTCGGGATGCCGACGCACCGCTTCTATTGCCGCGTGATACCGTTCGTTGGCATTCAAAGCCTTAAGCGAGTCCTTGAACGGATTCTGGGGCGAGATTACCAGATAAACCCAGTCGAACTCCCTTTCACGGGTCAGATATTCCATAATAGCCTTGTGGCCTATGTGAAGAGGATCGAACGAACCGGAATAAACGGCAATCTTCATATAGTTTCAGTGTTGCTCTTTTCTGCAAAATTAGTTAATTTTGTGAGATTTAAAACAGAACAACAATCTAAACACAATCAGATATGGTATCTTTTAAGGAATTGGGCCTTGTGAACACCCGTGAAATGTTTGCAAAGGCAGTTGCAGGCGGTTATGCAATCCCTGCTTTCAACTTTAACAATATGGAACAGCTGCAGGCTATTATCAAAGCCTCAGCAGAGACCAAGTCTCCCGTGATTCTTCAGGTCAGCAAGGGCGCACGCAACTATGCGAACCAGACTCTGCTCCGCTATATGGCGCAGGGAGCTGTCGAGTACGCCAAGGAGCTGGGTTGGGAGAAGCCCCAGATTTGCCTCCACCTCGACCACGGCGACAGCTACGAGCTCTGCAAGAGCTGTGTAGATTTCGGTTTCTCTTCTGTTATGATTGACGGTTCAGCCCTTCCTTACGAAGAGAACATCGCCCTCACAAAGAAAGTTGTTGAGTACGCTCACCAGTATGACGTTACCGTAGAGGCAGAACTCGGCGTTCTCGCAGGCGTTGAAGACGAGGTTGCAGCAGAGGAATCTCACTATACCAAGCCCGAGGAAGTTATCGACTTCGCAACCCGCACAGGATGTGATTCGCTCGCCATCTCCATAGGAACAAGCCACGGCGCATACAAGTTCAAGCCGGAGCAGTGCACCCGCGATCCCAAGACAGGACTTCTGGTACCTCCCCCGCTCGCATTCGACGTCCTGCACGAAATTGAAAAGAAACTCCCCGGATTCCCCATCGTTCTCCACGGATCTTCATCAGTTCCCCAGGAGTATGTAGCGATTATCAACTCCAACGGCGGAAAGCTTCCCGATGCAGTAGGTATTCCCGAGGAGCAGCTCCGCGAGGCCGCAAAGAGCGCTGTCTGCAAGATAAACATCGACTCAGACTCCCGTCTTGCATTCACCGCAGCAGTCCGCAAGGTATTCGCCGAGAAACCGGGCGAGTTTGACCCCCGCAAATACTGCGGTCCCGCACGCGACCTTATGGTAGAGCTTTACAAGCATAAGATTGTAAACGTTCTGGGTTCAGACGGCAAGGCCGCATAAAAGAACAGGGCTTTTTTGAGGCTCCTATGTATAAGCACTTTACAGGAATCCCTTCCGCAGTTTGACGGAAGGGATTTTCAAAAGTTCCCAACGCAGTCCGTCGCTCCTCCGCAGGTAAGGGAGGAATTGATTTGCGGCAGCAAATTGTAGTTGACGAGTCTACCTGCGGAGGAGCGACGGATACAACATGATACCGACCTAGAATACAAATGGAATACAGAACACTTAGCGAAGCGGAATATGCCGACCTTGAAAGCAGGATTCTATACGAAGACAATCACCTGCTGATAGTGAACAAGAAAGTCGGAGAAATAACCCAGGGAGACAAGACGGGAGACGAGTGCCTCGCCGACTCCTACAAAGCGTTCATAGCCGCACGTGATTCCAAGCCCGGGAAGGTGTTTATGGGCATTCCTCACCGCCTGGACCGCCCGGTAAGCGGTATATGCATCCTTGCAAAGACCAGCAAGGCACTTGAGAGAATGAGCGAAATGTTCCGCGAAGGCAACGTCCACAAAACCTACTGGGCTCTATGCTGTGAAGCCCCGGAGCAGGAGGAGGCCCTGCTGGAAAACTGGCTGGAGAGAAACGAAAAACTGAACAAAAGTTTCGTGTGCAGAGAAGGCAAGGGCAAACTCGCAAGACTCAGATACCGGCACCTAGCCGACACACAAAGGTATCACCTGCTGGAAGTGGAACTGCTTACAGGACGCCACCACCAGATCAGGTGCCAGCTCAGCCATATCGGCTGTGCAATCAAGGGTGACCTGAAATACGGAGCCCCCCGCTCGAATCCCGACGGAGGAATCTGTCTCCAGGCTCACAGGGTAGAATTCGAGCACCCGGTAAAGAAAATCCGGATATGCATCACCTGCCCGCCTCCAGCGGACTGGAAGGGACTCCCGCCCCTCTGACCTTTGCCATATACTCACTCGGAGTGCATTTCATAAAGAGCTTGAACGCCATATTGAATGACACCACCGAGTGAAAACCGCACATAAGTGCCAGTTCCATAATAAGCTGAGAAGGATTCTCCTTCATCAAGCCCACGGCATACTGAATACGGTAATAGTTTATGAACTGCCGGAAATTCCTTCCGGAGAAAACCTTTATCACATTTGAGATATAGACTTTGTTGACACCGAGGTCCATACACAGATCGGTAATATAGTAAGCGTCCCTCAAATACGGCCTCTCAGTTTCCATATACAAAAGAAGGCGTTTATAAGTGGAATTCATCCGGGCCTCCTCCTCGGGACTTTCGGGCAGAGACATACGGACCGACCCGCTCACAGATTCCTTTATGACAGATTCCTTGCGAGGGGACAGGAGCAGGGTGTGTCCGGTACGGGAACGTATCCATAGAATGACAAAGAGCCCCGAAGCACAACAGCACAAAATCAAAACGAACACAAAGCTAACGGGGCCCGAAGGCATTCCGACTATCAGCGCAGAAAGCAGCGAGAGCGAAAGCAGAACCACGGAATAGAAAAACCGGGAGTATTCCTCGACTGACACCCAGGCTGCGTCCTGCTGAAAGATCATACGGACTATTCTGAACTTTCTGACTGTCCTGAAAATAAAAAAGCCCGCGAGAATAAAAGGGATTATCGCAAGAATAGCGAACGAGCAAGATGAGACATCATTCCCGCGGGCAAACAAGTATATTGCATAATACACCGCCTCCGAGAACAGGATTATCCGGCGTCCCGTTTCCAGTTCCTCCGACAGCAGCGGAACCATAATGAGCAGAGTGCAACCGGCCACAAGGCAGCATAAAACAAAAGAGATTGCCGGCGCGGTTCCTTCGACAAACCAATCCAGCGCCACAAGTCCCACCATCGACAGAAGTGCCGACAACCTCAGGAAAAATCTTTTAGAAAAATATTTATTCATTATGCGGTTTATTTTCCGCCGACAAATATATAACAACTGCTGCCGGAACTTGTAGTCCCGGCAGTAGTACAATGTAAATTAGTGTTTTTTATTGTTTGAATTTTTTCTTTTTGGGCACCTTGTAGTCCTCAAAACCCTTTCCGTACACACCCGTAACACGGGAAATGGACATAAAGGCATTTTCGTCCACGTGCTTTACAAACTTGAGCAGAGAAGTAAGGTCACGCTTGCGGATAAGAACCATAAGGACATTGGTTTCATTCTTGGTGTACCAGCCCACACCTTTCAGAACCGTTACACCCTTATGAAAATCATTTGTGATTGCATCGGCTATCTCCTTATACTTGGGGGAAAAAATAAACAGCTGAACCGACTGCTTTGAGCCGGCGATACACAAGTCCAGAACCGTTCCCTCTACCATCACCATAATAAAACCGTAAACTACGATTGTGATTTTCTCCGGCATAGCCAGCAGCGTACCGTCGGCTCTGTAAGAAGGCACCAGCAGTGATGACAGGATTACCATTGCGTCGGCCAGCATAATCATCTTTCCGGGAGAGACATTGCGATACTTGTTTATTACCATTGCAATTATGTCCGTTCCGCCCGTGCTGCCGCCGGCATTGATAGTGATACCCACTCCTACTCCAACCATTATCGCACCCATCAGGGTACTCATAAGGGGACCGTTGGCCCGGGCAAGAAGGTCGATATATGCTTCGGGAATCGCATCCTGAATAAGGATAAGACCTATTGAGTCCAGAATGATGGCATATACGGTTTTTGCCCCGAACGTTCTTCCCAGAGTCTTCAAAGCAAGAATCAGAAGTCCTATGTTCAGCACAAAGAAAGTGTAACCGATTCTGATTGTTCCCCCGGTGGCATACTGTACAATTGACGCAATACCGGTAACGCCACCTCCCACCAGGTTGTGAGGCACAAAGAAAAGTGTCCAACCCAGCACGTAGATAAAGACTCCGATTGCAATGAGGATGTACTCTTCTACTAGAATGACTGTCTTGTTCTTGAAAATGTTTTTCATCACTCCGATTTTTTAACTTTCAAACCTGTTTTGATTTCTTCAAAGCCCTCTCCATATACTGCAGAAGTCCTGGACACGGTCATAAAGGCCTTCGAATCCACAGACTTGATAATTTTTTCGACCTGTCTGAGCTGACGCTGGCGAAGAATCACAAGAAGAACATCCTTATCCGCCTTTGTATACCAGCCCATCGCCTTAAGCACCGTTACTCCCCTGTCCATTTCATTGTTGATACGGTCGGCAATGAGTTCGAACTTCTGTGAGAACACCAGTACTTTTACCGACGACTGCCGGCCGAGCAGCATAGCGTCCAGCGCGACTGAGAATGTTATCATCATAAGATAACCGTAAATCATATCGGAAAAGCCCTTTCCGGGAAGGAAAGCGATGCTGCCAATAATCACTATGTCCAGATACATAAACAACCGTCCGGGAGAAATGGGGAAATATTTATTGATTATCAAGGCAATTATGTCGGTTCCTCCCGAGCTTCCTCCGCGGGAGAAAATCATCTGGAGAGCGAAAGCTTCGATCACACCGGATATGACGGGTATCAGGAATTTCTCGGGAATATACAGGAAATTCCCTTCTACAGCGCTCAGTGCCGGGAAAAGTTCCCAGACCCTGAACATAATCGAGCATACCACAATGCAGTATATCGTTTTAAGCCCAATGCCCCTTCCCAGAATCAGAAAGGCAACGGCAAGGAAAAGCACGTTTAGCACAGGATACGATATGGACACCGATATCGCACCGTTTGTTGCAAACTGCAGAATGGTACAAAGACCGGTAAGCCCTCCGGCAGACATACCGTTGGGAATGACAAAACATTCCCAGGCAAAGGTAAAGAATACCGTACCTACGGTTATTATCAGATAATCACTTATGGTTTTGAGAATCTTCCGTTTCATTTAACCACCACATTAATTATTCTTCCGGGAACTACAATCACCTTCAGGACAGACAATTCTCCAACCCATTTTGCCGTAAGGGAGTGAGCTCTAACCACCTGCTCCACTTCAGCGGGAGTGGCACTCTTTGGCATTTCAATGGTAAAGCGCATCTTTCCGTTGAACTGTACAGGATATATGACGCTGTCGTCGGCGGCATAGGCGGCAATGTATTCCGGGAATCGGGCGAAATTGACACTGTTTTCGTGTCCCAGAGCGTGCCACAGTTCCTCGGAAACGTGAGGAGCGAACGGGCTCAGAAGAATAACCAGAGGCTCAAGAATCTCACGCTTGCTGCAATTCATTTCACTAAGTTCATTGAGGGCAATCATAAAGGCGCTCACCGTTGTATTGTAAGAGAAGTTCTCGATGTCCTGCTGCTCCTTGCCTATGAGTTTGTGCAGGGACTTGAGTTCTGCAGGAGTAGCCTTTTCGTCGGTTACAAGCCATTTGTCACGGTCATAGAAAAGTCTCCAGAACTTCTTGAGAAAACGGTTAACGCCGTCGATACCCTTGGTATCCCAGGGCTTGCTCTGTTCTATGGGGCCGAGGAACATCTCATAAAGACGCAGGGTGTCGGCGCCGTAACGGTCACAGATATCGTCGGGATTGACCACATTGAACATACTCTTGCTCATCTTTTCCACTGCCCAGCCACAGACATATTCACCGTTCTCAAGGATGAATTCGGCATCGCTGTATTCCGGTCTCCAGGCCTTGAATGCCTGAACGTCGAGCTTGTCGTTGTGAACCAGCGAGATATCTACGTGAATCTCGGTTGTCCGGTAATTTTTCCTGAGTCCGTTTGAAACGAAGGTGTTGGTACCTGCAATCCTGTATACGAAATTGGAGCGGCCCTGAATCATTCCCTGATTGATGAGCTTGCGGAAAGGTTCATCCTCGCACACATAGCCAAGGTCGAAGAGGAACTTGTTCCAGAAACGGGAATAGATAAGATGGCCGGTGGCGTGTTCGGTACCTCCGACGTAAAGGTCTACACTGCGCCAGTACTCATTGGCTTCGCGGCCTACCAGAGCCTGGTCATTGTGTGAGTCCATATACCGGAAGTAATACGCGCTCGAACCGGCGAAACCGGGCATAGTGTTTTTCTCCAAAGGATATCCTTTGTAAGTCCAGTTCTCGGCTCTCGCAAGAGGAGGTTCCCCTCCCTGCGCCTTGAACTCTTTGATTTTGGGTAGAGTGAGAGGAAGTTCACTCTCGGGCAGAGCAGTGGGGATTCCGTCCTTATAGTAGATGGGGAAAGGTTCACCCCAATATCGCTGCCGTGAGAAGATGGCGTCGCGCAGACGATAATTGGTTTTCCTGTGACCCAGGCCCTTCTGCTCGACATAATCTTTTGCGGCCTCTATCGCCTGCTTTACGTCCATCCCGTTAAGGAAACCGGAGTTGCACATAATTCCTTCCTTTGCATCGAAACTCTGCTCGCTCACGTCACAACCCTCAATGATGGGGATAATGGGAAGGTCGAACTTCCTGGCAAAGGCATAGTCTCTGCTGTCGTGAGCCGGCACAGCCATTATTGCACCGGTTCCGTAGCCGGCAAGCACATATTCGGAAATCCAGATGGGAATGCGCTCTCCGGTAAGGGGATTGACTCCGTATGCTCCGCTGAACACCCCGGTAACCGTCCTGGTTTGGGTCATTCTCTCCAGTTCGGTCTTTTTACGGACTTCCTTCACATAGGCATCAACCTCGGCCTTACGGTCGGCGGAGGTAAGCTGCGGTAATAGTTCGCTCTCGGGAGCAAGTACCATAAAGCTGACTCCGAAAATAGTATCGACTCTGGTTGTGAATATCGTTACCGGCAAAGTCCTTCCGTCGCATTCGGTATTGAATACCACCTCGGTTCCTTCGGACTTTCCAATCCAGTTCCGCTGCATTTCCTTTAGGGAATCGGTCCACTGGAGTTTATCCAGTCCGCTGAGCAGACGCTCGGCATACGCCGACACCCTGAGCTGCCACTGCTTCATCTTCTTCTGCTCCACCGGGTACCCCCCACGGATGCTCAATCCGTCCTTAACCTCGTCATTTGCCAGAACAGTTCCAAGCCCTTCGCACCAGTTGACAGACGTTTCTCCCTGATATGCAATACGATAGCGCATAAGAATATCGCTCTTTTCCTGCTCTGTCGCAGCATTCCACCGCGCAGCGGAAATATCTTCGTAACCCTTTGTGGATAGCACTTCCACCAACTCGCCTATCGGGCGGGCAGCATCGGCCTTGGGATCATACCAGCTGTCGAACATCTTCAGAAAAGCCCACTGTGTCCACTTGTAGTAGGCGGGGTCGCAGGTCTGCACTTCCCTGTCCCAATCGAAAGAGAATCCGATGCGGTCGAGTTGACTGCGGTAACGGGCAACGTTCTGAGCGGTGGTAACTGCGGGGTGCTGCCCGGTTTGGATGGCATACTGCTCGGCAGGCAGGCCAAAGGCATCATATCCCATAGGATGCAGGACGTTGAAACCCTTCAGACGCTTGTAACGCGCGAAGATATCCGATGCGATGTACCCCAGGGGATGTCCTACGTGCAATCCCGCTCCGGAAGGATAAGGAAACATATCCAATACATAATACTTGGGCGCATTGGAATCGGACGAAACCCTGTAAGTATGGTTCTTGGCCCAAAACTCCTGCCATTTTCTTTCTACAGCCTTAAAATCGTAATCCATATTCTTATATCATTTTCTTTTCAAACGGAATTCCACGTACATCGAAATCTCCGACCTTACCTTCCTGCCTCTGAATTTTCCCGGCTTCCATCGGGGCGAAGCGCTCACTACCCTCACTGCTTCTTCGTCCAGAAGCGGATGAACTCCGCGCAGCACCTTCACATCCTTCACGTCGCCATTGACATCGACAATGAAATCTACCAGTACACGCCCCTGGATTCCTTCTTCCACTGCCTTCCGGGGATAGCGCAGATAGGTGTATACCCATCGCATAAGGAAACTTGACGGTTCGTACGAACCGAGGAAAGACGGTGGGACATCGCACTCGCTGTACGGGACGGCAAAGCCTTCCTCCGAAGCTCTCTTCTTCAGTTCTTCGGTAGGATTGAAAAGCGGTTTCGCTCCGTTGGCCAGGTTGAGCGCACAGTTGAAGATGTACTCGGATTGCCGCTCCATCATATCGTAGTCGAGGATATCGGCCGTATCTCTGGTAGTGTTGTACTCGGGATATCTGCCCGAAGTAAAGAAGACCGAAGGAACGGCGCTGTCGTAGAAGGAACGATGGTCGGAAGCGCAGGGCTCCTTGCTCACGAGCTGAGGGCGTACTGGCAGCAACATCCCTTCCAGATTCCCTATTACGTTATTCATATCCTGATTGGAACAGGTGTAGGCATAAAATGAAAGAGGATCCGTTCCGAGCATATCCAGGTTAATCATTGCATCGATATGCTCCGTACCCTTGAACGAACGGTTCAGGAAATACCAGGAGCCGGCATTCGATATCAGGGAAGAGCCGAACGCGACAAAAATGACTGAACGCCTGAAGAGAACCGCATTGGTCTGTATCCGATGCGCCAGTTCCAGCATTACGGCCAGTCCGGAAGCATTCCCGCCCGCACCGTAAAAAATCTGCTCGGAAGTAAGGGAATCGACACGAATACTGTGCTTGCCCAGATTGTCCAGTCTGGCTCCAATCACTATGTAGCTGTTTCTAAGGCTCTTGTCGTATCCGTCAACAATGGCGGCAACGTTGTGTGAAACCATTGTATCGCCTGAGTCTGTCCTGATGCCGAACGGATCACCTTCCGGAGGATAGAGCAAGTTCAGTCCAAGTTCACGGAAGCGTTCCGACACATAGGCAGTGGCCATATCCTCGCCTTCAGAACCCGCTTTCCGACCTTCCAGCATTGCCGATGAAAGGTATTCCACGTCTTCTCTCATACGGGAAGCAGTCTCGCTTTCAGAGAGCGAAGAAAGTGCCCCCGGGGCATACTGTCCATAGCATAAAAAGCCTGCACAAAGCGCTGCAGCAATAGATATGAGCCTTTTGAACATAATCTGCAAATTTATAAAATTTGACATATATTTGCAATCGATGAAAAAGACAGTCAAAATCCAAGCCGCAAATCCCATAGAAATCTACGGGGCCGGCAATAAAATACTCGAAGAATTCTGCAGTTATTTTCCGGGGCTCAAAGTTATCGCCAGAGGCAACGAAATCATTCTGGACGGAAAGCAGGAACAGATTCAGGAATTCGAATCCCGGTTCGCGGAGCTGACGGAACTGCGCCACCGAAAGCAGAATCTTACCAACTACGATGTAGAGGCCGTCTTCTGCGGAGACAACGACCCTGACAACTACCGTATGAACGGGGAAGAAATAATCGTTTACAGCAATGACGGCAAGCCAATCCGGGCAAGGAACCTTAAACAGCAGGAAATGGTCAAAGCCTACTTCGACAATGACCTGGTTTTTGCGCTGGGCCCCGCCGGAACCGGCAAGACCTATGTGGCAATCGCCCTTGCTGTGAGAGCCTTGAAGAACCGTGAGATAAAAAGGATTATCCTCACACGACCCGCTGTGGAGGCAGGTGAAAGGCTGGGATTTCTTCCCGGAGACCTTAAAGACAAACTCGACCCGTATCTGCAGCCGCTGTACGATGCACTGGGAGATATGATTCCTGCAAAGAAACTGCAGGATTTCATTGCCGACGGCACAATTCAGATTGCTCCGCTCGCGTATATGCGCGGTCGAACCCTGGACAGGGCCTGCGTAATTCTGGACGAAGCCCAGAACACGAATCTCGGCCAGCTAAAGATGTTTCTCACCAGAATGGGTGTCGAGGCCAAATTCATAGTTACCGGAGACGCTTCTCAGGTTGACCTTCCCAGGAAAGAGGATTCGGGCCTTTTGAGCGGAGTAGAGATGCTCAAAAAGATAAAGGGCATCGCAACCGTAGTCTTCTCAAATCAAGACATAGTGCGACACCCTTTGGTATCAAAAATCGTCAAAGCCTTCGACGAACGAAAAGATTAGTTTCCTTCGACTATCTTCTGGAACTCCTCGTAAAGCTCGGCATATTTAGGGTCAACCGAACGGAGGCGGAAAGCGATATCCTTCACGAACTTTGCGATGTCTCCCTTAAGAGCGGGGTCCTGCGCAACTTCGTATGCTTTCTGGAATTCAGGAAGAGCATTTGCGAGAGCAACTTCCCATTCCTTTATAAGTTCGTCATACTTTCTGATATCCTCGCGGCTTGTTCCAAGTGACTGAGCTTCCTGGGCAATGGCGTCGGCCTTGTTATAGTACAGCAGACCCGCACCTGTGTATCCGTAAGGATAAGTGGGATCCACCTCAGCACACTTATGGTATGCCTCGAGGGCTTTGTCTGCCTCACCGAGTTTCTCTCGGATCTGTCCTTCGACAGAATATAGAGAAGCATTGTCGGGTTCGTTCTGACGGGCTTTCTCAAGCAGCTGGAAAAGGGCGGCGGGATCCTCGCCACTATTAATGTAATAGTTGATAAGGCCAATGATAATACTCTGGCTCTGAGGGAATTTTGCAAAACCTTCCTCAAGGGCGGCTTTTTCTGCAGCAGCATCCTTTGCCTTGTTTGCGATGTCGGCAAGCTTTGCAAATATTTCTCCGTCGGTTCCATAGTAACCTACAGCTTTGCACTGCTCGAAAACAACCTTGGCCCTGTCATAGTTTCCTCCCATCCATGCGGTAAAACCTGCATTGTAAAGGCTGAGAGAATCGCATCCGTTGACAGGTGCGCCCGCTACGGCATCCGCTGCAGACTCGAAGAGCTCCGAAGCTTTTTCAAGATTGCTGAAATAATAAGCGTTTGTAGCTTCCACATTGAAGTACTCTCCGATTTTCTTTATTCCTGCAACGATATCTTCGGTCTTCTTACCCTTATCATCTACCTGGGCTGCCTTTTTGTACGCCACAAGCGCCTTCCCCAGAGAATTCTCGACTGCCTGCTCGGTGACTTCGGTCATCTGAAGCTGACCGGCCTCGGAGAAATAGAGATTGACAGTAGGATAAACTTCCTTGGTAAAGTTCTGTCCCTGAATCTGGACGGACTCTGTTGAAGTAGGCTTGATGTTGTTGAGAAGGAGTTTGAGCTCGTTTCTGTCCATACCGAGAATAATGCTTCCCATAGGAGCCTGGTATGCATTCATATAGCACTCTGCGAGCTTTGTCCAGGTGGCAACATTGGTTGCTTTCTTGGGATTTTCCGCATTCTTTTCGGCTGCTGCGACTGCAGACCTTACGGCGGCATAATTCTTTCCATCCTGAGCGTTTGCAAGCGGCATAGCAGCAAGCAAAGCGACTAGCAATAATGTTTTTTTCATAAATAGAGTTTAAAAATTAGTTATTGTTTTCGTTCTGTTGTTCTGCAGGCAATGTTTGGGGTTCAGAGTCGTTTTCGGCGTGAGCCACTACCGAAACAGCGGCAATTCCGTCGCCCTCTCGAAGATTTATGAGCCTGACACCCTGTGTGGCGCGGCCTGCTTCCCTGATTCCATCGACCGGCATCCTGATTGTAAGGCCGGAACGGGTGATAATCATAAGGTCATTCTGCGGCGTAACATTCTTTATAGAGACAACACTGCCAGTCTTATCGGTAATGTTGAGAGTCTTAACGCCTTTGCTTCCACGGGCTGTAAGCCTGTAATCCCGAGGGTCGGAACGCTTACCGTATCCATTCTCGCTGACTACCAGAACAGTGTGGTCTGCAGCGTCGTCCGAACAGGGATCATATGTGATAAGCCCCACGACTTCGTCGTTTTCTGCAAGGTTGATGCCACGGACACCGGATGCGCTGCGGCCAAGGGCCCTGAGGTCGGATTCCTCGAAGCGTACGCAGCGGCCGTCGTGAGCGGCTATCATAATCTGCTCGGCTCCGTTTGTAAGCACGGCATCGAGCAGGGCATCGCCTTCGCGGATAGTGAGCGCTATGATACCCTTGTTGCGGCTGCGCTTGTTGGAATAATCGGTAAGAGTAGTCTTCTTTATGATACCCTTCTTGCTTATGAGAGTCACATAGTGAGACTCCGTGTAGTCCATATCCTCGATGGACCTGGCGTTGAGATAGGTTACGATGCTGTCGTCGGGATCGATCGTGAGCATATTCTGCACTGCCCTTCCCTTCGATGCCCTGGTACCTTCGGGCAGTTCATATACCTTGAGACGGTAGCAAAGACCCTTCTTCGTAAAGAACAGCATCGTAGAATGCATATTCGCAACATAGATATGCTCTATGAAGTCCTCTTCGCGGGTAGCGCTGCCTTTCATTCCCACGCCGCCCCTGTTCTGAGTCCGGAATTCGGTGAGTGCCGTGCGTTTCACATACCCCATATGGGAGATTGTGATGATCACGTCCTCGTCGGCATAGAAGTCTTCGGGATTGAACTCGTCGGCGGCAAGGGTTATCTCACTGCGGCGCGGATCTCCGTATTTGGCCTTGAGTTCCTGGCACTCAGTCTTGACGATGCTGAGCTGCTCGGTCTCGCTTGCAAGGATTTCCTTGCAGCGGGCGATGAATTTCTCAAGTTCGCGATATTCGTTCTCCAGTTTCTCCTTCTCCAGTCCGGTGAGCTGACGAAGCCTCATCTCCACGATGGCGCCGGCCTGAATCTCGGTGAAGCCGAACCGCTCCTGCAGTTTAGTCTTGGCCTCATCTACATTGGCAGAGGCCTTGATTATGGCTATGATTTCGTCTATGACGTCGATAGCCTTGATGAGGCCTTCCAGTATGTGGGCCCGCTTCTGAGCCTTGTCCAGTTCAAACCTGGTGCGGCGAACGATAACCTGATGGCGGAAATCCACGAAATTCGCTATGATTTCCTTCAGGGAAAGCGTACGCGGACGGCCTTCCACAAGAGCCACGTTGTTGATTGAGAAGCTGGACTGCAGAGCCGAATACTTGAAAAGCGTATTGAGAACCACATTGGCATTCGCGTCTCTCTTGAGAGTGAAGACAATACGGATGCCCTCCCTGCTGGAAAGTTCCTTGATATCGGAGATACCTTCGATTTTCTTGTCGTTCACCATTTCACCGATACGTTTTATCATATCGGCCTTGTTCACCATATACGGAACCTCGGTGACAACTATGCTGTCGCGTCCGTCTATCTCCTCTATTTCAGTCTTTGCGCGGATTACGACGCGCCCCCTGCCGGTATTATATGCATCGATTATTCCCTGACGGCCCATTATTATGCCTCCAGTGGGGAAATCGGGGCCTTTTATGTGTTCCATAAGACCCTCGGTATCGATATCGGGATTGTCGATGTACGCGCAGATGGCATCGCAGCATTCTCCCAGATTGTGGGGAGCCATATTGGTGGCCATACCTACCGCGATTCCGGCAGAACCGTTAAGCAGCAGAAGCGGAGCTTTTGTAGGCAATACGGTAGGCTCCAGAATGGAATCGTCGAAGTTGAGCTGAAAATCAACGGTATCCTTGTCAAGGTCGCAGAGCACGTCCTCGGCAAGGCGGGCAAGCTTGGCCTCGGTATATCGCATAGCCGCAACGGGATCCCCGTCCATAGAACCGAAGTTACCCTGTCCGTGCACCAGCGGATAACGCTGGTTCCAATCCTGCGCCAGACGGGCCATCGCATCGTAAACGCTGCTGTCGCCGTGGGGATGGAACTTACCCAGGACCTCACCAACGATACGGGCCGATTTCTTGGTTTGCCCGCCATAGCTGAGCCCCAGACCGTTCATTCCGAACAACACTCTTCTCTGTACCGGTTTAAGCCCATCCCTTACGTCGGGCAATGCGCGGGATACAATTACCGACATCGAATAATCGATGTACGCCGAGCGCATTTCCTGATCTATCTCTACCGGTTCAATAATACCGTGTATTACTTCTTCCTCCATTAAAAACACATTTTATTTTATCACGCAAATTTAATAAAAAAATCCGATTTATTTTTTACTTTTGTGTACTTTTTAAAGGTATCGGAATGCAGATTTCAGACGAACTCAACACCATAGTCGCATACGCCCGGGAAGAGGCTATGCGCACCGGCAGCTATGACATTTCTCCGGACCATCTCTGTCTGGCGATACTGCGTCATTCCAATAATCTGGCCTGCCATATCCTGAGCAGTCTGGGAGCAGATCTGCACGATATGAAACACCTTGTCGAAGGTGGCATAATGCTGGAACGCAGCATTCCCTATCTGCAGGAAGACAGGGTAACCCTGGGATACGAATCCAACCTCACTCTTACGGAATCCTTCACTCAGGCGGCAAGGCTCAAGTCAGACACTGTGCGCAGCGAACACCTGCTGCTTGCCCTGAGCAAGACCGACAACACCTATTGCCGTGCCATTATGGAAAGTTACGGGATAGATTTCGACATTATTGACAGACATATACCCCGGAAGCCCAAGCCGGAAGTCAAGGCCAGCGCACTGAGAGTGCTGGGGACAATAAGCATCAAGGCTCCCGACATTTACAGCTGAACATTATGAAAGCCCTGAAGCGAACCCTCATATGCGCCCTTCTGGCGCTGACAAGTCTGTACTCTGCGGCAGATGAAGGCAAAAAGGCAATTCTGCCGGATGCCACAATACTCTACTCTGTCAAAGACACCTGCCAGCTGTATCTCGACATCTATCACAGCGCGCCGGGCAGCCGCACTCAAATCGACGGCTTTCCCAAACCCACCATACTGTTTATGTTCGGCGGCGGATTTATGAGCGGAAAGAAGGACGATTCCCACTATCTCCCCTGGTTCAAGGAACTTACCGGACAGGGATACAGCGTTGTTTCCATAGACTACAGGCTGGGGTTGCGGGATATGAAGAACCCCGGACTAAACAAGGCTTTCATCGACCGGCTTCTGTACTCTATCGACATTGCAGTGGAAGACTTGTTCTGCGCAACCCTGTGGCTTAAGGAAAACGGGCGTGAATACGGAATAGACGCCGACAATATGGTAATCTGCGGGTCATCGGCAGGAGCCATCTCCGTAATGCAGGCGGAATGGGAACTTTGCAACCGCAGCGGCAAGTCCTCGATTCTGCCGGAAGATTTCGACTACAAGGGGGTTGCTTCGTTCTCCGGAGCAATATTCTCCACAGTCGGTCCCCTGAAATACAAACGGGAGCCCTGCCCCACCCTTATGCTTCACGGTACGGCCGACAAGATTGTGCCATACGGGCAGATAGCTCTGTTCAACCTGCGTTTTATGGGTTCCGACGTGATTTCCAAAACCTTCCGTAAAAACGGTTACAGCCACCGCATCTTCCGGTATCAGGGAAACAGCCACGAAGTTGCCGGTTCGATGCCGGAAAACGTTCCAATGCTTACGTCCTTTATAGAAGAGAACGTGATGAACGACACCAGAGTTATTTCAGACTCCAGGCTCACCGATCCAAGAATACCCGTAAAGAACTGGGATAAGGGGAATTACAAGAAACTTTACAAATAGCCTACCGGCTTAACTTATCCATAACCAGCTCAGAGAGGTCACTCACCAATGACTTGTAGTTTACATTGGCGTTATGGTTGTGGCGGTTCGCGATGATGCAGCACACGGTCGCCGTCTCGTGGCCGAGCTTGCGGCCCATTCCGGCAATGACGGAACCTTCCATCTCGAAATTGGAGAATGTATGGCCCCTGTATGAGAAGCTCTCCAGTTTTTCAATCATATCGGGCATTGCAAGCCCCTGGCGGACAACCCTTCCCTGAGGGCCGTAGAAGCCCGGGGCGGAGATTGTCATCCCGCTTACCGTAGAGTCGGCAAAGAGTTTTGCCAGGGCCTCACTGTTGCGCACGAAATACGGTTTCGGGAGGTAGGGGCTCCATTGAATGTGCTTAAGGAAAGCTTCTTCGAAATCCGGGAGCGCGAACCGGTCCCGACCTTCGTACCAGTTCATTACTCCGTCGAAGCCGACGCTGATTTCCGAAAAAAGGAAGGTCCCGATGGGAATGTCCGGCCTGATGGCTCCGGAAGTGCCCACGCGCACGATACGCAGCGTTCTATGAACCGGATTTGGCTCTCTGGTCTCGAAATTAACGTTGGCCAGAGCGTCCAGTTCGGTCATAACTATATCGATATTGTCCGGACCTATGCCGGATGAAAGCACTGTGAGTTCTTTTCCCTTGTACTCACCGGTAACCCATACGAATTCGCGCGATGCCCCTTCGGCTTTAACGGAATACATACGGGAACGGAACATTTCCACCCTGCCGGGGTCTCCGACAAGAATCACGGAGTCAGCAAGGTCGGCAGGACACATATGTATATGGAATGCGCTGCCGTCGGAATTGATGATAAGTTCTGATTCAGGAATTCTCATAACGCTTATTTTTTCTTGGACCTGAGGCGTCCTGCGCTGCGCACCAGCAATTCATCCGAAACAATTCCCCTTACAGCGAGGAAATCCAGGATTGCGGCAATCACGGGGACCACCATAGAATAGTTGAAACTGACCTGCAAATCAGAGGTAAAATAATCGTAAGCCATCCAGGCCTGGAGCCCGAGCAATGCAATTGCCGCAAAAAGCAGCAGCCGCATCTGCAGCATCCTGTGCCTGAACATAAATACAGGCAGGAGATTGCATAGGGCGCATACCGAAAGAAGGATAATGAAAGGCAGCCTTGAAGTGAATCCAAGCGCCACGCCCAGCAATACCAGGGCCAGAACCATATAAAGAGTTTGTATTCTCTGCCACATATCTATCTTGAATTGAATTGCGAAAGAACTGCGTCTTCGTACGTTTTGGAAACAGGTATGGGTTCCACGGATTCCTCGTCGAGGTCGAGCAGATAGCCGTTCTTGTCCCTAGTCATAAAACGCACATTGGAAATATTGACAATGTATTTTCTGTGACAGCGCACAAGGCAGCTGTCTGCGAAACTTTCTTCGACCGTCTTCAGACGGCAGCGCAGCATATACTGCTTCAACTCCCCGAGACTGGTACGATACCAGACCTTGATGTAGTTGTCGTCCGATTCGATGAACAGCAGGTTCCCGAGACTCACGGACAGCTTTACAAGCCCGTTGTTGTCGGTAAGGGTAATCTTCTTTTCCCCGAACGGTTCGGGTTCCACGTCACTTACCACATTTCCGAAGTTCATAAGCCGGATAGTGTTGTTCTTGTCGTTTACCGTGAAATACAGGCCGGCTATCACATAAGGCACACCAAGGCAGAAGGTTGTATAAACCAATGCTCCAAGCCAGATTGTTTCCGTACTCAGGGGAACCGGCTTGAGGATTCCATATTCCTGCCCCGCAATGGTGAATACAGTGTACAGGGACGCAATTATGAGCGCTTCAGCGAAGTTCCAGATAATATACTGAAGATAGGTCATAGAAAAGCTTGACCTGGTAGTGTACATCAGTCTTTTGCTGCACGCCACCACAACCAGGGAAAGCAGGAAGAAACCTACCGTAAAGGCAAATGCATTGGATATGGCGATTTCGAACCAGAAATTACTGGAAAACGGAAAGCTGAAGAGCATCATAACAAGCGAAAAAAGCGCGGCAAAAACCACCGAGGAAGTCAGCTGGAACTTCCCGAGCAGATAATCCGGTATTCTTTCGTACAATGACATAGCATTCGCACAAGAAACACAAAAGTACAAAAAATTTAGTAATTTTGCCCACGTTTGCATATGGAAAGAAAAGTTGCAGTTACAGGCTTGGGGGTCATTTCCTGCATTGGGAATGACGTACAAACCTTTTGGGGGAATCTGTTGGACGGGGTGTGCGGAATCGACCGCATAACCGAATTTCCTGTTGACGGACTGGCCGTAAAAATCGGGGGCAAAGTGAAAGACTTCGACCCGGTGGCTTACGGCATCGAAAAGGCCTTCATACGCAAACAGGATCCGTTCACCGTTTATGGTATGGCGGCAGCGGTTCAGGCAATGCTGGATTCCGGATTGGAAAGCGGCACCAACATCGACCGTTTCCGCCTCGGATGCAACGTCAGTTCCGGAATAGGCGGATTCGAAACCACGTTCAGGGAAGTGGGCAAAATGCTTGAAACACCCAGCGGAGAGTGGGTTTCTCCGTCGTTCGTGCCCTCGATGATTGCCAATATGGCCGCCGCTCAGATTGCAATCCGTTTCAAGGCCTGCGGACCGTGTATGAACATCTCTACCGCCTGCGCAACCTCAACCCACTCCATAGGAGAGGCCTACCGCACGATTCGGCACGGGTATGCCGATGCAATGATTACCGGTGGAACCGACCATTGCACCATACCCATCGGACTAGCCAGTTTCGCCAACTGCAGGGCACTTACCCGCGAAGAGAATCCCAAGCACGCCTGTCTGCCCTTCAATGCCGACAGGGGTGGCTTTGTTCTGGCCGATGGAGCCGCAGTGCTGGTTCTGGAGGAATACGAACACGCCAGAGCGCGCGGAGCAAGGATCTACGGTGAAATATGCGGATACGGCTCCACCTGCGATGCCTACCACGCCACCGCCCCGGACCCGGAAGCCACGGCGCAAGTCGAGTCAATCGGACTGGCTTGCGAGCAGGCCGGATACAACCCCGCCAAGGATTGCGTTTACGTCAACGCCCACGGTACGGGAACGCGGCTGAACGACGTCATCGAGACTCTTGCCCTTAAAAGAACTTTCGGACAGGAAGCCTATGGTCTTCACATCAGCAGCACGAAATCAATGCACGGCCATATGATGGGAGCGACCGGAGCGGCCGAAGCCATTGCCACCATTCTTACAGTAGGGTCCGGCGAAATTCCCCCCACCATCAATCTGGACAGGCCCGATCCCGAATGCGACCTGGACTACACTCCAAACACAAAGCAAAAAGCCGGGATTACTCTCGGCCTTTCGAATTCGTTGGCTTTCGGTGGGCACAACGCCTGCCTCGCCTTCAGAAAACAGTAACTTCTACTCCCCTGCCTCCTTCAGACGTTCAGCATTCTCGGCAATCTGCAACTGCTCTATGCATTCCTGAATGTCTCCATTCATAAAGACAGGAAGATTGTACATACTCCAGTTGATGCGGTGATCGGTTACACGGCCCTGAGGATAGTTGTATGTACGTATCTTGGCGCTGCGGTCACCCGTACTCACCATAGTCTTGCGCTTTGCGGCGATGCCGTCCAGGTATTTCTGGTGCTCGAGGTTATACAGACGGGTTCTGAGTTCCTCGAAGGCACGGTCTTTATTCTTGAGCTGGGAACGCTCTTCCTGACACTGCACTACAAGACCGGAAGGAATATGGGTAAGCCGGACTGCAGAGTATGTAGTGTTCACACCCTGTCCGCCGGGACCGGAAGAGCAGAAAAGGTCGAGACGGATGTCGTCCCACTTGAGGTCGACGTCAAATTCGCCGGCTTCAGGGAAAACCGCCACGGAGGCGGCCGAAGTCTGAATCCTGCCCTGCGTCTCGGTCTGAGGCACACGCTGAACCCGGTGTACGCCGGACTCGTATTTCATAATGCCGTAAACTCCCTCGGAAGAAGAACTGAGCTTGAATACAATCTGCTTGAATCCGCCGGATGTTCCGGGAGCCTGGTCGCTGATTTCTATCTTCCATCCTTTGGACTCGGCAAAATGCTGATACATACGGAAAAGGTCTCCGGCAAAAATGGCCGCCTCGTCGCCTCCGGTTCCGCCACGGATTTCTATCATAGCGTTCTTACCGTCGTCGGGGTCGGCCGGGATGAGCAGAAGCTTGATCTTCTGTTCCATCTCGGGCACCTGAGGTTCGATTCCCGCAATTTCTTCCCGGGCCATCTCCTTGAGTTCGTCATCCTTCTCGTTCATAAGGATATCCTTGGCCTGAGAAAGATCTGCAAGCATCTTCTCGTACTGCCTGCCGGCCTCGATAATGGGCTGCAGTTCCTTATAGTCCTTGTTAAGCTGGACATACCGCTTCATATCGGAAACAACTTCGGGATCCGTCAGCTGTTCCTGCAGCGATTTGAATTTGCCCTCCAGAGAAAGGACCTTTTCGAGTAACGTGTTGTCTGCCATCACTTAAATTTCTTTTGCAAAGATAACTTATTTTACTATATTTTCAATTGCCACCTGGGCGCAGGCGCATCCGAAGACCGTAGGAAGGTAGGATATTGTGCCTACCTGAGATTTCTTATTGCGGCTTTCTTCAATAACTACAGCGGATTCTATGGGTTTTTCCACCGAGTAAACCGCCTGAAAACCATCCTTTATACCAAATTTGTGCAGCCGTTTTCTCAACATATGCGCCAACGGACATACACGAGTCTTGGAGATATCGTCGATGCGCACGGACGTGACGTCAAGTTTTGCTCCGGCACCCATAGAACTGACCATAGGGATATGCTCGCGCAAACAATATTGGATAAGGGCTATCTTGGGACTAAGGGTATCGATTGCATCTATTACAAAGGTCGGATGAGCGATATTATTCATATTATCTTCGGTAAGATACTCGTTCAGAACCTTTATTTCCAACTCGGGGTTGATGTCAAGAAGCCTGCGGCTCAGCACCTCGGTTTTATATTTGCCGACAGTGGAATGCAGGGCCGGCAACTGACGGTTGATATTGCTCTCGCTCACGCAGTCATTGTCTATGAGCACAATGTGTCCGACGCCCGAGCGTACCAGCATTTCGGCCGCCGCAGCACCCACTCCGCCGATACCGACCACAGTCACGGTAGCACGGGAAAGAGTGTCGAGGCCGTTTTCCCCTAAAAGCAATATGGTGCGTTCTTTCCAGTTCATAAAATATGTGTATTTTTGTGACAAATTTAAGATTATTTTCTATGCACAGCAAGGAACAGAAAATCGAAGAATTCGCACGGCTACTGGACATTATGGACAGCCTCCGGGAGAAATGCCCCTGGAACGCCGCCCAGACTTTCGAGTCACTCAGGCCAATGACTGAAGAGGAAGTTTATGAATTGTCTGACGCAGTGCTCAAATCCGACAGCAAAGCTGCCTGCAAAGAGCTTGGAGACCTTTTCTATCATTTGGTTTTCTACGCCAGGATAGCGCAGGAAAAGGGTGAATTCGACGTTGCCGATTCCCTGAGGAGCATC
Source organism: Candidatus Cryptobacteroides sp. (assembly GCA_045599225.1). Lineage (GTDB taxonomy): Bacteria > Bacteroidota > Bacteroidia > Bacteroidales > UBA932 > Cryptobacteroides. The sequence continues at coordinate 80,555 of JAZRVN010000050.1, forward strand.
TGCGAGAAAATGATTTTCCGTCATCCGCACGTTTTTTCGCAGGACGGGACGGTTCTGGAGGATGGGGAGCAAACCACTGCGAAACAGATTGCAGACACCTGGGAGTTGATAAAGGCGAAGGAGAAAGATGCCGGCAAGCACGTAATGGACGGAATTCCCGAAGCTATGCCGGCTGTCCTCAAAGCCATCTCGCTTCAAGAGAAAGCCCGCGGATGCGGCTTCGACTGGGAAGAGAAGGAACAGGTTTGGGACAAGGTTCACGAGGAACTTGGAGAGGTGGAAGAAGCCTGCGCAGAAAACAACCCCGACCATATGCTGGAAGAATTCGGGGATTTGCTGTTTGCAACCATCAATGCGGCACGCCTCTATGGAATAGACCCCGAAGCCGCCCTCCACTGTACCTGCGGCAAGTTCCGCAGGCGCTTTACGTATCTGGAAGACAACACACTCAAGAAAGGCATCCGCCTTACAGACCTTACCCTCGCCCAAATGGATGAAATCTGGGACGAGGGCAAGGCGAAAGGATTATAAATGTCGGCAATGGACGTCAGGACGCAGAGAGGTTTGGAGAGGTACGCCTCTCCAATTATTGGTATAGGCTATGGACGTCAGTCCATAGCCTGACAGGCTGTAATTGCGATAAGTTTATAGATATCATCCACGCTGCACCCGCGGCTAAGGTCATTGACCGGTTTTGCAATTCCTTGAAGTATGGGTCCGATAGCCTCGGCCTCACCGAGTCGCTGAACCATCTTGTAACAGATATTTCCAACCTCAAGATTAGGGAACACCAGAACGTCGGCTTTTCCGGCAATCAGGGAACCGGGCGCTTTCTTTTCACCTACCGAAGGAACCAGAGCGGCATCGGCCTGAAGTTCTCCGTCGATACACAGAGAAGGGTCGAGCTGCCTGGCAAGGGCTGTTGCTTCAACAACCTTGTCCACCACTTCGTGCTTTGCCGAACCCTTGGTAGAGAAGGACAACATTGCAACCTTGGGATTCTCGAAACCGGCTACACTCCTGGCAGTTTTGGCGGTGCACACTGCAATCTGGGCGAGTTGGGAAGCGTCGGGAGCGGGAGTAACGGCAACGTCTCCGAAAACCAGCACTCCGTTCTGTCCGTACTGGGGAGTCTTTGTTACCATAAGCATAGCACCGCTGACACAACTGATGCCGGGAGAGCACTTGATAATCTGCAGGGCGGGACGCAGTGTCTCCCCGGTAGTGGAGAGGGCGCCGCTGATTTGCCCGTCGGCATCTCCGCTCTTGATTATGAGGCAGCCGAAATACAGGGGATCGAGCACCAGTTGGGCAGCCTGCTCGGGAGTCATCCCCTTGGACTTGCGAAGTTCATAAAGCAGTTCCCTGTACTGAGCGGTCTTCTCACTGGTTTCAGGGTCGATGACGGTAGCCTTTCCGATATTCTCGAGTCCAAGTTCAGCGGCATATGAGAGTATCTTTTCCCTATTACCTATAAGTATGATGTCGGCCAGAGAGTCGGCAATAGCCTTGTCGGCCGCCTTTATTGTACGTTCTTCGAAAGATTCGGGAAGAACAATGCGCTGTCTGTTCGACTTTGCGCGTTCGATGATATTTTCAATAAGTGACATTTTGATAAGAATTATTCGAAAAATGAAAAATGAACTCTTCCGTATATTTTCTCCTTTTTGAAGCGGGGATGATTTACAAAGGAATGTTCGTCCCCGTGTTCCAGGATAAGATAGCGCTCAGGATAAAGAATACCCTTTTCGAAAACCCGGTCGGGAATGGTTTCAAGGCCCTGCAGCGCATAGGGCGGGTCGGCAAAGACAATATCGAACTTCTCGTGGCATACAGGAATGAAGTCGAACACATTGTCCCGCACCATTGTGACGTTGTGAAGGCCGAGCCGGTCGGCCTCGGTTTTGATAAAGGATGCATTTTCGCGGGCCATCTCCACACACCAAACGCGGGAAGCCCCCCTCGATGCGAATTCAAAACCTATGGCACCGGTTCCGGAGAACAAATCCAGAACCTTCAGATCCTCGAACTCATACTCGTTTCCGAGCACATTAAAAAGGCCCTCACGGGCAAAATCCGTGGTGGGCCTTGCTTTATATCCTGCAGGAGGACTTATGGTCTTGCCCTTGAGGGCTCCCCCGATGATCCTCATAGGAGACCGTTACTCCCAGTTACCTGCGTTGTTGTTAGGCGTATCGACAGAACCTACCTGTAGTCCTTCGTACCTGTTCTTGTCGCGGCAGTCGGCCTTTGCATTGATAATGAGCTGCCTGTCGAGACCGCGGAGAAGCAGGTCGTACGGAGCTTCAGCCTCGAACAGAGGAACGTTCACGCCTGAAACCACCTTGATGACAGCCTGCATCTGAATAGGCTGACCGCCGGAGAAAGGTATGTATTTCAGCGAATCGAGAACAAGGTTCTCACGATTAGTAAAGAGGGTATCCTTGACAGGAACAAGAGTCTTTACAGAGAAATACAGATTCTTTGCTCCCTCATTATACATTTTGAGAAGGTCTTCAACCTTTGCACCCTTCTTCTTGAGGGCCTCGGTGTTGGCAACTGCAAGAGAGTCGTCTCCGGAACCCACCTGCATTATAACCTCCATCTTGCCATTGTGATAGAAATCGATGAGAGAGTCGATATCGCCCATATACCGTCCGTTTACGCTCTTGAAAGCTACCTCCAATGTACGGATATCCTTAAGGCGCTGGATGGCGACACTCTCGCGGTATGCCTTCTGCTTGTTGAAGCGTACAGGCTGCATAATAGAATTGTAGATGAGATAGACGAGTCCGAGACATACCACGAACAGCAGAATCTCTACGATAATCTTAGTACCTTTGTTCATTATGTGTATTATTTTAATATTTCCAAAGTCCTACAAAGTTAGCAATTCGATTTAATAAATGCAATAATTTTGTTAAATTTGCCGCTGGAAAAAGACTTCGGATGAACAATCTGTCGCACAATAGCATTTCCCGCTTCAAAGAACTGGTCCACGATGCTTCGAAAGTGGTCGTAGTTTCCCATACACATCCCGACGGAGATGCGCTCGGGTGCGCCTCGGCAATGTTCCATTATTTGGATTCAACCTTGAAGAAAGATGCCGTCTTTCTTGTCGAGAAAGAGATCTCCGCCACACTTGAATTCATTCTGAAGGGGGTAAAGAAAACCGATGACGTTGATGTCCTTGAATCCTGCGATCTGGTGATTGCGGTGGACTTCAACTGTCTGTCCCGCACCGCCCCGGGGTTCGAGGACGCGATTCAGAAATGCCGGGCAACGAAAATTCTCATTGACCACCATCTGAATCCCTGTCTGGAAGAATTCGATCTGGTGTTCAGCGAAATACAGGTGTCATCGGCTTCGGAACTCCTGTTCTGGATTCTCAGAAAAGTTCAGGGAGACAGCCTCAAGGGACTTTCCAAGCCGGCGCTCACTGCGCTGATGTGCGGAATGACCACCGACACCAACAATTTTGCAAATTCCGTATGGCCGACGACACTGGACATGGCCTCACAGTTGCTTGCCGCAGGGGTGGACAGGGATGACATAATCCGGCGCATCTTCAATTCCTACCGCAGCGCAAGAGTCAGAGCCTTCGGTTTCCTTCTGGACAAGAGCCTGGCAATCCGCGACGGCTATTCCTACATCATAATCAGCCGGGAATTCAAGAAAAAATTCGGGATACGGGAAGGTGAACTGGAAGGTCTGGTAAACGTTCCCCTTTCAATCGGAAAAATAAAAATCAGCATAACACTTACGGAAGACGACGGATTCTACCGTGTAAGCCTCAGGAGCAAGCGCGGAGTCAAAGTCAACACTCTTGCCTCAGAATATTTTCACGGCGGCGGACACGCCCAGGCGTCGGGCGGAAGACTGTACATAGGGTCCGACATCCCATCCCGGGAAGATCTGCCTTCCTATGTGGAAGAATGCACGGCACGATTCCTGCATTCAGAAAAGAACAGAGTATGAGAAAAATCGTTTTAGTTACGGCGCTGATACTATCGGCAACAGTGTTGATGATTTCCTGCGCCAAAAAGGGCACGGGCTCTTCGGCCAACGAATCGGCAAAAAGGTACCTCGACGCCTGGATTGCACTTCAGAAACAAAGTCACGGCGAATATCTGTGGAATACCACACCGCTGGGATGTTATATACTTGAAAGCAGCGGAGGCAACGGAAGCAGTACGGGGAGCAGCGACAAAGTTCCATATGCAAGAGTGCATGTCACAATGTTCGACCTGAACGGCGACGTGCTTTCGAGCTCGACCGAGTTCTGGGCCAAGCGTCTGGGCTACTACGACCAGGGAACGCCATACGACCCCATAACGGTAAGGAGAGGCAGCGGAACAATGGCCCCTGGAACCGACGAAATAATTTCGATGATGTCCAACGGGCAGAAAATCAAAGCTCTGATTCCCGGATGGCTAATGGCCGACGACAACAACTATCCCCGTTACGACACTGCCGAAGAGTATTTCAACAAATGCACCGGTACAACAGTGATAATGGAAATAGAACTCCACGAAGGCATAGAGGATATCGAACAGTACCAGCTTCACCAGATCACCACCTTCCTCAACAGGAAATACGGAGCACAGGTATCCGAAGGAGACTCCTCAGGAATGCACGGATTCTACTATTACCAGCTTAAGGTTCCGGAAGACACCGTGAGCATTTCCACCTCCATTTCCGGTACCGTCAACTATACCGGAATGCTCACCACCTCCAAAATTTTCGACACCACGCACGAAGACCTCGCGAAAGAGAACTACATCTACAACGAAGGCTCATCCTATGGCCCGTTGCAGGTAACCTGGGCAGAAAATTATGAAGACATTACGATGGGGAGCAGCAGCGAGGGTTCATCCCTTATCACGGGATTCAAGTTCGCGCTTTCAAAAATGAAAAAAGGAGAGAAAGGAGTTGCCGTCTTTACTTCCGACCTTGGATACGGAGCCGTTTCTACAGGCAATATCCCCCCGTATTCTCCATTGGCATTTGAGTTGGAGGTAGTGAGCGTAGACCGATGAGTTCTGTTGCGGGAGTTCCCACCGAGATGGGAACGGAGAAGATTGGGACATTGCTTAGAAAATTCGCAGTTCCGGGAATCATTGCCCAGACTGCGTCTTCTTTGTACAATATGGTAGACAGTATCTTCATCGGGCACATTCCCGACGTAGGATCGTATGCCATTTCCGGTCTGGCGGTAACCTTTCCGCTGATGAACTTCTCAGCCGCCCTTGGGACACTGGTTGGAGTCGGAGGTTTGACGATGGTATCGGTTCTGCTGGGACAGAAAAGAAATGCCGCCGCCAACAACGTACTTTCCAACGTCCTCACCCTCAACACTCTGATAGGAATCATCTTCACAGTGGTGTCCCTGATTTATCTGGATCCGATTCTCAGATTCTTCGGAGCCAGCGACGCGACCCTGCCGTTCGCCAGAGATTATATGACAATCATTCTGGGAGGGAACGTAATCACGCACCTTTACTTCGGCCTCAACGGAATTATCCGCGCGAGCGGTAACCCACGTACCGCAATGTCACTTACCCTGTTTACGGTCATTTCCAACGCGATTCTGGATCCCATATTCATATTTGCACTCGGGATGGGCATAAAGGGCGCCGCACTGGCCACCATCCTGTGCCAGCTGATGTCGCTGATTTATACTCTCAAGTTCTTCTCGAATCCCGAACGCGTACCCAATTTTCCAAAGCATATCTTCCAGATAGACTGGAAAATAGCAAAGACATCCCTGTCGATCGGCACAGGTCCATTCCTTATGAATTCGGCGGCCTGCCTGGTGGCCCTGTTCGTTAACCAACAGTTGGCGAAATACGGCGGAGACCTTGCCATAGGGGCTTACGGTATAGGTAACCGCATAACATTTATGTTCATTATGATAGTAATGGGGCTTACGCAGGGGATGCAACCAATCATAGGGTACAACTACGGAGCCAGGCTATATTCCAGAGTCCGCAAGGTGTTCATCATTTCCTGCATTTGGGGTATTGCCACGACTATGCTTTGCTTCCTTGTGTCGGAATTCATACCGGGCGTTGCTGTCTCACTGTTCACCCCGGACGAACATCTGCGAACACTGGCGGCAAACGGACTGCGCATAATGAATGCCGGTATAGGACTCGTAGGATTCGGTATGTGCTGCACCATTCTGTTCCAGAGCATAGGGATGGTGAAAATCTCCATTTTCCTTTCTCTCATACGCCAGCTCATCATTCTGGTTCCACTGTTGTATTTCCTGCCACTCATTATTCAAGAAAACGGCGTATGGATGAGTTTCCCGATCGCGGATCTGGCATCCATATTAATCTCGGCATTCTTCGTAATACGCCTTTTCGCCAAGCTTTCAAAACTCGGCGACGGCGAAGATGCAACTGTTCTTGGATCCAAGCTTTAGGGCAGAGCGCTACTCTTCCGTCTCACACACGAGACGCATCGTATCCCTTGCTATTACAAGTTCCTCGTTGGTGGGAATCATTGCCACCTTAACTGTAGAATCGGGAGCGGAGATAATTGTTTCACCGCCGAGGGAAGCGTTGATGTTGGCTTCCTCATCCAGCTTGACTCCCATATAGGAAAGGTTTTCACAGATTCTCCGGCGCAGACGGGCATTGTTTTCTCCGATACCGGCAGTGAACACTATGAGATCCACACCGTTGAGTTCGGCTATGAAGCCGCCTACGTTCTTGATTGTGTCGTAGGTGAGTTTCTTAAGTACAATCTTGGCTCTCCTATCCCCTTCCAGCGCGGCAGCGTTCATATCCCTGAGGTCGGAGCTCCTGCCCGACAGCCCCAGAAAACCGCTCTTCTTGTTCATAATCCCGGTCATCTGGTCCGGGGTAAGGTTTTCCTTCTTCATAATATAAGGGACAATGCTGGCATCGATATTACCGCATCGGGTACCCATAATCATTCCCTCGAGAGGAGTGAAGCCCATTGTTGTATCGACACACTTGCCGTCCTTGATTGCAGTAATAGAACTGCCGTTTCCGAGATGGCAGGTAATTATCTTCGAATTTTCAATATCGAGTCCGGCCAGCTTTGCTCCCCTGCGGGAAACATATTCGTGAGATGTTCCGTGCGCTCCGTAGCGGCGTACGCGGTATTTCTCGTAATACTCCCAGGGAAGGGCATACATATATGCGTACGGCAGCATTGTCTGGTGGAAGGCAGTGTCGAAGGTGACCGCCTGCGGAACATTGGGAAGCACCTGAGAGACGGCGCGGATTCCAAGCAGATTGGCGGGATTGTGCAAAGGAGCGAAGTCGCTGCAGATTTCGATTTTCTCTATTACCTCCTCGTTGACCAGAGCACTTGAGGAGAAGAAATCAGCCCCCTGCACTATGCGGTGGCCTACAGCCTCGATGTCATCGAAACTCTCGAGCACTCCGTGTTCGGGGTCGATCAGGGCATCCATCACGAGCTTCATTCCAACCTTATGGTCCGGAATCGGGGTTTTGACGGTTACGGGACTCTTTCCGCTCGGCTTATGGACAAGGTTTGCGTCCGGAAGTCCGATTTTTTCCACAAGTCCCTTAGCCATAAGGTCATATACTTCCTCGTTCTTCATATCCAGCAACTGATACTTGATAGAAGAGCTTCCACAGTTGATTACAAGAATTATCATATTGAACTTTGTTTTCGGATTAACTTCACAAAATTAAGAAATAATTGCTTATTTTGCGAAAAATGACGGGAAATGATTGAGGCGGACGGAATCGAGGCGATTTCCTTTTCTTATACAGCGGGCGTTGCCGCAGCGGCTCTGGCGGGACTGGTTCCGTCGGAATTTTCCTTGCTTGTGCTGCTTCTGTCGGGAATTCTTACCCTCGACTGCGTACTGCGCCCGAAAGGCTCTCCGGCGAGGGCCGCGCTTCTGTTTTTCCTGTTGGGAGTTTTTTCCTTTTCCTGTGCCAATGTCCCACGCATCCATCATCAGCCTTTTATTAATGAACTGGAATGGACCAAGCGGCAGATAGCGGACATCCCGTTCGCCGACAGAAGGGTAAACCATCTGCTCACGGCATTGCTTACCGGAGACAGGAAATCGGTGGACAAATGCACCATTCAGGCGTTCCGAAACAGTGGCGCGGCTCACATTCTGGCATTGTCGGGCCTCCATCTCGGAATCATTTACGGTATACTCCGCACGCTGGGACTCCCTCTCGGCCGAAGCCGGACCGCCTGCCGGACAAGGTCTGCGCTCACGATTTTCTTATGCGGTTCATATACAGTCCTTACCGGAGCGGGGCCGTCGCTGGTAAGGGCGCTGCTCTATATCATACTCAGAGAAATTCTGGATAACAACCCTCACCGAAGAAGGAATCCCGTAAAAATATTCTGCACGTCACTGCTTATCCAACTGAGCCTGGACCCGATGTCGGTAAGGTCGCTTAGTTTTCAGCTATCTTACCTCGCAATGACCGGGATAAGTTTCGTGTACCCTGTTCTGCACAGCTGGTACCCGAATACCGGACAACCGGGACTGCAAAGGTTCAATCTCCCGGCACGAATCTGGGATGCCTGCGCACTGTCAATCAGCTGTCAGATATTTACAGCACCCCTGGCCTGGATCAGGTTCGGAATCTTTCCGAAGTATTTTCTGCTTACAAACCTGGTGAGCCTTCCGTTGAGTGAAGCGCTGATATTGTGCGGGCTGGGTTGCCTGGTTCTTGAAATAGCGGGAATCACGTTCAGTCCGCTGCTCGCAGTTACCGAACGGATATGCAAAACTCTGGAATATTGCCTTACCGTTATTTCCGGAATGTAAAGCCGTCGGAAGACCAGGTTCCGCTCTCGTCTATGAGGCAGGCTTCAAGGTCAGGACGGGAGAGTATGAAATCACGGGCCTGTTCGAAGCCCACCACCATACAGTATGTGGCTATGGCATCGGCAAGCGCGGCGGTGGGAGCCACGACGGTAGCGCTCTGCAGGCCGTGTGTCACGGGATAACCGGTACGGGGGTCGATGGTATGGGAGTACTTCACCCCGTCGACTATATAATACTTACGGTAGTTTCCGGAAGTGACGATACCGCAGGACACTCCCTCCGAACTCCAAATTCCGCGAAGTTCGGCACCTGGAGTTTCGTTCCCGTCGCGGGGGTTGTCGATTCCCACTGTCCATCCCTTTCCGCGGGCGTTCAGGCCGCAACAGTATATCTCACCTATATCCACGAGCATATCGGTGATCCCGTGAGAACGAAGGTACCGGGCGACAATGTCGGAACTCAGGCCCTGCGCAAATGAATTAAAGTTGATTTTATGCCAAGGAGTACATTCCATTAGGGTTAACTGCACCTTTTCGGCAGATGGAAGGCTATCGTTTTCAAAGCCGAATCCCCAGATATCGAAGAGAGGCGCGGCCCCGGCGTTCACCACTCCGCCGGTAAGGTCGTAAAATTCCCTTGCTTTTTCGAAGGCACTGTTGAAAAGCGGACTCGGGTCTCTGAGTTCCCCACGGTTATAACGGCTCAGCTGGGATTTCGAATTGTAGCCGGACAGGGTGGTGTCTATAGTAAAAAGAATTGAATCCACGCCGATTTGCAGTTCGCTGCGGGAGAGGTCAGCTCCCCTGCTGTTATAAATGACTGCATACCTCCCGCCCTGGGCATAGCCGCCGAGACGCTCATAACGCGGAGCGCAACAGACCAGAAAAAAAAAGGGCAGAACAATTGCGGGAAGGAGAGGGAATCTCATACCGGGTGGCAAACTATTTGCACAAAGGTAGCGGATTTTTGCACAAAAATGTGCATATTTGTATGATTTTACGCATAAAATGAAGTTTACACTCAAACAGCCGCTGATTGCAGGTCTCATTCTGGGAATGAGTTTGGCTTTGGCTGCCTGCCAAAAAAAGAACGAAGAAGAAACCACCACCAAATTCCTGTCCGGTTCATTGTCGACAGGGGCTCCGGCTTATGCATTCGTGGGAGAAGAAATCACCATGCGCTACGGAGGCCTCTCCAAGGAGGACGGGGATACACTCCTGACATACATCTGGAAAATCAGTGTAGATGACGTTGCCGACACCCTGCGCAAGGAAAGCGATCCCGCTTCGGTTGCCGCAGTAAAGAAATACGTCATCCCGGACACCCTTGGAACGTTCACTGTCACCATACAGGCACTGGCCTCCGGCTACTCTTCTTCGAGCACAACTTCCACAATAAAATTTCTGGACAATACGATGGACGGGCGCGGCTCGCTCTCCGGTTTCGTACTGGATCCCGAGAAGGACATATACATCTCCGACCCCAGAGACGACATCGAATATCTGTGCCATAAGACTGACAGACAAATCTGGATGAGACAGAATCTGGCATACGAGGGTGACGACGAAACCGGCATTCTGGGTATGCCGTATGACAAGGAGCCAAGACTTTCCAGAACATTCGGCAGATACTATACCTGGGAAGAGGCGGTCAAGGCCTGTCCTCCGGGATGGAGGCTCCCTTCAGAAAAGGATTGGGTTGAACTCGCATCGGGAGTGCTTGAGGACGCACAGCAGAAGAGCAATTTCAAAAACGTTGCCGGAGACTTCCTTGGAAACATAAAATTCAACGGAGACAGAATGTGGGAATACTGGCCGAACGACGTGACAATTACCGACAGGCTGGGATTCACCGCCCTTCCCTGCGGAATCGACAACGTTACGGCAGACCAGCACAGTTTCAGCCATTTCGGGGATTACGCCGCATTCTGGACTGCCGACACAATGGAAGACGCCCCCGAAGCCCTGTTCCGTTATATGCATTCGAAATCAAAAGATGTATTCGTCGATTACGGCAGCACGTCCAGGCTGAGACTCAACGTACGCTGTGTCAAAGATTTAGAGGAGGAAGAATAATATGGACTACAATACTTCGAGAGAACGGCTTAAGATGCCGGAATACGGACGCAATGTCCTGAAGATGGTTGAACATCTGAAAGAAATAGATGACCGCGACAAACGCAGTGAACAGGCCCGAGCCGTGGTTAAAGTAATGGAGATACTCAACACTCAGGTCCACAGCCAGGAGAATTTCGAGCAGAAACTGTGGAACCATCTGTTCGTAATTGCCGGGTTCGACCTGGACATAGATGCTCCTTACCCCTGCCCCAAACCGGAAGATTTTGAAACCAGACCGGTTCCTCTGCCTATGAAGGATACCCGTATCAGGGCGGCTCACTACGGACGGAACATCGAAAAAATCATTGACCTGATTGCAGCAGAGCAGGACGGGGAAATGAAGAACGAACTCATCCGCAATCTGGCCATCTATATGAGACAGCAGTATCTGATTTGGAACAAGGATTCCGTAGCCGATGAAACAATCTTCGAGGACATAGAAAAATTGTCCGGAGGAAGAATTGAAGTGCCCCGGGAAATCAGCCTGACAAAAATTCCGGACAAGGCCAACTTCTCCCGACCGAATATCGGGCTGAATATGGGAGGCAAAAATTCCCGCTCACGCAAGAACGGACGCAAGCAAAACAGGAAAAAAGCCCAATAGATGCAAAAAAAACTGCTTCGAATCATACCGGGAGTACTTTTGGTTGCAATCACGGTTTACGCATATACCTCCGGCATCTCATATCTCATTCACTGGAAAACGGATATGAGCTGTACGGCGGGGCTTGCGGTGTCGGACGCTGACCTTGCGGTAGAGAATGCCCTGGGGCTGACAGGCCATATGTTCGCCGACCTTATGATAAGGCGGTTCCTCGGAATCGGCAGTTTTGTATTGTTCGCCATCCTGGCGGTGGTTTTTCTTCGCTGCTCTTTCGGATTTTTCAAAGAGAACCTGTTCAAGATTATTGCCGCCGTTATGGGGGCGTCGGTCATTGTAAGCATCGCGGCGGCGTTCACAGGCCGGGTGTTTAATGCCGAAGCAGTGCTCTCAGGTGGTTGGGGCGGACGCAGTGGGGCCTTTGTCATAGAGAAGTGCTTCAGTGTTATCGGGCCGGTACCGACCGGACTGGTGACACTGATTCTCCTGGCCAGTTTCGTATTTCTGTGCCTGAACCAGATTTTCCACGTCAATTTCGGCAACACCCCAGAACCGGGACCTGCAACACCCGAACCGGTTGAACCTGCTGGGCCTGTGGAACCTGTAGAACCTACCGTACCTACGGAACCAGTGGAACCTGTTCAGGTTGACGGGAATCTGGAGATCATCAAGGAGACTAACCTGGAAGCTCCGGTCATTGAAAATCTGCCTCCGATAGACAACAGGCTGGACCCGCCCGACGGATTGCCCAGATACAAGGCTCCATCCCTGAATCTGCTGGAGAATCACGGAAGTTCCAGACACATCGTAAGCGACGAAGAGATAAAGCGCAACAACAATAGGATACGCGCCGTTCTGGGCAACTACAAGATACAGCTCTCAGACGTTCAGGCCATCGTAGGACCCACCGTAACCCTGTACAAGACCTATCCGGCTCCGGGCGTCAAGATATCGGCCATAAAGCAGCTTCAGGAAGACATTGCAATTTCCCTGGGAGCCAAAGGTGTGAGGGTGGTAACCCTGTCGGATTCGGTAGGAATCGAAGTAGCCAACGACGTGCCCAGTATGGTTCCTCTCAAGGCTCTGCTGAACGACAATTCATTCCGTGAAAGCAAGGCCTGCCTGCCCATAGCCATAGGTTATACCATTACCCAGAAGGTAAAGGTGTTCGACCTGGCGGATGCTCCCCATCTGCTGGTAGCCGGCGCGACCAAACAGGGTAAGTCGGTAGGTCTTAACGTTATCGTAAGTTCACTGCTGTATGCCTGCCATCCGTCCGAACTCAAGTTCGTGTTCATCGACCCGAAAATGGTGGAATTCAGCGCATACAACCAGTTGCTGCACCACTATCTGGCCGTTCTGCCCGATGACAGTGAAAAAGACGAACTCGCGAACGCCATAGTAAAGACCCCTAAACGCGCAGAAAAGATTCTCCGCTCCCTGTGTGTGGAAATGGACGAACGCTATACCAGGCTGTCGGAAGCCGGAGTCAACAACATCAAGCTGTACAATGAGAAATATAAGGAGAGGAAACTGCGTCCCGACAAAGGACACAAGTTCCTCCCCTATCTGGTTGTAGTGGTGGACGAATATGCCGACCTAACAATGACTACCGGAGCATCGGCAGAGGCAAAGGCTGCATCCAGAAGTATAACCAACTCCATAATCAGACTGGCCCAGAAGGGACGTGCCGCCGGTCTTCACGTAATCCTTGCCACACAGAGGCCTTCAGTGGACGTGATTTCCGGACTCATCAAGAGCAACTTCCCTATGCGCATTGCATTCAGAACAGCCTCCAGAACCGACTCTCAAACCATTCTGGACGCTCCCGGAGCCGAGAAACTGATAGGTAACGGCGATATGCTGTTCTCGGCCGGCATCGACACCGAACGAATCCAGTGCGGTTTCGTGAGCGGCAGGGAGATTGACGCCATCACAGAATACATCGGGGAGCAAACCGGATACGGAAAGTCTTACAACTGCCCTTATTATCTGCCTGAGGCTCCCGACACGGTAGGCGACACGTCTTCCGGAAGCGTGGATATGAGTGAGGTGGACGACCGTTTCGCCGAAGCCGCCAGAATAGTCGTAACCAATCAGAAAGGTTCGACATCGGACCTTCAGAGAAAACTTGGTATGGGATATGCAAAAGCCGGCCGTGTGATGGATCAGCTCGAGGCCGCCGGCATTGTAGGGCATCAGGACGGCACAAAGACCAGGGAAGTACTGGTCGGCAGTCTCGAAGAACTGGAAGAAATCCTCGCCAGATACGGCAAATGAAAAGATTGATTTTAACGGCACTGTGTCTGTTCGCAGGCCTTGGGGCATTTGCCCAGTACGAGAAGTTCGACGTTCTTGCGCAGCACGTCACTCAAGGCGACAGGGTTAGCCTGGAATTTTCGGTAGGCATCGAAGGCAATCCGGGTACGATAGCGGAAGGGAGTCTGACGCTGCAGGGAACCTGCTATTGCGTAACGACAACTGCCGCAGTGAAGGTTCTCTGCGACGGAATGACCCAATGGACAATAGACGATGCGGGGCAGGAGATTTACATCGAGGCCGGAGGGCAGATGTCGTCCCTGCTTTCAAACCCCAAGGTAATAAGGAACTCACTCAGTTCCCTAAGTTCCACGTACAATTCGATAAGCGGTATCTTTACCGCAGGAAAGAACGGGAGTACGCGATTGAGTTTCCATCTGAAGGACATCCGGTACGCCAAGGCTTCGGTCAATCCCGAGGAATTCAGAGTGGACTGTTCAGAATATCCGGAGCCCTGGGTCGTCACCGACCTCCGTTAGGGAATCTTCCCTCACATACCAGATATACCCGGTTACCTTGCGGTAGCCCAGTTTCTTATACAGTCTTACGTAGCGGCCGACCTGTTTCATATACGCTTCCCTGGGCTCTCCGAACTTATAGTCGATAACCTCAACGGACCCGTCGGGATACAGAAGCACCCGGTCCGGGCGATACTGCTTTCCATCGGAGGCAATGATTGCGGATTCATTAAGGACCCTGAGTTCTACCGGGGAATCGTCGGGTGAAGACGGGAACCATTTCGGATGGGAAGCGATGCGTCCCTCCAGAAAGGCCTTTGCCTTTTCTCCCTGCCTGGGAGTAAGAAGCGATTCGTTCACCACGGCCTTCACTGCACGGGGAAGGTCCCGAAGGCTGTTCACCCTTTCCAATATCTTGTGCAGGGCAATTCCTTCGAGTCGAACGGAAGCCTCGGCTCCGACACCTTCGGAACTGAAGAAATCCAAAGCGTCGGAAGAAGGTTTCAGCCTGTCTCCTATGGGGAAAGACGGATAGGCCGATGGGAAAGGGCTTTCGGACGAGTCAGAAGTCCGGTCCATCTTCCTGAAATCATATGTTTCTCCGTAAGTCATTTCACTCATAGCTCCGGTGTATGCATACAGCAGTTCCGAAAGCGAGCTCCATTCGTAAGGCTTGCGGGCAGCAACGGCGGCGGCACATTTTTTCGAAACGTCGGAGGATATTACGTGAAGACTTTTCTGCGCCCTTGTAAGAGCTACATAAAAAAGATTTATGTTATCCACCTTCTGAGCGAAGGCCTCCCTCTCGTAATCCTTCTCGAAATGATTGAGACGGGATTGGCGGCTGCTCAACTCGATGGGATAGCAATTGTCGGTTTCGGCAGGCATACCGGAAGCCTTAGCATCGAGATGGCACCAGTGAGTGTCGCCGCTGTACAGCTTGACGCAGTCGGCATAAGGGAAAATCACATAAGGAAACTCCAGCCCCTTGGATTTATGGATAGTGAGAATGCGTACCGAAGAATCATTCTCGGGGGTTCCCACGAATATGTCTTCCTTTTCGTTCCAGTGCTTCAGATATGCCTTGAGATTGTTTCCGTACAGGTTGCACCAGGAGTGGATGTCATCCATAAAAGCCTGGACATACAGGGCCTCACCGTCGAAATTCGACGGATCCACCCGTTTGAGAGCACGCAGGAAGTACTCGCACAAATCCACAACCGAATTGTAACTGTCGGGAAGCTGTACGTCCAGAGATTCGGCCAAATAGGCATTGAGCCTGTCGGAGGGATTATCCACCGCCGCAAGCAGGGAAACCAACCTGCGTACAACTGCCGAGCTCTTGATGCGCAGGGAGTCGTCGGAGAGAATCGAAATGCCGCAATCGACAAGATAGGCGCCAATCTCGGCCCCATCCTTGCGGGTCCGCACAAGAATGGCAATGTCTCCGGGTTTTGCGCCGCAGTCCAGCGCGCTGCCGACCGATTCCAGTACTCGCTCCTTCTGTAAAGCCTTGTCGCAGAAACTTATTCTCACGCATCCCGCCTGAGGGTCTTTGCTGCGGGACTTCTGATTCACGTCACCGTACATTTCCCGAAGTCCGAGTCGCTCGGAAGCATATGAGAAGAAACCGTTGTTGAAATTCACCACCGCAGACGTACTGCGCCAGTTGAATTCCATCTGCTCGCTTACAGCCTTGGGGAAACACTCCGCGACTTTGTGTCCGAGCAAAGTCCAGTCGGAATTGCGCCAGCGGTAAATGCTCTGCTTTATGTCGCCTACTACCAGATTGCGGCCGCCACGGGACTCGCTTTCAAGCAAAAGGGGATAAAAATTCTCCCATTGGACAAGAGATGTATCCTGAAATTCGTCGAGCAGGAAATCCTTGAAACGGATGCCTGTCTTCTCATATATGAACGGAGCGTCGCTGCCGTCTATTACGGCACGGAGCAGTTCGTTGGACTCGTCCAGGCACATCAGGTTCTTCTCGGAAAGAAGAGAGTCGAACGAAAGGAAAAATTCATAGGAAAGACCCAACCCGGAAACAAGCTTGCTGATTTGGCAGGCTGTGTTGTATCCCCTAACGTTGGAATCGAAATAATCGGCAAACTCAGGATGGTCCTTGCGGAAGCGCACTCCAAGAGCCTGACAGCAGGTCCCGGGCTTGACGGCAAGGCCGTTTTCGTTTGCAACGCAGGCAAACTTCTGAATGATTGTGCGGCAGGCCTTTTTAATGGCCTTCAAGGATTCCTTGGAATATGCCTTGGACACATCCAAGCCGCAAGAAGCCGCCATAGAGTTGAAGTCCAGAGACTTGAGCCGGACGCCCATCTCATAGAGGTCCTTCTCGATCGTTATCTTCTCTCCTTTTTCAAGGCTTTCCTGCACATTCGACCTTATCCAATCCACCACCTGCGAATTTTCTTCACTGAGAGACTCCAGGATACGGTCCATCGCTTCCTGAATGACGGAATTGCGGTCCAGTTCTATCTGATAGTCGGCGAACTGACCGATTTCCCTCGAAAAAGCCTTAATAGTCTGCTGGAAAAAGGAATCTATCGTACTGACAGCAAAGGAACTGTAGTCGTGCAGGATATCCGTAAGAATCCTTCGGGCCCTGGAATCTTTCTTCGCCCTTTCGAAAAGATTCTGCAGAATCCTGTTCTTCATCTCGGCGGTAGCCTTATTGGTAAAGGTCACGGCAAGAATCTGCCTGTACGCCTTAGGGTCTGAAGACGAGAGAAGTATGTCCAGATACGCCTGGGACAAAGCATAGGTTTTTCCGCTTCCGGCACTTGCCTTGAGAATTTTCATCATCGTCCGCAGATTTGTTTGAAGTTACAGTAGGAGCAGGAGGAAGCGCCGTCGCATCGTTTCCAAGGCACCGAAAGGTCGGAAAGGCTGTCCAGAAGTTCCTGAAGACGGGGTTTCATAAGAGTGCAGAAGACGGGGCTGAGGGGCACATCCCGTACACCTTCCAAAAACAGATTGGCGGGCTGGTATATGCTGTTGAAGACCTTATTGCCCACAAGGCTTCTGTCTTCCTTTACGAACAGGTCGTAGATATACAGTTGGACTGCGATGGGAGGCCTCTTGCTGTCATCGGTTCCGAACAGATTGTCCACCACCTCGGCAGCATTCCCGTCGGTTATGTTTATATCCTGGTCGGTGACTTTTCCCGTCTTGTAGTCTATCACCCTGATTTGCCCTGGAATAATGCTGTCGAGACGGTCTATGACGCCTACGAAACGGTATCCTCCTATGGTTGCTTTCATTGTACGCTCGAGGCCCAGAATCGTGAAGCAGGAAAGAGAACCGGACTTGAGAAGCTCTATATCGCGTTTTATGACCTGCCGCAC
Source organism: Candidatus Cryptobacteroides sp. (assembly GCA_045599225.1). Taxonomy (GTDB): domain Bacteria; phylum Bacteroidota; class Bacteroidia; order Bacteroidales; family UBA932; genus Cryptobacteroides. Next base: position 98,212 of record JAZRVN010000050.1, read on the forward strand.
ATAACTGCAGATCATATCCCTGTAAATAATGTTCTTTCCGGAAATTTCAAAAGCTTTCTGTTTTTCGAGTATCAGAGCGCTGACAAGTTCTTTTACCCGGGCAGAGGACGTGAGCAGGGATTCCAGATAGGCGGCACTCACTTTCCTGTCAGGAGTGCCGTACAGGATTTCCATCGCTTTGTGGAAAACCTGTCCGAACATAGATGCGTCCAGATTCTCGGCAACTTCGGTATCTTTTCTCAGACCGACAACATAGGCATAATAGAACTTTGCCGGGCAGCTCAGATAGTCCTTTATTGCAGAGGCCGAGAGATGGCCTTCCCTGAGTTTGGTGATATCTTCAGCCGTCTTGGTGATATCTCCCGGAACAGACAGCCGTTTGATTCCGGTCTTTGCGGTCCATCTTTTCACGGGCAGCTCGAAGTGAAGGTCCAACTGTTTTATGAAACGGCTTTCCTCCCCCACCTTCACTCCCTCGGTACGGGAATCATACAGCAGCCAAACTTTGGAGGCACGCTGCACCATCCGGTAGAAATAGTATGCCCACATCGCATCCCTGTACTCATAGGTAGGCATTCCGAATCCTTTCCGCAGTTCTCCCGGAATAAACGAGGATGCAACCGAACGCCTGGGGAAAGTTCCTTCGTTGCAACTTAGAACTATTATATTCTCGAAATCCAGCGCGCGGGTCTCGAGCGGACCCATAATCTGAAGCCCCCGCATTGGCTCACCCTGGAACGGTACAGTATCGCCGGCGCACATCTGCTTCAGCACCCGGATGAAAGTAGAGGGCTTTACCGGCAGGGGGTCCTGCATCAATTCCTCCAGAGTGAGGTATATTTTCCTGGCGAAATCCAGTTCCATAGTGTCGTTCATTCCAACGGCAAGAGTCTTAAGCACATCCTGAAGATAACGGGCAAGCGCCTCTGTCTGTTTCGGGTCACAGGACGACGGGTCGGTTACCACTACCTTGAATACGGACTCAAGCACAGGATCGAAGCCGAACTGTTCAACTGGAACGTAGCATTGCGCCTTCGCGCGGATTTCGTCGGCCGTCTTCAGGCCCTCAGGGCTGAGGGAAAGCCGGAGCAGGCTGTTGGAAAGAATGGACCATACCTGCCTGTGATAGAAGAAGGGTACCCCTTCCTTGAAATAAACGTGCAGCTGAAGGGCACAGAGGTCAAGCATCAGCGGCCAGAGCACACTTCCGGAAATGGGATAGCCCATTGTTACGTTAAGTCCGCGGACATCCTCGGGAATGGAGTTCAGCACCGGCAGCAGCAGGCTTTCATCGGGAAGCACAATGGCGGTGGAGATATCGGCTTTGCCAACGTCCTTGAGAATCTGCGGAATCTGTTTTGCCTGACCCACCGACGAAGGAACACTGAGTACATTGATTTCAGGGTCGGGCAAACCTTCCGGATCCGGTTCGAACGCCTGAGGGAAGTGGGAAAGGTTTTCGCTGATGAAAAAGGATGATTTGTTGTCCCTGTTCTTTATGAAGCGGCTGCTGAAGTCCCAGCAGAACTCTGCCATACGGGCATTCCTGATAGATTTCAGGAGCTTTTTTTCGCAATTGTTGAGGGCGTTCAGGCCCACAAAGATGAATTTTCCGCAACCGGAGAAGTCTCTTGAGAGCATATCGGAGACACTCTGAGCGCCGAGTGCAGAGGCCAATTTACGGTATATCCGGCCTTCATAGCTCAAATCCTTGAGGTCGAGGGCGCGGTTAAAGTTGCAGTATAGGTCGTAAAGGATATCCCAGACAACCTGAAAACGCCTTTTGTATTCTCCGTCGGTATTGAAATTGCCGAGAAACTGCTCCACAGCGCTCTTCTGAGTTTCGGTCAGAAAGGAAAAATCTTGTTGCATCCCCTTGTACAGGGCGATATTTGCAAATATCTGCCGGGGATCCACCAGATACTTGTCCACATCGTTGAAATCGCTGAGAATGATTCCTCCCCAGAAAATGAAATCGTCCAGGGGCTCAGCCTTGCCCGCTCCTGCCTTTGCTTCGTAAAGGGGCTTGTAACAGTCGTACAGAACGCGGAGCAGTTTCACGCGCGAGCTCTGTCTCTCCCCGGCAAGAGCCGACACAAAGTCATTCATCTGACAGCACACGGGAGCCGGAACCGGGATACCGGAAGCCTGAGCCTCTTCGCCCAGATATTTGTTGAAGAACACCATCGCACGACGGTTGGGGAAGACAAAACAGCATTTGTCTATCCCGCCAAGGGAATAATAGTGCCTTGCAACCTGTTTGAGGAACGGTATCATCAGCGGTCAATTATAACTCTGGGTATTCGGCGTGGAACGGAGGTTATTATTTCGTACGGGATGGTATCGAGAATGCCGGCGAGTTCACTTACGGTAGGATTCTCCCCGAAAATAGTAACTTCGTCTCCGGCCTTTACGTCTATTCCGGTAACATCCAGCATACAGGCATCCATACAGATATTCCCTATCGTTCGAGCTCTCTTTCCGTTAACAAGGAAAGACGCATTCCCACGGCCCAGATGCCGGTTGATTCCATCGGCGTAGCCAATTCTAATGGTAGCTATCTTTGTCCCCTGAGGGGCTATCTTGCCGTGACGGCCGTAGCCTATCTCGCCATCACCGTATTTGAGTTCCTTGACCTGGAGCACTTCAACCTTCAAAGATGCTACCGGTTTAAGGTCCCTGGTACTTCCCGGTACCGGATCCACCCCGTATATTCCAAGGCCCAGACGAACCATATCGAACTGGTATTGAGGGAATCTTTCTATTCCGGCGGTGTTGAGCGCATGCCAGATGGGATGGTAACCCAGGGCCCAGTCAATAGTTGCCGCATTCCGCTTGAACAGATCCAACTGCGCAAGCGTGTATTCGTCGTCTTCCTTACAGGGACTGTCGGCCACGCACAGATGTGTATATACGGATTTTACCTTGATTTTAGGCAGTTTGCCAAGACAATCCAGAAGGGCCGGAATTTCGTCGGTCATAAAGCCGAGCCTGTGCATTCCGGTGTCCAACGCAATATGTACGGGATAGCTTCTGAGCCGGGAGCGGGAGACCTTCTTGGCCAGAAGTTTCAAGGCTTCGATGTCGGGCAGTGCAGGCTCCAGCTTGTATTCTATTATTTCATCAAAAGAGTCGATTCCGGGATTGAGTACCAGAATCGGCAGCATAATACCGGCTTGACGGAGTTCAACGCCCTCGCCTGTGGTGGCTACGGCAAAATAATCGGCACCGGCTCTCTCCAGAAGACGGCTGAATTCCACTGCGCCGGCGCCATAGGCGTTAGCCTTCACCAGGATCAGAAGTTTGGTAGAATCCTGTATGAGAGACCGGTAATGATTGTAATTGTGCAGGCAGTTGGGGAGGCTGAGCTCCAGCCTGTTGGAACAATTCTGTGCCATATTCAGAAAACTATTCTTCATCTTCGGGCAGCGAGGGAGCCGCATCGGGATTGATATATGAGTCGGCCTTCTGGCGGGCTTCGGAATATATTTCCAGAAGGGCGGTCCCTTCCTTAAGGGGAACAAGGCGGAATTCCGTTACCTCGGCTGGCACCAGCACCGTCTCCCCTGCCTTGAGAATGGTGTCGGACTTCCTGCCCAGAACCTCCATCTGAACCGAGGCCTCTCCCCCGATACAGTTGTAAACCATAGCGGAGTCGCACTTTTCCGTACTTATGCAGATGGGATTCTTGATATCGAGACAGTTGACCGTAAATTGCGGGAAGGATGGCCGGGAGGGTGAGCGGTATGCCCCGAAATCTATGAAATCGAGGGCCTCTACGAGATTGAAGTCGGAATCGAATTCCTCGGGGCCCGGTTCCTGCCCCCAGAGGCTGAGGCAAAAGTCCATCGGCGAGGATTCGCTCACTTCGGCTACGAGCACCTCCCCCTTGAGACAGTTGACGGTGCCGGAAGGGACGGAAAGGCACTGCCCTGGATAGAGGGCAACTCCGTTGAGCAAATCCAGAACGCTGCCGCTGCTGCAAGCGTCAAGAAAATCGGAAGCTGAAGTATCCCGCCGGAAGCCAAGGCAGGCCATCGCATCCTTTCCGGCCTTTAGCACTATCCAGAGTTTCTCCTTTCCCAAGAAGTCATAGCGCTGGGCGGCAATCTCGTCGTTGGGATGTACCAGCAGCGGAGAGATGGTCTTACAGCTGATGTATTTCAGTTGAAACGGGAACTGACGCCCGAAATATTCATATACCCTGTCGCCCACAACCCGGTCCATATAGGTATCCATCACCTCACTTATCGTGTTGCCGGCAAGCCAGCCTTCGCGCAGCAGGGAGTCCCGGTAACCCAGGTCGGCAAGTTTGAATTCCTCGCTCCCCCAGACATATTCGTCCAGAATCGTGCACAGGTGAACGGGATACAGTTTCTTCTCTTCTTCCATTTTTACCTTCTTTATTGATCGAATTCTTCCCAGAGGGCGTCGAGTTCCCGGCGTTCCTTCTTTGTAGGCCGCCCGGAGCCGCGGTCCCTCCTGACAAAAAATGTTTCCACCGGAGCGTGGAGTTTGGCGAGCTCGCTTTCCGGCGTAAGATTCTGCGCGAACTCAGGAACCAGAGAAGCGCCCATACGGGTTCCGCTGAGCTGGATAACCTTGAATTCGTAGAGCACTGTGCCTTTGCGCACTTTTATCGAATCTCCAATTTTAACTGCCTTTGAGGCCTTGGCGTTGACGCCGTTGATCTGCACCTTGTTGCCGTTGCAGGCATCGGTCGCCTCGCTGCGGGTTTTGAAAACCCTTACAGCCCACAGATATTTGTCGATACGTTCGCTGTCCATCAGAATAAAAACATTGAATATTCCACCTTTGAAGCGGTCTCTTCCCCTTTGATTGCGCTCAGGATGTCCAGGCCGAAAGCTATGGCGTGACCCGCGCTGCGCCCGGTTATGATTCTGCCGCTTATGACCGAAGGCTGCTCCTCGAACACCGCCCCTTTTGCCAGAAGATATTCCTGAAAACCGTCGAAACAAGTGAAATGCACGCCTTCAAGGCAGGGCAGCTGGCTGAGAACCATCCCCGGAGCCGCGCAGATAGCGGCCACGGAGCCGCCTTTCCCATAATGTCGGAGCATTTCCTCCATAAGCGGGCGGCACTCGGCAAGGTTACGGCTTCCCGGCATTCCACCGGGGAAAATCATAAAATCCTTTTCATCGGGAGTCTCACATTCCGGCGAAAGGCAGCCGTGCTGCAGGTCAAATATCCTGTCGGCCTTTACGGTAACGCCGCGGGAGGAAGTAACGTACTGTGTTCCGTTGATACTGACCAGCAAGCATTCCACAGCGCCACGGCGGAGCACGTCATTCACTGCGAGAGCTTCGCAGTCTTCGAATCCGTCTGCCAAAAATATGTTTACACCTTTCATAACATACAAATATAACGAAATAAAGAGTATATTTGTAACTATGAAGTGCAAATACCTATACATTATTGCCTGTACGGCTGCGACATTGCTCTGTAGTACAGTTGTTCGAGGACAGACTTACGAAAAGGTTATTCCCCGTCCTCAGCAGATAAGAGCGGCGGAAGGGGTTTTCCACCACAAGGCCAACGAACTCATAAGCGTTAAACTCAACCGTAAAGTCGCAGAAGAAGGCTATATCCTGAAGATTACGCCCAAAGCCGTCACCATCGAGGCATCCGGGTCGGCGGGAGTTTTCTATGCAAAGCAGACCATCTGCCAGATGAGCGGCAGAATGTTTTCCGATATCGAGACTGCAGAATGGACGGTAGATTGCTGCACAATCAGGGACGAACCCCGCTTCCCCTACCGCGGACTGATGCTGGACGCATCCCGCCATTTCCGCAGCAAAGAATTTATTCTGAAGCATATAGATGCGATGGCGGCAGTAAAGCTCAACCGCCTGCATATGCATCTGACCGATGCCGAAGGATGGCGTCTGCAAATCGACCGCTATCCCCTTCTCACCGGCAAGGCAGCCTGGAGGCAGCAGCAGTTCTGCAATGACTGGAGGCGCTCCGAAAGACATTTCTCCAGCGAGGAGGAAGGCTTCGGAGGGTTCTATACCAAAGATGACATACGCGAGATTGTCGGATATGCGGCGACTAGGCACGTGACAATTGTGCCCGAAATCGAAATCCCGGGCCACAGCTACGAAGTGTGCGCGGTGTATCCCCAGGTGAGCTGTTCCGGCAAGGAATACGAAAACTCTGTGCTCTGCCCCGGGAAAGAAGCCACCTTCGAATTCCTGCAGAACGTACTGAACGAGGTAATGGAACTCTTCCCCTCAGAATACATTCACATCGGGGGCGACGAAGCCAACAAAAAAGCCTGGCAAACCTGCCCTGACTGTCAGAAACGCATTGCAGACGAAGGGCTAAAGGATGTAAACGAACTCCAGAGCTATACCATAAAGAGGATTGAAAGGTATCTGGAAAGTCACGGAAGACATATAATCGGCTGGGATGAGATTCTGGAGGGAGGCCTTGCACCAAATGCTACCGTAATGTCCTGGAGGGGAATCGAAGGAGGAAACAAGGCCACCGAACTCGGACACGATGCCATTATGACCCCCGGCAAATTCTGCTACATAGACGCAGCGCAGGACAAACCGGACAAGGAACCCGCCGCATACGGGGTTTATCTGCCTCTGGAAAAAATCTACAGCTACAACCCCACGGATGATATTGCAGACCCTTCCCACATTACCGGCGTGCAGGCTAATCTCTGGGGAGAATATATCGTATCCGACGAGTATGCCGAATATATGTACTGGCCCAGAGGCCTGGCCATAGCCGAGATAGGCTGGACGCAGAGCGAAAACAAAGACGGCTACGACAAGTTCCGCACCCGGGCCCTGGATTTGAACGCTCAGATGCTCGATGCCGGATATCACGCATTCGACCTTGCATCAGAGGCCGGCAACAGAGACGGGTTCCACAAGACGGCGGAGCATCTGGCAAGAGGATGCAAAGTAATCTATAACGAGGGCTGCAAATGGAGCGGAGGTTATCCCGCGGCTAAAGAGGCCACCCTTACCGACGGAATTCTCGGAGGATGGAGCTACAGGGATGACCGCTGGCAAGGCACTACCGGAAACTTCGACGTTACAATCGATCTCGGCCGGGCAATGGATGTAAGCAGGATAGAGGCCGAATTTTACCGCAAGCAGCGGGATATGGACACCCCGGAATACGCTGAATTCCAGATTTCGGACGACGGAGTGAACTTTACCACCGTGGCCTGCATAGGCGAAAAACCTGACGGCAGGGAAAGCGGAGGCGGAAGGTGGCGCCGCGAGCCATACAACGGCCCTGAGGGGAAAGCAAATTTCAGGCGCATAGTGATTCCGCAGGAAAGAGGCAACGAGGTCAGCTTCCCCAGGCTTATTGCCCAATTCGATACTGTGAAAACAAGGTATATACGGCTCAGGACAGAACGCAACCATTTCTGGGGCTATTTCTTCCTGGACGAAATAATGGTTTATTAAAACAGAATATGACTACATCATTTCTTTGGATAATAATGATAGGGGTGATGATTTTCTCTTTCATCATCCAGCAGACTCTGAATGCGAAATTCGCCAAATATTCCCGCATAGCCACCAGGGGAGGACTTACAGGGGCCGAGGTTGCGGCAAAAATGCTTAGGGATCACGGGATTACCGACGTAAAGATAATGTCCACCCAGGGTATGCTTACAGACCATTACAACCCGGCCGACAAATCAGTGAATCTGAGTGAGGCCGTATATTCGCAGCGCAGCATTGCCGCCGCCGCAGTGGCAGCCCACGAAACCGGACACGCCATTCAGCACGCCAGAGGCTACGCCCCGCTCAAGTTGCGTTCGGCTCTGGTTCCGGTGGTCACTTTCGCTAACAAGACCGTAACCTGGGTTCTTCTGCTCGGGCTTCTGGTCGCCAATTTTTTAGGCCCCACTTTGCTGTATCTGGGAATAGGACTGTTCGCGGCAACCACCCTCTTCAGTTTCATTACCCTGCCGGTGGAAATCAATGCCAGCCACCGGGCACTGGAATGGCTAAACTGCTCCGGGATTTCCGATTTCGACACTCAGGATATGGCTGCCGACGCGCTCAAATGGGCTGCTCTTACATACGTGATAGCCGCGCTGGGGTCCCTTGCCACTCTGTTCTACTACATAGGACTTGCAAGGAGAGATTAAAATGAATTTTGTATGAAATCAAAAGCAATGTTCCCGGGATCGTTCGATCCCTTTACAGCCGGGCATCTGAATATATTGAACCGGGCGCTCACAATGTTCGATGAAGTTGTGGTTGCCGTGGGTGTGAACCAGGACAAGCGCGGATTTTTCGATATGGACCAGAGAACGGCGATTATCACCGAAGCGGTAAAGGGATTGCCGGGGGTGAGCGTAATATGTTATGACGGGCTTACCGTAGATGTTTGCCGTCAGATGGGCATCCGCCACATTGTACGTGGAGTGAGGAATATGCTCGATTTCGAAAACGAGCGGGCGATTGCCGATGCAAACCGCCGTATGGCCCCCGAGATCGAGACCATAATAATTCCTACAGCCCAGGAATTCGCTCACATTTCTTCCAGCGCAGTGAGGGATATCATCAAGCACAAAGGGGATACGTCGATGTTCACGGTTCCCGGCGTCGAACTCCCGGAGGTCGAATGAAACGGCTGGCCGCCATACTCACAGCCGTTCTTGTTCCGATACTCTCAGTCGGCCGGGCATACACGGACTGCCCCGACGCGTGTGACTCGCTTGTATTGGAAAAGCTGGACTCGCTGGCAGACAGGTACACCGGCCTGATAAGCCTCGAACCGGTGGAGGTCAAGCAGCAGGAATGCGATTTTCTGCTGTCATCCGTCGGCGACAGCCTTATACTCAACCATCTGGCCGAAAGGCTGTTCAATAAATACAGCAAATCGCCGTTGATGGGCGATGAGGCCGTTGCCATATATTTGTGGGACAATTGGTTCGAGAACCGTCGGGCGGAGTTCTCCAGCGAGGAGAAATATTTGGAGGCGAAGGTATTCACCCGATTCAACCGGCAGTCACTCATCGGCCTTCAGGCCCCCTCTCTGGCGCTCTGCAGGCCCTGCGGAGGCAAGAGAGTAATCCCCCGCCCGGGTCACAGTGCAATTCTCTTCTTTTATGATACCGACTGCGCCAAGTGCAAGCTGGAAACAGCATTATTGCCTGAAATCCTTAAGGAATGGAAGGCCGGGGCCGATTTTTATGCCGTCTATGTCGGCACTGACAAGGCTAAATGGAAGAAATGGAGAAGGGAATTCAAACTTGGGAACTGCAAATTGAAAGTAATCCATCTGTGGGACCCGGAAATGGAATCCGACTTTGTCCAAAGCTACGGGGTACTTTCCACACCCAAACTGTTTGTAATAAAAAACGACGGCCTTATTGCGGGCCGCCGTCTCGAAGTCGAGAATCTTCCTCAACTGGAACAGAGTCTTTAGAAGATAAAGTCTATCACATCCCCGATATCCTTTACGTAATGGAAGCTGAGCCCCTTTACGTAGATTTCCTTGATATCTTCAATGTCCTTGCGGTTGTCTTCGCAAATGACGATAGTGTTCACTCCCGCCCGCTTGGCAGCAAGAATCTTTTCCTTGATTCCGCCCACAGGCAGCACCTTGCCGCGAAGGGTCATCTCCCCGGTCATTGCTATGCCTTTCTTCACGGCCTTGCCCCGGAGGGCACTTACCATTGAACTTACCATCGTGATTCCGGCGGAAGGACCGTCCTTGGGAGTAGCGCCTTCGGGAACGTGCACGTGAATATCCTTCTTGGCAAAATCCTCGGCACTTATGCGGGCCATCTGCGGATGAGCCTTGATATACTGGTAGGCAATGGTTGCGGATTCCTTCATTACGTCTCCGAGGTTTCCGGTCATTGTCATAACGCCCTTACCCTCGCTTACACTGCTCTCTACGAACAGAATTTCTCCGCCCATCTGGGTCCAGGCCAGTCCGGTGACCACTCCGGGGAACTCGTTGCCTTCCTGTGAATCGTGGAAGGCGGTCGGAAGTCCAAGGTATTCCTTCAGATGCTCCTTCCTGATTGTAGAGGGATACTCCTGCTCCAGAGCTATTTTCTTCGCGGTTACCCGGGCGATTTTCGCTATCTGCTTTTCAAGGGTGCGGACTCCGGATTCGTGAGTATAGTTGTCAATTATATCCCGGATAGCGTTTGAGTCTATCTTGAGTGCGCCTTTTTTGAGCCCGTGCTCCTCGAGTTGCTTGGGAACCAGATATTTTTTGGCTATTTCGGCCTTCTCCTCGGCAAGATATCCACTCACATTAATCAATTCCATTCTGTCGAGCAGCGCAGGCTGAATGCTGGAAATTCCGTTGGCGGTGGTTATGAAGAGCACATTGCTGAGGTCATAATCTATATCCAGGTAGTTGTCGTGGAAGGTGGCGTTCTGCTCGGGGTCGAGCACTTCCAGCAAAGCCGACGACGGATCGCCTTTGAAATCCGATGAGAGCTTATCTATTTCGTCGAGCACGATTACGGGGTTGGATGTCCCGGCACGCTCGATACCGTTGAGAATACGGCCCGGAAGCGCTCCCACATAGGTTTTGCGGTGACCGCGGATTTCAGCCTCATCGTGCATTCCACCCAGGGAAATCCGAACGTACTTGCGTCCAAGGGCCTTTGCGACAGACTTTCCAAGAGATGTCTTGCCAACTCCCGGAGGGCCGTAAAGGCACAGGATAGGAGATTTCATATTTCCCTTGAGCTTAAGTACGGCAAGGTATTCTATGATACGGTCCTTTACATTGTCCAGACCGAAATGATCCTTGTCAAGGACCCTCTGGGCGTGAGACAGGTCAAGATTGTCCTTACTCATCTCGCCCCAGGGGAGGTTCAGCAGGAATTCCAGGAAATTGTACTGTACACTGTAGTCAGGGGAACTGGGATTGTATTTTTCGAGCTTTGCCAATTCCTTCTCGAACTGCTTAGCGACGGCCTCGGGCCATTTCTTTTCCGCAGCCCTGGCACGGAAGCGGTCGAATTCCTCGGCATCGTCCATACCAAGTTCTTCCTGAATGGTACGCAGCTGGTTGTTAAGGTAATATTCCCTCTGCTGCTGGTCTATCTCGCTCTTTACCTTCTGGTTGATTTCCTGTTTTATCTTCAGGAGTTCGAGCTGGGAGCCCAGAATGGACAAAAGCTTCAGAGCGCGAAGCTTGACGTCGTCGTACTGCAGCAGTTCCATCCGGTCGGTAAAATTGTCAACCTCAACCGTTGTGGCGATGAAATTCACCAGAAAATGCAGATTGTCGATTCCCCTGAGAGCACCCACAGCTTCCTTGGAAGCGAAATTCGAACCTTTTATAAGTTGTATGGCCTTCTCCTTGAGCGACTCCGTGATAGCCCTGGCATCGTGGTCCTCGCAACCGTGGGTCTCTTCGCTGAGATAATGCACCCGGGCAGTGATATATGGCTCATAGCCGAGCACTGCATCCAGTTCCATCCGCTTATAGCCCTGAAGGATGGCAGTAATGGTGCCGTCGGGCATATCCAGGGTACGGATTATTTTTGTAACCGTTCCATACGGGTACAGGTCTTCCTGCTGGGGATCTTCGACCATAACGTCGATCTGAGGCACAGCCCCGATGAAGAAGCCGTTTTTCTCGGCATCTCTGATAAGTCTGACAGATTTGTCACGACCGATGGTTATGGGGAAAATTGTCCCCGGAAAAACGACAGCGTTGCGAAGTGCCAGAATCGGCAGTGTATCAGGCAACTCCGAGTCTTCGACAGGAGGCACACCTTCGCCCTGCATTACTGGAATGATACTTACTTCCGAACTTCCCGGAAGCATAAACTCTGTCTCGATATTCATATTTTTTGCCAAAATGTCAGTATTTATAATCTGCGGGTATATTGTCAATTGACGTGCCATAAAAAATGCTGTCAAAAATAACCATAGAATTTTGAATATTAAAAATTTAACTCTATTTTTGCACTCCCATATGGGGAAAAGACAAACATTAAAGACTGACAATATGACTAAAGCAGACATCGTTAATCAGGTTGCAAAGGCTACCGGAATTGAGAAGATTACCGTTCAGACGGTAGTAGAGGCATTTATGGAAAGTGTAAAGGATTCCGTATCCAACAATGAGCCCGTATATCTCCGCGGATTCGGAAGTTTCATAGTAAAGCATCGCGCACAGAAGGCCGCACGAAACATTACGAAGAAGACCACCATCACAATTCCCGCTCACGACATTCCCGCATTCAAGCCTGCGAAAGTCTTTACGATCAAATAATTTAACAAACCATATCTATGCCCAACGGAAAGAAGCATAAAAGACACAAAATGGCTACTCACAAACGTAAAAAACGTTTGCGCAAGAATAGACATAAGAAGAAATAGTCGCGGGAGACCCGGCGGGAGATCCGCAGGGTCTTTCGTTTTGAATGGCCGTACATTTACGGCTTTTTTTTAAATAAGCTCAATGTCAATGGAACTGGAAAAAAACGAAAAGAACCTGGTGGTTGATGCCGGGGCTTCCGAAGTTCGAATCGCCTTGCTGGAAAACCACAGGCTGATAGAGCTGAGCCACGAGTCAACCAAAGAGGGAAGCTTTGGGGTCGGGGATGTTCTGCTTGGAAAAGTCAGGAAGATACTGCCCTCGCTCAACGCCGCTTTCGTGGACATCGGTGAAGACAAAGAAGCATTCATCCATTATCTGGACCTCGGGTTGTACTTCCCCGCATTCGACAAGTTCGTAAAGGAAACTAACCCGAACCGCAATGCCGGAGATCTCTTCGGCAGCATCAAGTTGGGGCAGCCTCTCGTAAAGGACGGCAGGATAGAAACCTATCTGAAACCCGGACAAATGATAATGGCGCAGATTGTCAAGGAGCCCATTTCTACAAAAGGGTCAAGGCTTTCGGCCGAAATCTCATTGGCAGGACGCAACATTGTACTGCTCCCCTTCGCCCAAAAGGTGAGCATTTCCCAAAAAATTTCTTCCCGTGAAGAAAAACGCAGACTGGAAACTCTTGTCCAGAGTATCCTTCCTCCCAATTACGGAGCGATTATCCGCACTGCCGCTGAAGGCAAGAATGCCTCGGTACTGGTAGCTGAGCTTAAATCTCTTATCAGCAAATGGGAGGGATCCTGGAAAAAGTTCGAAAAGCGCAAGAGCGTAGGTCTGCTCTTCTCTGAATGCAGCAAGACCACTGCAATCCTGAGAGACCTTCTGAACGACAGTTTCTCGAATATCTACGTGAACGACAAGACTGTCTATGAAGAAACCAGAGACTACGTAAGCACGATTTCTCCGGATCAGGAGAAAATCGTAAAACTTTACGAAGGGAAGGAACCCATCTTTGACTACTTCGAAGTTACCCGTCAAATCAAGAGCAGCTTCGGAAAAGTCGTACCCCTCAAGCAGGGAGCTTATCTGGTAATCGAAACTACCGAAGCCCTCAACGTCATAGACGTCAACAGTGGCATTCGAGCCAAATCCGATGACCAGGAGGAGAATTCGTACGAAGTCAACAGACTGGCGGCCGAGGAAATCGCCCGTCAACTCAGACTTCGGGATATGGGAGGCATTGTGATTGTCGATTTCATCGATATGGATTCGGCTGACCACCGCAACGAACTCTACAAGTATATGGTAGAGCTAATGAGCGGCGAACGGGCAAAACACAACGTGCTGCCTCTCACTAAATTCGGGTTGATGCAGATTACGCGTCAGCGTATCCGCCCCGTTACCAGAATCAATACCACGGAGCAATGTCCTCTGTGTCACGGAACGGGCAAAATCGTCTCTACAGTGGTAATCGACGAGCAGATCGAACGTCAGATTGCCTTCTATGTCAACGACAAAGGTCTGGACAGTCTTATTCTCAAGACCAGTCCCATTCTGGGGGCATACCTTTGCCGGGGCGTGTTCAACTCTTTTGTCAACAGATGGAAAAAGAAGTACAAGTGCAAGCTGAAACTGGTAGAAGTTACCGAGTACAGCATCCTGCAGTATGAGTTGTACAACAAGAAAGGTGAGCCGCTGGAGTAGCTCACCTTTTATATTGGGGCACATCCCCTGGCCCCTCGGCTCCTTGCTCCCGCATAATTTGGAATCTCACAGTATCCAGTCGATGGGAGTCTTGCCCTGAGAAAGGAGGATGTCATTGGCAAGGGCAAAATGGCCGCACCCGAAGAAGGCACCGCGTGCCAGAGGTGAAGGATGCGCGGCCTGCAGAACTGTATGACGGGACTGGTCGATAAGCCCCGCCTTACTGCGGGCATAATTCCCCCATAAAAGGAAGACCACACCTTCGCATTGCTGAGATACGATTCTTATGACCTCGTCGGTAAACAGCTGCCAGCCTATTGCAGAATGGGAAGTTGGTTCTCCGGCTCTTACAGTAAGCACCGCATTCAGCAGCAAAACCCCCTGAGCCGCCCATTTTTCAAGATTGGGCCGGCCGGACATTCTGATTCCAAGTTCGTTTTCTATCTCCTTGAAAATATTCCTGAGGGAAGGTGGAGCCGGAACGCCGTCGGGAACACTGAAGGACAGACCCATTGCCTGACCTTCTCCATGGTATGGGTCCTGTCCCAGAATAACGACCTTCACCTTGTCCAAGGGACAAAGGTCGAAAGCCTTGAAAATGCAGTTTCCGGGAGGATATATGCGGATTCCCTGTGCCTTCTCACTGTGAAGGCGACGAACCAGCTGCTGGAAATACGGCTTTTCAAACTCCTGAGCCAATGCCGAACCCCAGGATTTCTCTATTACCACGGTCATAACAGATGTAAATATATTAAATTTCTGCTATATTTGTGGAGTTATGGCAAGAAAGAGCAGAAAATTCAGTGGTGTAAATCCCGATTTCCTGGCAAAGGAAAGGGCTTCACTCAAACGCACCTGCAGAAAAACCATCCTGTTCAATGAGAGAGAGATCAAAGCCATAAACGAATACTGCCAACGCTTCAAGGTGGAGTCGCGGTCGGCTTTGATTCGGAAATCGGTAATGGAGACTGTCCTTAAGGGACTTAACGAGAACCTTCCTACGCTTTTCGAATAAGGAATCTGCACAAAAGCAGGGCAAGAAGCAACAGGGCTGCAAAGCTGCAGGCCCTTCCGGTCACGTCTCCCCAACGTGCAAACGGAGTGATTTTCTGCGAACAGTTCACCGACGATGAAATATAGTCCGGAACCCACCATCCGGTTTCCTCCACTACGTCTCCCCTTTGATTTATGATTGCCGATATTCCCGTATTTGCGCTGCGGGCTATGTCCCTGCGAAGTTCGATAGCGCGCAAGCGGGAGTAGCTGAAGTGCTGACGGTATCCCGGAGTGTCACCCCACCATCCGTCATTGGTAATGACGGCGAGGAACTGAGCGCCCTTGCGTACATATCCGGTACAGAAATCTCCATACACCGATTCGTAGCAGATGGCGCATCCGAACGGAGTATTGTCCTGCAGATGCATAACGCTGATCTCCTTCTGGGGGACGCAACGGGCCAGCACTCCGCCCAGAGCATCGTCGATAGGGGCCAGAATCCGGGGGAAAGGCATAAGTTCGGTTCCGACTACCAGTTTGCTCTTGTGATAAATCTGAGGTTCGCGGGTATTGGAAAGCAGAAGCGCGCTGTTGTGCGTCTCATACCATCGGCCCTGGCCGAAACTTCTCGCCAGCGGAGAAGGGGCCGAATTCCGGTAGAACATTTCATAGGTGGATGCGCCGATGAGCATTTCACTCCCGGGGTAATTTCCCAGGAAAGAAAGGAAAGTCTGTACCGATGGGCCCGATTTTACGTCATTGATGCAGACATCGGCAGTAAATGACTCGGGGGCGATCAGCAGGGTCGAGGAAAAGCAACTGTTTTCCATCCCCTTGGAGAACTGCTCCAGAAGCGCAGAATTCTGCAGGGTCTGAGTAACCGAGGTGTATTTCTGATACGGGTCGAAGTTGGTCTGCCCTATCACAATGTTTACCGTACCGCAGCTGTCTTCGGCGTAGGAAGAATAGCGCAGTTCGGACGCAACGGCGGGCACAAGGATAAAAAGACCCAAAAGGAGGGGGAAAACTATCCTGCAGCGGCGGTTCCATCCTGCGAAATTTCCGTTGGACAGGTTAACCATCAGGGCGAAAAGCCCGAGATTTACTCCCCAGATCCAGAGGGAACCTCCCAGTACGCCGGTTACCTCATACCACTGGACAAGAGTGGTGGTACGGGCGAAAGCATTGCCGAGGGTCAGCCAGGGCCAGGAAATCTGGGTATTGAAAAAAGTCCGTTCCCAGGCAATCCACACAACGGCGAGGAAAACGTAAGGAACGATTCCGGAAAATTTCTTCTTGGACAAACGGAACAGGAACCAAATTCCGGACATAATGGAGGCATTTACCACCATTGCCGCGATTCCTCCTCCTACAGTGGCATTGCATACCCAGAAGGTAGTGGCGGCGTTCCAAAGCAGGAAAGCGGCGAAATACCACAGGAAGAAACATTTTGGACGGGCGAAATCGGCCAGGCGGTCAAGGCACAGCAAGGGAATGAACGCGAAGAGAGCGACCCAGCCCATATGGGGCACCAGCCAGGGAAGGCTCATAAGCACTGCAAACAGCAGCACCAGAATTACAGCAAGTTTTTTATTCATCATATTCCTCCTCTGCGGGCATATTGTTGCAATATTTCCTCCATTTGTCAAGCAGGGCGGCCATATCCTGAGGGAGCGATGAGTCGAAGCTCATACGCTTGCGCTTCGACGGATGAGTGAAGCCCAGCGTTTTGGCGTGCAGTGCCTGTCGGGGACAGATTTCGAAACAGTTGCGTATGAATTGTCGGTATTTGGAATAAATCGTTCCTTTCCTGATTTCGGAGCCTCCGTAGCGTTCGTCATTGAACAGAGGATGTCCGATAGAGCTCATATGCACCCTTATCTGATGCGTCCTCCCGGTTTCCAGCCGGCATTCCACAAAAGTCACATACCCGAAACGTTCCAGCACGCGGTAATGGGTCACGGCCCATTTGCCCTTGGTTTCGTCTTCTACCGGCTTGTATCTGAGCCTGTCGTTGGGGTCGCGCCCGATGTATCCTTCGACCGTCCCTTCATCTTCCTTGACATTGCCCCATACCACTGCATTGTAGCAACGTTCGGTACTGTGCTCGAAGAACTGTTTTGCCAGCGAAAAATGGGCTTCGTCTTTTTTCGCGACAAGCAGAAGGCCCGAAGTATCCTTGTCGATACGATGCACCAGCATTCCCATCCGCTCGTCACCCTCATCGACATTCTGCTTTATCCCGAAATGAAAGCAGAGTGCGTTCACGAGCGTTCCATCGTAATTCCCGTGTCCGGGGTGCACCACCATTCCCGCAGGTTTGTTTACGACCAGAAGGTCATCGTCTTCATAAACTATGTCAAGGGGAATATCCTGCGGTACAATCTCCACTCCACGCGGACGGTAGGGCATCATAAAGCGGATAACGTCCTGGGGACGGACAATGAAATTGGCTTTCACCACTTTATCGCCTACCCTTACATATCCGGCCTTCAGAGCAAGCTGGATGCGATGACGGGAAGTATCCTCCATATGGGAAGACATAAACTTGTCTATCCGCAGCGGAGTCTGCCCCTTGTCGACGACAAGCCTGAAGTGCTCGAACTCTTCCATCAGCGAACGGCAGATTTAGGAAGTTTCATTGTAACGGTAACGGTTGTACCCATTCTCACTGTCTGCACGGAAGGCTCGGGAGACTGCTGCACAACCACCGCGGCAAGAGTGTCGGCATATGTACTGACGGACTTGGGGAATTTTGCGACGACATTGAGGGAATAATCCTTAAGGACATCGGCCGCCTTTCTGTAACTTAACGAACGTACGTCGGGAACGCTTGTATTGCCTTCTTCATAATTGAGACCGAGATCCAGGTCTATGACAGACCCTGCCTCGACAATATCCCCGGCAAAAATATCCTTTCCGTTGGAGCGCTGGCGCAGGACCACGTTGGTAGCAATGTCAGGGACATAATTGAGCCGTCCGAGGACAAGCGAGCGCGATTGAAGTTCCGCCTTGGCCTGACGCAGAGAACTTCCAATAAGTGAAGGCATAGTGACCTTAAGGTTGGAGAACGCATTGATTGTGATATCCAAATCGCGGTTTGGCTTAACTCTGGCACCGGCCCTGGGATATTGAGCGAACACAGCGCCCTTTTCCAAATCGGAGGTGAATATGGAATCCTTGACGGTAAGGGCCATACCGGCGTTCTGTGCCACGGCGCAGGCCTGTTGGACAGACATTCCCCTAAGATCGGGAACTTCCACGGAAACATTGTGTTTCGTACAACTTTTAAGCAATGCGTTGGAGCCGAAAACAAGAACCAGCACTAATATGAGCGCCAGCACAAGATTCTTGATAATAAAACCGTATTTCATTATTGTGAATGTCAGAGGATAGCCAAAGTGCCTTTTGCAACCATCCAAAGTCCGAAGGCGGCCACCAAGGCTCCCACTATTCTGTTAATTTTAAGTAAGGTTTTGAAATTAAGATTCCTCCCGAGTTTGTCGGAAATCAGCGTGAGAATCATCCACCACAGGGCGGAACCGATTGCCACTCCCAGGATGGAAAGCAGTTTGTCGGAGCCGGCGTCGATATTGAAAATAAGCATCAGGGCGAACATAAGTGCCAATGCTCCCGGGTTTGAAAGGGCCAGAAAGAAAGCCTGCAGCGGAAATTTAGCGGAGACCTTCCGCACCCTGCCGCACTGGTCCATAGACCTGCGTACAGCCATTGATATCCCCACGGCTATGACAATCAATCCTCCGGCCAGCATAATGATACCGCTGTTGTCTTCGATGAATTTCTGCACGGCAGCAACCGCAAGAATTGCCACCGACGCAAACAGAGTATCGGCAAACGCCGATCCCAACCCTGTTACGAAACCGGCATTCCTACCATAGTTCAAGGTTTTCTGAAGCACGAGAATACACACCGGCCCCAGTGGAGCAGAGGCACAGATTCCAACGAGTATTGCCTTAAGAATGTCCAACATCGAACTGCAAATATACTAAGATTCCGTGAAAGTTATAGCAGCGAAGAGAGTGTATCGTAGTAATGCTTGCTGACCGGTATCGCCGGAATTTGAGGAATGTTCATCTCGGCAAAAATAAAACCTTCGGAATCTTTTCGAAGCACGGTGACGTGCTCGGGATTGACAAAATAACTGCGCTGGCAGCGTACCAGGGCCTTTGACTCTATGCGTTCTAGGCTTTTCATCGAAGAACGCAGCAGATAGCTTTTCACCTTGCCTGCATCGAGATAATGAATTTTCACATAATTGAACTCGGAGCTTACGTACAGCACCGAAGATGGAACAACCGACAGTTTCAAACGTTTGTGTTCATCGTAAAATCTGAGAAGAGAATTGTCGGACAAGGATTCTTTTGCTTTCAGTTCCTCGTTCCTGAGGGAAATTATCCTGCCGAGCGTCAATACGAGATAAGGGTATATGAGCAACAGATATATGAACTTGAAACTGTCCTGGAGAGCCTCGAAATAACCGCCTTCATTTGCCTTGAACAACGTAGTGTAAAGAGCTGCAAAGCCGGAAATTACAGCCATTTCGCAGAAGCACCAGGTCACGTACTGCCACCATTTCATTTCGAACTTACTGACATACAGAAAAAGAAACAGTCTTGCGATGAGCGAACATACCAGAATTATGCAGGATAGCATAACGAAATGGAAGCCGGGATTGAAATCCCCGAAGGAATAATATCCTTTAAGGTCGAAAGGATTATAGAGCAGGACGCAGCCAAGGAAAAACCCCGACAGAACAACAGGATAAACAAACTGCGGAAGCAGGCCGTCCTTTAATTTAAAAGCGTTTGACATAGTTGCCGCAATTGAAGGATTCTATATGGTACGAAAATAACTTTTCCCTAATTTCATACCACAAATATAGGAATTTTTCCGCCAAAACGGCATTTTATGACAATTTTCATACCTGATTATCGCATAATTTTCATAATGTTCAACCGCACTCTAAATTTGCATAAAAATCAATGTCCTATGACTCACTATCTGAACTTACTCACCCGGGCTATGAGCCGCGGTTGGAAAAACAAGGCGCTGAGCGACCTGAACGGAGAGGGCTTCACTTTCGGAGAGGTAGCCGAACAGATAGAGAAGCTCCGCATTATATTCAAGGGTTGCGGCCTGCAGAAAGGCGACCGGATTGCAATCTGTGCAGACGAATCGGCCCGCAGGACTATAACTTTCCTGGCCATCAACACCTGCGGAGCGGCTGTTGTACCTGTGAGGGCGGAAGAAACAGCCGGGGAAATATGCAAGGCTGTCGAACAGTCCTCAAGCAAGGTTCTGTTCACCTATAGGGAAGTATGGGAGAAACTGAGCCCCGAAAGTATGCAGCGACTGAGGACGGTTATAGACATCAGGGATTTCAGTCTGTTATGGAGCAGGGATGCAGATGCGGCAGATGCGGTACAATATGCTGAAAAGGTATTCCTGAAGAAATATCCCTACGATTTTTCCATTGAGAATGTCCATTACGAAACGGATAACGACAAAGACATTGCTTTCATCGGTTACCTTCCGAATCCTTCGGGTTCGCCGAAATGGCTGACGTTTAAGTTCGAAGACTTCAGCAGATTCCTGAACAGAAACAGATTCTCGGATTTTTTTACCGATTTCAAGGAGTTTTCGATATCTTTGCAAAGATTGAAAACAGCCTGAGAAAACTCAAACAACACTATGCCATTCATAAAAGTCAATTCTCTGTCAGACCCGGGAGTAGAAATCTTTTCCTCGCTTACAGAGGCGCAACTCTGCGACAGGAGATTGTTTGAGAATGGACTTTTCATAGCCGAAAGCGGGAAGGTAATAAATCTTGCCCTTGATGCCGGCTATGTTCCCTATGCGCTGATGACGGAAGAAAAACATCTGGACGGAATTGCAGCGCAGGTGCTCGAACGGGTAGGCGACATTCCAGTATACTACGGTAGCCGGGAACTGTTGAAGAATCTGACGGGATTTCCGCTTACAAGAATTGTAATGTGTGCTATGCACCGTCCCCATCTTCCCTCTGTGGAAGAGGTTCTAAAGGACTCACACAGAGTTGTTGTAATAGACAGCGTAACCAATACCACCAATATCGGAGCCATCTTCCGCTCGGCGATTGCACTTGGCGTGGATGCGGTGCTTCTGACCCGAACCACCTGTGACCCTCTGAACCGCCGTGCTGTGAGAGTTTCAATGGGGACAGTATTTCAGGCGCCCTGGACTTGGCTCGACTCTCCGATTGACGCTCTGCACAAGTATGGTTTCAAGACAGCGGCGATGGCTCTGACCGACCGGAGCATCACTTTGGACGACCCCGTACTCAAAGACATCGACCGTCTTGCCCTGATTATGGGTACTGAGGGGGACGGACTTTCACGCGAAGCGATTTCCAAAGCCGACTACGTGGTGCGGATTCCTATGAAGAACAACGTGGATTCGCTGAACGTCGCCGCTGCCGCCGCCGTGGCTTTCTGGGAACTCAGAAATAGGCTGCTTCGATAACGGCTATTTTTTCAGATTCCAATCCTCGAACTCCGTTTCGGCCTCATCCTGTCGCTTTAGAAGCTGTTTAAATTTCAATCGTAAATTTTGTTATACATGAGCCGGCAGAAAGCGAGTTGAACCATCGCTACCCCCGTTTCTGAGTAAAATTCATAGTCCATGGCAATCCTCCTGAAGTTTTCCAACCAAGAGAAAGACCTCTCCACAATCCATCGCAGGGGAAGGACCGAGAATTTCTTCGAGGATTCGTCAGGTCTGAGGACGACCTTGAACTCAGC
>JAZRVN010000051.1:0-52453 GCA_045599225.1 Candidatus Cryptobacteroides sp.
TCCTAAAAGAATTAACGCTCTCGATTTTCCTAGTTCTTGGTACTTTCTTGCTTGTACTTTCCTTTCAATAATTCAAAGAACTTTCTTTGGATCTTTTTGTTTTTTCCTTCGCTCAACTTCCTCTCTCGACCGGTCACAACCGCCAGGTTGCTCACGCTCTCTATCGTCGTTTCACTCGCAAAAACCAAAAATCTCTCAAAGAACTTTTCTCTCTTTTTGTGAGAAAATCCCGCTCGGTGTTCGAACGGGATTGCAAAGGTAGTACTTATTTTTTAATTGACAAATTTTTTTCAATTTTTTTTAAAAAAAGTTTTTTCTTCCCTACATCATACCGCCTGCAGGCATTGCAGGAGCGGCTGAAGCAGGCTCCGGGATATCTACAATACCACATTCGGTAGTGAGGAACATTCCGGCAACACTTGCAGCATTTTCGAGAGCAACACGCGCAACCTTGGTAGGATCAATGACACCGGCTTCATACATATTAATATATTCGTCGGTGCGGGCGTTGTAACCGAAATCGCCCTTGCCCTCCTTTACCTTCTGCACAATGACAGCTCCATCAACCCCGGCGTTTGCCGCAATCTGCCTCAGAGGCTCTTCGATTGCCTTGGCAATAATTCTGATTCCGGTAGTCTCGTCTTCGTTGGCGCCCTTGAGTTTTTCCAGACAGGAAGCCGCACGAATGTAAGCGACTCCGCCTCCGGGAAGATAGCCTTCCTCGACAGCGGCACGGGTTGCGTTCAGAGCATCTTCCACTCTGTCTTTCTTTTCCTTCATCTCGACCTCGGTAGTTGCGCCTACATAAAGAACAGCCACGCCTCCTGCAAGCTTTCCGAGACGCTCCTGGAGTTTTTCCTTGTCGTAGTCGGAAGTGGTAGTGGCAATCTGCTTGCGAATCTGGTCTGCCCTGTCCTTGATGTCGGCTTTGCTGCCGGCCCCGCCAACTATGGTTGTATTCTCCTTTGTGACGGTAACCTTTTCGGCCTTGCCGAGCATATCGGGAGTCGCATTTTCAAGAGAAAAGCCTCTTTCTTCCGAAATAACCTGAGCCTTTGTCAGAACAGCTATATCCTGCAGCATTTCCTTGCGGCGGTCACCGAATCCGGGAGCCTTTACAGCGACAACCTTGAGCGAACCGCGCAGGCGGTTAACAACCAGAGTCGTAAGAGCCTCGCCATCCACATCCTCAGCGATAATGAGAAGTTCCTTTCCCTCACGGGCGATAGGCTCGAGCAGAGGCAGCAGATCTTTCATAGTACTGATCTTCTTGTCGGTTACCAATATATAAGGATTGGTGAGTTCAGCTTCCATCTTGTCGCCATTGGTCATAAAATAAGGAGAGATGTAACCGCGGTCGAACTGCATTCCCTCTACAACCTTGACTTCGGTCTCGGTTCCCTTTGCTTCCTCCACCGTGATAACTCCGTCCTTCTTGACTTTGGACATTGCATCAGCGATGAGCTTTCCTATATAATTGTCGTTGTTGGCAGAAACGGTACCTACCTGTTCAACCTTGGAGTAGTCGTCGCCCACGCTTTGACTGTGCTTCTTGAGTTCTGCAACGACTTCGGTCACAGCCTTGTCTATTCCTCTTTTAAGGTCCATAGGGTTGGCGCCGGCAGTAACGTTCTTGATTCCCACGTTTATGATAGCCTGTGCAAGGACAGTGGCCGTAGTTGTTCCGTCTCCTGCCTGCTCGTTGGTCTTGGATGCCACTTCCTTAACCATCTGCGCACCCATATTCTCGAAACGGTCCTCGAGCTCGATTTCCTTTGCAACGGTAACGCCGTCCTTTGTAACGGCGGGAGCTCCGAACTTTTTATCGATAACTACATTGCGACCCTTAGGGCCGAGAGTAACCTTAACTGCGTTTGCGAGCGCATCGGCTCCGTTCTTCATCTTGGAGCGGACCTCCGTATTGAATTGAATTTCCTTTGCCATAATTACATAATAGCTAAAATGTCAGACTGCTTAACGATAAGATATTTTTTGTCATCGACGGTAACCTCTGTCCCGGCATATTTTCCGTACAGGACAACGTCTCCCGCCTTAACCTCCATAGGTTCGTCCGCCTTGCCGGGACCGGTAGAGAGAACTTTACCCTGTTGTGGTTTTTCTTTTGCGGTATCGGGAATATAGAGTCCCCCCGCTGTTTTGCTCTGAGCCTCCTGAGGTTCAATCAAAACTCTGTCTGCAAGTGGTTTAATCATAGCAATATTTTTTTTGAAAAATTTCTGTCCATAAAGGGAGCAAGGTCTGTGCCACTGACAATTTGTCAACCCTGAATCTGCCACAGCACAACGCCAACGCTTACCGACACGTTCAGCGAGTGTTTTGTCCCCTGCTGAGGGATTTCCAGGGCGAAAGAGCTCTCGTCCACGACCTCCTGCTGAACCCCGTCGACCTCATTCCCAAAAACCAGGGCAAGCTTTTCTCCGGCCCTGCGCTTAAAATCGGACAGGCACACGGAATTCCGGGTCTGTTCCACACTTATTACCGTAAACCCCCGGGCCTTAAGACTTTTCACCGTTTCTAAAGTGTTGTCGCAGTGCTCCCACTCCACGGAATCTTCAGCTCCAAGGGCAGTCTTATGGATTTCGACCGATGGAGGAGCTGCGCAGATGCCGCAAAGAAAGACTTTGTCCACCCCGAAGGCATCGGCTGTCCGGAAAGCACTCCCCACATTGTACGCGCTGCGGACGTTATCCATTATAAGAACGAGGCCGGATTCAGGCCTCGTCTTATATTCCTGCACCGTAAGGCGGTGCAATTCGCTGTTTAAAAGTTTCCTGTCCAAATCAATACCTGTTCAAAGGAACCCCATCCGTCATTTGAAGGACCTCTTTCCTGACTTCGGCTATAACTCCCTCGTGCTCTTTGAGCATAGATTGCTGAGCAGAGTCGGGCTGTTCGCCTTTCTTCAGGCTCAGAGCCGATACATTCCTGCTGCAGGATTCAAGCACCCGGTCTATAAGCCCTGCAATGCGGAGCATATCCTGCTCCACAAATCCGCGGGAAGTGATTGCGGGTGTGCCGATTCTAAGCCCCGAGGTCTGGAACGGACTGCGGGAGTCGAAGGGTACCATATTCTTGTTGAGCGTAATGCCGGCCTTCTCGAGCTGGGTTTCGGCGAGTTTTCCTGTAACCTCCGGGAACCGGGTACGCAAGTCTATGAGAATAAGATGGTTGTCGGTTCCTCCGCTTACAACCTTATAGCCCTTCCCGATGAATTCCCGACTCAGGGCAGAGGCGTTGGCCATTACCTGCTTCTGATAATCCACAAACTCAGGCTGCATTGCCTCGAAGAAAGAGACTGCCTTGCCGGCGATTACGTGCTCCAGAGGACCGCCCTGTACTCCGGGAAAGACGCTTGAATCCAGAATCTGGCTCATCTTCTTTACGTTTCCCTTCGTATCCTTGCGTCCCTGGGGATCATCGAAATCCTTGCCCATAAGAATTATACCTCCGCGGGGGCCGCGAAGTGTCTTGTGGGTCGTGGAAGTAACGATATGCGCATACTGCACGGGATTCTTCAGCAAGCCCGCCGCGATAAGACCGGCAGTATGAGCCATATCTATCCACAGGACGGCGTCCACGCTGTCGGCAATCCGTTTCATTCTCTCATAATCCCACTCGCGGGAATACGCTGAAGCTCCGCCTATTATGAGTTTAGGCCTGTGCTCCAGGGCAAGACGCTCCATTTTGTCGTAATCTACAAGACCTGTCTGCTCATCGAGACCATACGCTACGGCATTGTAAAGGATACCGGAAGCGTTCACCGGGGAGCCGTGGGTAAGATGCCCGCCCTGGCTCAGGTCCAGGCCCATAAAAGTGTCACCCGGCTTAAGGATTGCCATCGTGACTGCCAAATTGGCCTGAGCTCCGGAATGAGGCTGGACATTTGCCCACTCGGCATTGTATATTGTCTTGATACGGTCGATTGCAAGCTGTTCGATTCTGTCCACAATTTCACATCCGCCATAATATCTTCTTCCGGGGTATCCTTCCGCATACTTGTTGGTGCATACGGAACCCATTGCCTGAAGGACCTGGTCGGAAACATAGTTCTCGGACGCAATCATTTCAAGGCCGTTGGCCTGACGGTCTGCTTCCCTGCGAATCAGATCGAATATCTGCAAATCGTTTCTCATATCAGTTGTTCTGTTTGATTGCTGCCTGTGCCGCTGCAAGGCGGGCGATAGGGACACGGAAAGGAGAGCAGCTTACGTAGTCTATGCCTATTCTGTTGAAGAAACTGATTGAATCGGGATCTCCACCGTGCTCGCCGCAGATACCGCACTGCAAATCCGCTCTCTTGGAACGGCCGCCGTTAAGTCCTGTTTCGACAAGCTTGCCTACACCCTTGACGTCGATGGTCTGGAAAGGATCCGAATCCAGAATCTTGTTTCCGAGGTAATCTCCCATAAACGTTCCTATGTCGTCGCGGGAGAAGCCGAATGTCATCTGTGTAAGGTCATTCGTTCCGAAGCTGAAGAACTCGGCGGTACGGGCCATACGGTCTGCCGTAAGGGCGGCTCGGGGAATCTCGATCATTGTTCCGAACTTGGACTTGATCTGGGTCTGGGTCTGTGCCTCAACCTCCACGCGCACACGCTCGCAATGAGCTTTCTGGAATTCAATCTCGCGTGCAGAAACGGTAACGGGAATCATAATCTCGGGCATAGGATTCAAGCCTTCCTTCATAAGTTCTACGGTTGCCGTGAAAATTGCCCTGTACTGAGTCTCGGCAATAAGAGGATACGTTACGTGCAGACGCACTCCACGGTGTCCCATCATAGGGTTGACCTCGTGAAGCTTGTCGCCTCTCTTTTCAACTTCCTCAACCGTTATTCCAAGTTCACCTGCAAGTTCAGATTTCTTTTCCTCTCCCTTGGGAACGAATTCGTGCAGGGGCGGATCGAGCAGACGGAAAACAACCGGTTTGCCGTCCATAACCTTGAGAGTGCTCTTCACAGAAGCCTTGATGTAAGGTTCAAGCTCTTTCAGGGCAGCCTTACGCTCTTCGTCGGTGTCGCACATAATCATCTTGCGAAGCTTGGAAAGAGGAGTCTCGGAATTCTTTCCGTAGAACATATGTTCGATACGGAACAGCCCGATTCCCTCGGCTCCGAACTTGAGAGCCCTGAATGCATCTTCCGGAGTATCGGCATTCGTTCTGATTCCCAAACGACGATATTTGTCCACGATGGCCATAAAGTTAACGAACAGAGGATTCTCGCTGGCATCCATAGTCTCAATCTTCTCGCCGTAAACAAGACCCTTCGACCCGTTGAGAGAAATCCAGTCGCCTTCCTTGAGCTGTTTTCCGTTCAGGGAAGCCGTCTTGGCGGCAAAGTCGATTTTGAGAGCCTCGCAGCCGACGATACAGCACTTACCCCATCCGCGGGCAACCAGCGCTGCGTGAGAAGTCATACCGCCTCTCTGGGTAAGAATACCGGCCGAAGCCCTCATACCCTCGATATCCTCGGGAGAAGTTTCTTCGCGCAAAAGAATGGTCTTTTCCTTCCTTGCGGCAGCCTCCATTGCATCCTCGGGAGTGAAGACAATCTTTCCTACAGCTCCGCCGGGGGAAGCGGGAAGTCCCTGACCTATCACCTCTGCCTTCTTTTCAGAAGTGGGGTCGAGTACAGGGTGGAGGATTTCGTCGAGCTGGGAAGGAGAGACTCTGAGCACGGCTGTCTTCTCGTCAATCATTCCTTCGCCGAGCATATCGGTTGCCATCTGCAGGGCGGCGAGACCGGTACGCTTGCCAATACGGCACTGCAGCATCCAGAGCTTGCCTTCCTGTATGGTGAATTCGATATCCTGCATATCGTGGAAATGGTTTTCCAGGCGGGTACGGATTTCGTCCAGTTCCTTATAAACCTCCGGCATTGCGGTTTCCAGCGATTCGAGATTTTTGTTGTGTTCGTTCTTTGTAGCTTCGTTGAGGGGGTTCGGGGTACGTATGCCTGCAACCACGTCCTCGCCCTGTGCATTGATGAGCCACTCTCCGTAGAACTTATTGTCTCCGGTAGCCGGGTTGCGGGAGAATGCCACACCGGTAGCCGAGGTGCTTCCCATATTTCCGAACACCATAGACTGTACGTTTACGGCAGTTCCCCAGTCATCGGGAATTTTCTCGATGCGGCGGTAAGCGATTGCGCGTTTTCCGTTCCAGGATTTGAACACTCCACCTATGGAGCCCCAGAGCTGAGCCTCAGCCGTATCGGGGAACTCTACACCGAGCACCTCCTTAACCTTAACCTTGAACTTGTCGCAGAGGTCTTTAAGTTCTTCGGCCGTAATTTCGGTATCGGACTTGTAGCCTTTCTCTTCCTTGAGTTGCGCCATCATACGGTCAAGCTGCTGGCGGATTCCCTGTCCGTCTGCAGGCTCGATTCCCTCTGCCTTTTCCATTACAACGTCGGAATACATCATAATCAGACGACGGTAGGCATCATATACAAAGCGGGGATTTCCCGTCTTTTCTATCATTCCCGGAAGGGTTGCCGAACACAGGCCGATATTGAGAATGGTATCCATCATACCGGGCATAGAACTGCGCGCGCCGCTGCGGCAACTTACAAGAAGAGGATCTGAAGGATCGCCGAATTTCTTGCCCATAATCTTTTCGGTATCGGCAAGGGCCGCAGCAACTTCTTCCCTCAACTCTTCGCGGTAGCCGCCTCCAAGTTCATAATACTCTGCGCAACATTCTGTCGTTATTGTAAAGCCTGCAGGAACAGGCATTCCCAACTTGCTCATTTCGGCAAGGTTGGCACCCTTGCCGCCCAACAGTTCTCTCATAGAACCATCACCTTCGGCGGTCTTTCCGCCAAAACGGTAAACTCTTTTCTTATTGTCTGACATAACCTTAAAATTTCGCGGCGCGAAAATAGTAAAAAATATAGAATTGAGCAAACTTAATCCTCTCCTTCCGCATATTGCATAAGAGACTCGAGAATATTCTGTATCCCGGGTTTTTCAGAGGTCGTAATACGCACCTCAGAGGTTCCGGGGACTGGATGTCCGACGGGGAAAAAGGCGATATCCTGCAGAAGGCATTCGGCATCGATATAGTCGAAATCCGAATCCCTGATCTGAAGCAGCACCCCGGGTACTTCGGCAAACAATACCCTGGCTGCATTCTTATCCTGTGCAGCCGTCAATACTCCCGAGATGTCCACATTCATACCAACGTCCTCCGAACGCATACTGTAGAGAGCCTGGATCAAGCCTCCGCTGCCGATCCGGATTCCCGAAACAGCCACTCCGTCCTCTACGAACTCTCTTACGATTTCGTACCCGTCTATGAAATAGTCCGGGTCATCCAGCTGAGGAGCCCGGCCCCCTCCTAGTCCGAGGGCCTGTGCCAAAGCCGAACCTCCCAAACGGTATTCACTGGTTTCAAAGGGGATGTACATAATCCAGCTCGACGCTTCGGGAAGCAACTTCCTTCCTATTTTGAGGGGTGCTCCCGAATACGGAGTATCCGCCTTCAGGGAAAGTTCCCCTTCCGCAAAAGAATAACGGCGGATATTCACGCCAAGGGCATCGGCATACTCCGCGGCGGCCACTACGGAATGGTAGAACGCCGCCATATTTCCTATCTTGCTGTCGCAGGAAGTCCATTTGAGCGTAACAGACAAGTCGTCGAGCCTGAAATTGCCCTCACGGAAAAGAGAATCCAGCAGAGTGGCGGCAATGACCGCCCTGGTATATTCTGCAGCGAACGGAACAGGAAAGTCCCTGCCGCCGAGATTTTCGCAAAGTCTGAGATACTGCTCCACCTTAGAAGGGTCCACTTCCAGAAGCCCCGGAGCAGAATCTATTGTCTCATCCACGATTTTCTCCTCACACGCAGCGGGGGTGAGGTCCCCGAGGATACGGGCCGGGGTAAGTTCCTGAGCCACCCCGTCTATCACGTATTTTGAAAACAATGCCGATACCATACACTACCTAACGGTTTCCAAATTTAGCAATTAATTTTCAAAAACCGCAAAGCCTCGCTCACAACAAAGGTGCTTCCTCCCACGTAAACCAAAGATTCCGGGCCGGTTTCAAGGGCAGTTTTGAGGGCCTGTTCCAAGGCCGATGATACCGAATTGCACTGGACGGCATCCAACTGCGGTCTGGCCGAGTTCACTCTACCGTACAGCTGCTCAACCACCATAGCCCGGGGAATGGAAGGAGCGCAGAAAAAATAGCGCGCCCCGGCGGGCATAATCGGAATAATCAAGTCCAGGTCTTTGTCGGCCATAATGCCGAAAACAATGAACAGAGGCCTTCCGGTATCTTCCAACCGTTCGAAATTCCGGCTCAATGCGGCCATATTGTGTCCGATGTCGGCAATCACCTCCGGTTCAGAAAGAATCTTCTCCCACCGACAGTGCAGGCCTGTAATTTGCGCCATAGCGCCGATGGCTTTTTCATTCGGGATATGGCCCATAAGATGCAGGGCGCAGGCGGCGGTTGCCGCATTGTTCTCCTGTACCAGAGCGAATTCCCCTTCCACAAAGTGCAGAGGAGAACCTTTCCGAGTGGCAACCTCCTCAAAGACCCCTTGCGTTTCCCTGTCCCTGAACCCGACCACTGCCGGCACCCCCGGTTTGAAAATCCCCGCTTTCTCGAATGCAATCCCGGCGCGTGTATTTCCCAGAAGCGCGCAATGGTCCAGTCCGATGCTTGTAACAACCGAAACTCTCGGAACAATCACATTGGTACTGTCCAACCGACCACCGAGTCCTACTTCGATGACGGCGGCATCGACCCCTCTCTTCCGAAACCACCATAAAGCCATCCCCGTAGTGACCTCAAAGAAAGACAAACTGCTTGATTGTGGCAGATACCTGTCGAGAAAATAAACCACTTCACTCTTTGAAATCATCTCAAATGCGCCGTCCCTTACAATCTTGATTCTCTCCCTGAAGTCCAGGATATGAGGCGAAGTATACAATCCTACCTGCAAGCCTTCACTCGAAAGGCTGGCGGCAATCATAGAGCACACCGAGCCTTTTCCGTTTGTACCGGCAACGTGTACACAGGGATAGGATTTCCAGGGATGGGAAAGAATTCCGTCCAAATAAAGCATTCCGTCCAGTCCCCCCTTAAAGGAAGAACGGGTGAAACCGTACTTCTGAACCGAGGGAAACCGGACGAAAAGTTCGTTTATATACTCTTCGTACGTCACTGTATCAGCACTGACATCAATACTTAAGCAACTCCACTTTTCCATCCATAGTGGAAAGAAGGATATAGTGAACGTCTTTGCTTATCCAGGCCTGAATGGGATTGATAAGAGCTATAGAAGACTTGTGTATCCACTCAATGTGCCCGTCCTTCTTGTCCAGGGCAAACAGGTTGCCCTTGTCGGAAGGCACCAGGACCAGATTCCCGCTCTCGACAATGGGAGTGGGTGAAATTTCGTAGCCCATTGTGTTTTCGACGTTCCAATTCAACGCAGCGAGCGGGAGTTCGCCTTCTGCAGTTACCTTGGCAAGATCCACTGCGGCGTCGAACGCATAGCTGCGATGATTCATAGTCTTGGCATAAACCGTTTTTCCATCGGCCGAAAGGCCAATCGACTCACGCCCTCCGTTAACCCAGAACAGAGTTTTTCCGCAACTTGCATCAATCGCATAGACCTTCCGGTCCGGAACAGCGATAAAAATGCGGCCGTTGGATTTCACGGGAACGGTAGCGGCAGGAGAATGCATTCTGGAATTCATAGGCGTTTTCCATACCCACTGAATCTTTCCGTCGGCGGGATCAAGAGAATACAATTTCTGCCCCCAGGTCCCGAACACCACCTGCCGGGCATCTACGTAAGGAGTGGTTTCCACAAAGCCTTCGACGTCGGTTTGCCAGATCACCTTCCCGGAATTCAATTCGATGGCGCGGAATTTTCCGTCAGAGGCTCCTATGTAAACAACTTTCCCTGCAATGACGGGCGAGCCAAGAACCGACTTCTGAGCCTGCACGGTCCATACGGTCTGTCCCTTGGCAGAATTGAGGCAGTAAATCTTTCCATCGGTGCATCCCACAACAATCCGGTTTCCCTTCAAGGCCGGAGTACTGAAAACCTTTCCGGGCAAAGTCTTGCTCCACAGCGGTTTCGCATCTTTCTCCCTTATGGCCTTCAGCGTACCGGAAGACGTAACGTAATAAATTACGCCGTTGCTGCGGGCAAATCCCGAAACAATGTTTGCATCTTCGGTCAACGACCACACCGTCTTAACCTGAGGGTAGATTCTGTTGATATCATATCTTATCCAGGGATAGGAGTCGGGAAAGCCGTCTTCGTCATAGACCGTTTCGTCAACTACGGGGCCGAGATCCTTCTCATACCAGGAAGGAAGGGTGGTCCAACCGTCCTTTGTTTTCTTGCGGTCACACACACGCACGTGGTCGGAAGTCAGGGTAACCAGCGCATACCCCGTTCCGTTATTGTATGTAGAACGGCACAGCACAGCCGGTATGCCGTCATAGTTCATTTCGTTGTTGGAATGCCAATGTCCTCCTATCTCCCACTGCACCCCGATTCGCTTAAGCTGCTTGGTAACGTCAAAATAATTCAGCATCGACGAATCCAGGGGGAAATGGTTCACGAAAATGGATTTTTGGCCGGCTTCGCGTTCCGACAGCCAAACCATACTTTCCCTCGGAAGAAGGGCCGGAGTCATTCTCATATCCGGGCCGCTGTTGCTGCCGAGAAAACGCCATCCACCCGCCTCGAATTCGAAATGTTCGTATCCGAAAACCTTGAGAAATGTGTTGCAGCCGCTCTCGGACCACTTGGCATCGTGATTTCCGGCCACAACGTAATATTTATACTTGAGATTGTCGAAAATCTCCTTCACCGACGCCAGTTCCTCATCCGTTCCAAAGTCGGTAATATCACCTCCGAACAGGACAAAGTCCACAGGTTCCGCCTCATTGATATCTTCAATGCATTCTTTCAGAGCATTGACCCTTTCGGCTCCCTTCGAGTAATGACAGTCGGTAAGGAAGGCGAATTTCACTTCCTGTGAAAAGCAGAGCGCCGATAAGAGCAACGGCAACGCGCACAAAAATAAACGTTTCATAGCAATGTGTATCATATTATTTCGATTCTCGATTTTTCAACCCAACCTTTTCGTCCGTCGGGCAGCTGAATGCATTTCCAGTCCCCGACTTCATCGATAGCGGTAACAACCGCACCCTCGTGCAGCACAAAAAGCTCCGACGAATCACCCGCATCGGGAGAACTCTTGGCCGGACAAACGGCTCTGGTCACTACACATTTCTCTTCATTGAGATACTCGTTCCTCTGAACCGACATATTGCACAGGCTGAACAGGAAGAGCACGGCACACACCGTCCCTGCAACGAATCCGAATTTTCTGAAGGCTTTTCGCCGTCCCAGCATAAAGAATATTGCACAAGCACAGAGCACCGTAAACAACACAATGGAAATTACCGCCCACTCGTTCGCAGAGCACATTCCCGCGGCTTTCTTTATCCAAACCCCAAGAAAGAACTCCGGGACCTCGTCTATCTGATCCACCGTCTGAGCCTTTACGAACTCCAGATTGTAGGACGCATCGGCATTTAAAGGGTCCAGCCTCAACGCTCTCATATAATTGGCTATCGCCTTCCCCGGAAGAGCGAGCTTGTAACAGGCGTTTCCGATATTATAATAAAGGTCTGCCGATTCCATCCCTTCAAGAGTAATTCCCTCCCAGTATTCCAGCGCCGCATTGTAGTCCCCGGCCGAGTATGCCTCAATACCGGCCTGCCACAGAGAATCGGCCGGTTCGGCAGAGTAACCGGTAGCAGAGAAAAGTACTGCAATGGCAATCATTCCCGCCACGGCAGAAGTTCTCTTTCCTTTGTCTTTCATATAGGAATCTATTGCTGTAATGGCATCTACGGCCATAGAATAATGCTCATTCATAGACTCGGGACCCTGGTCGGGAGAATATCTTGCATATTCACAGGAATCGAGCAGCCCCACAAAATTCCGGGCCACGGTTTCATCCACGCCGTTCTTCTCAAGCTGCTCACCTATATTGTCCTTGCTCAACTCCGTAAGATCCATATTGAGTTTGTCCGAAACATAGCCCAGTAAAGCACTGTGCAACTCCTCATAGAAAGCCGAACAAAGATTCTTCCTGAGGAAGTCTCCCGCAACGGCAAGCCGCTTGCGAGCCATCTTGACGGCAGCCCTGTTCTTTACCATAACTGTGTCTCCCTTCATTGAAATCACCCGTTTGAGAACAACATATACCGCTACCGCCGCGAGCAGTACGACCAGCAGAAGGGCAAAGTACAGACCCGATGCCGCAAAGAGAGAATCACGGCGTTGAAAATCGGGTTTTTTCACCGAAATATACCGCACGTCATTGCCCAAATCCCGGACATTCTTCTTGGAAACGCCTGACAGGGCGGGAGTTCTCACAATTTCATCCTCTTTCCCCTTGTCAACTTTTATTTCAACGCTCTGAGTGCTTACGGTAACGTATTCCCCCTTCTTATAATCGTAGTACGCATACTCCACCGAGGGTATTGTAAACTCTCCGTGAGAGCGGGGAATGAAAGGATATTCGAAGGTTTTGCTTCCCGAAAGTCTGCCTGCATCGATCTTTTCGGTCTGTTTAACGTCATAAACCTCGAAATCGCTTGGGAAGGCAACTTTTGGGGCCTCGACCAAGGCAATGTTTCCGCTCCCGCTCACCGTCAGCAGCAGAGAAGCCGCCTCGTGAGTCTTAAGGGAATCCGCCGATACGGACGCACTGATTCTGAACTCTCCTACACCACCTCCGAAAGAAGCGGGCGCCCCGGCAGGCAACGGGCTCACGGTAACGGTGTACCCCGATGACACCGCCCTGCGGCGGACAGTCTGGTATTCCTCGAAGAAACTGTCGAAAATACTGCCGGTAGAAGAAGACGAACGTACATTCATCACACAAACTATCTCGGCCGGGTCAATCACAAGCTGACCTGTCTGCTGCGGAATAAGGGTATATTCCCGCAGCACCGCTGTCAGATAAATCCTGTCGTCAACCTTTTCCCTCGTAAATTCAATGTTTTTGGGAGAATAAGTCTCCTGACTCCAAAATCCGTTGAAGGTGGGCAGCTTGGCATCGTCGAATCCCGCAATATCGGCGGTGGTGAACAATTTCAAAGTAGCCTTCACAGGCTCACCAACAACCACCTTGCTCTTACTGATACTGAACCTGAGGAACGCATCAGCCCCCTTTGGAGACTGGCGGCTGCGGGCAGATGACTGATTCCCCGTCTGCCCCTGCTCCGAAGACGCCGCCGAAGCGGAACCGGCGTTGTCGGCCACATCGATATGCAGCTGATCGGACGATACTTTCTCCTTGCCCACGGGCACAACTACGCCGGGCAGCGTAAAGGAGCCCTTGGCCTTGGACTGCAGGATAAAGATATAGGTAACCTGAACGGATGTTGTCTTTTTGCCGTTGACTATGCTTACAGACGTGCCGCTTCCAACCTTCTGGGGACCCCACACCAGCTGAAAATCGTTTCCTATATCCCATACAGGTTTCCCCGGGGTGCTCTCGCCCTCGACCGTAACCGTGACGTTGAACTGTTCTCCGATTCCCACCAGTTCCGGAGCTTGAACGCGCACAGTGCCCTGAGCCCACGCCAAAGCACATACAAATACAAAAACAACTGACAATAAACCTTTCTTCATTCTACCAATTCTTGTCTTTTTGCCGCGAATTCAATGCTGCGGCCTTCTCTTTCTTTACCTTATCCTGAGTATCCTTCTCCTTTGCCTGAATTGCCTGCAGCAACTGCTGCGCCTGCTGTGGAGATATCTGCGGCTGTTCCTGATTCTGATCCTGTTCCTGATCCTGTTCCTGATCCTGTTCCTGGTTCTGATTCTGATCCTGGTCCTGGTTTTGATTCTGGTTCTGATCTTTGTTCTGGTCCTGATCCTGGTCCTGATTCTGGTCCTGATTCTGATCCTGGTTTTGATTCTGGTCCTGATTCTGGAGCATCATCTTGGCATAGATATAGCTCTCCTTGGCTTCGAGGTCTGAGGGATTTCTCAGCAAAGACTGCTTGAAATCCTCCACTGCAGCCGCATAATCCTTCTTCTGCAGATCCACATCCCCCTTGTTGAAATAATAGTCCTGAGCTCTGGCATTCGAGCAGGCCGACTCCTTGAGTTTATCGAGGCTCTTCCCCGCCGACTCGAAATCGTTCTGCCGGTACAGGCTTGAGGCAAGGTTATAATTCCCTGCAAACGAAGTGGAATCCTTCACGAGAGCCTTTCTGTAACTTATCTCGGCTTCCTTGAAATTCTCTTTCCGGAACTTGCGGTTCCCCTCCCTGACATCCTTTCTGTCGGGATTCTGGGCAAAGGCGCAGGCTGAGATACCTGCAAATGCCAATATCAGCAAAAGTTTTCTCATTCGAACAATTTCTTTTTCCACCGTCTTTCTCCTATGAGCGCTTCAATGAGGAAGAAGAAGAGTGCGGCGCCCCAGAAATACATATGCTGTTCCGAGTATTCCTCAAACACCAGGGAACCGAGTTCCTCCTCCTCCATCCTGCGGATGTCGTCAATTATGGGATTGAGTCCGAACTCCTCGTTGCCGGCCTGCACATACGCGCCGTTCCCAGCCTTGGCAATTGCCAGCAAAGATTCTTCGTCCAGTTTGGTCACAACTATGTTCCCCTCCTTATCCTTCAGCAAAGAGCCGTCGAGCAGTATCGGCTGCCCCTGCGCCGAGCCCACACCAATCGTATAGACCTTCACTCCAACCGAGGCGGCCTCGGCTGCGGCCGTTACAGCGTCATCCTCGTGGTTCTCCCCGTCTGTTATGACAATTATGGCGCGGCTCTTTTCGCTCTGGAGGCTGAAGCCTTTGGCTGCGGTATGAATAGCCTCCCCTATAGCCGTTCCCTGCACGGGAACGGAATTCGTGTTTATGGAATTCAGGAACATCTTTGCCGACACATAGTCGGTTGTAACAGGCAGCTGCACGAAAGAATTCCCCGCAAATACCACAAGTCCGATTCTGTCTCCGGCCAGCTTGTCGGCAAGACGCGATATGGCAAGCTTTGCCCTTTCAAGCCTGGATGGAGTATAGTCCTGGGCAAGCATCGAATTGGACACGTCCAGACATATTATAATCTCCGCACCTTTGGTTTCGTGCTCCTTCAGTTTTGCACCCATCTGAGGGCGGGAAAGCGCCAGGACAACACATCCCAGGCCAAGCGTAAACATTATTATCTTCCACCAGCCGCGGGATGCCGACCAGTCGGGCATCAGAGCGCGCACCAGCTTTCTTTCACCGAATTTATCCAATGTGGATTTCCTGCGGAAACGCACGATTCCATAAACCGCCGGCAGAAGGGGCAGCAGCAAAAGAAGAATAAGGAAATCGGGATGAGCAAAATAGAACATTACGGCAACCTCCTAAGCAAAAGTCTGACGACAAGTTCTCCAATCAGACAGAAAAACGCGGCCAGGCCGTACCACAGATACAGGTCCTTATATACGGGAAAACTCTCTATCGAAGTTCGGGTCTTCTCCATCTCGTTTATCTCGGAATAAATCTCCGACAGTTTCGTATTGTCGGTCGCCCTGAAATACCGGCCACCGGTACCGGCCGCTATCTGTTCCAGAAGGGGCTCGTCTATCTCGACCTGCATATTCTGAACATCTATTCCCCATGGGGTCATAACCGGATAAGGAGCCATTCCGCGGGCACCCACCCCTATTGTATAAACTCTTACACCACAGGTCTTTGCCAGCTCGGCTGCGGTTTGCGGTGAAATTTCCCCACAGTTGTTCACACCGTCAGTAAGAAGTATCACGACCCTGCTCTTGGCATCGGAGTCCTTCAGCCTTGCAACAGCCGTTGCAAGTCCGTTTCCTATGGCGGTACCGTCTTCTATAAGCCCTGTCTCGATATCCTTCATAAGGTTTATAAGGGTGGCACGGTCGGTAGTGAGCGGACACTGTGTATAGCTCTCCCCGGCAAAAACCACTATGGACATACGGTCCGTAGGCCTCTGGGATATGAACTGAATGGCTATATCCTTGGAAGCGCTGATTCTGTCGGGCTTGAAATCCCTCGCCAGCATACTGGTAGAGACATCCATAGCAAGACATATATCTATTCCCTCGGAATTGATATGTTCCACGTCGGAGGCACTTCTAGGCCTTGCAATGCATACGACTATCAGGGCAAGAGCGACAGTCCTGAACACAATAGGCAGATGGCGAAGGACCGAAAGGATACTCCTCCCTCCCGTCTTCCAGGGAATCAGGGAGGATACCTTGAGCTTGGACCTTCTTCCGGTCAGTTCCCTGTAAACGTACAGCCCCAGCAGGAGAAGCGGAACTGCAAGAAGTAACAATAATTTCGGATATTCAAAAAACATCAGTTCTGTTCCTGAGCCTCCTCCTCCTCTGCTTTATAAGTGTCCATAACAAATCTGATTGCGAAAGGCAATGCCTTTGAGGCTTCTTCGGCGCTGACCACGTGCTTGGCAAATTTCACGAAATCCGCTGTTTCCAGCAGGTCTTTCAGTTCTTCGAACAGGGCGGGAGTAATGCTGTCCTCCTTTTTAAGCGAAGACAGGACCTCCGACGATGTCATTTCCGGAGCATCGATTCCGTATCTGTCTTCCATATATTTTCTCAGTGCGTCCGTGATTCCGGAATAAAAATGCTTCTGCCTTTCAGGCGCAAGGAATTTCTCTCCGCGGAATTTTTCCAATTCCCTGAGGGCTACGATATAAGCCGGATCCCTGTGAATCCCATCCTCTTTCTTCAGGGCCCTGCGGCGGACAATCCACAACACAAGCAGGACTGCAACGCCGGCAAAGGCCAGCACCCCGGCGGCCCAGGGAAACACTTCCCTGAATGTCAGCGGGTACCTTATCTGTTCCTTCAATGGTTTGATTTCAAATGTCGCAGTGTCCACCGGCATTGAGAAAACCTCCAGTTTCTGTCCTTCGAACATAAGAGTGTCGGAGCGTCCGTCCCTTTCCAGCAACGCAAACAGCGGCGGCAGTTCATATTCTCCGGCTTCGAACGGAGAGAGCACTACAGAAGCCCTGAGTTTCTTCGCCTCCCGGTTTTTCCTCTTGGACAACGTGTCTGTCTGCCAGGGGCGAACCAGCACAAGGGTATCGTCGTTGAAAATTCCGCTTACGTCCTGAAGAGAAAGGACATCCCCGGTCTTTACGTCTGCGAGTTCGAAACCGTATTCGAACTGGTCGGCAATAAGCGCCGAATCCCTCTGCTGAAGAGCCTTGAGGTAGGTCTCCCCCGCAGGAATTATTTCCAGCACAACAGCCAGTATGAATGTCAGAACGTTCATTTCGATGCAAATAAAGCCATTAAACCTTTGACATAGTCCTCGTCGGTACAGATATCCACATTGGATATCCTGTATCTGTTGAACAGCCTGCGCTCCTTTGCTTCAACCTGGGCGAACCATTTCGAGTACCCCCTCCTTACACTGGACGAGGAAGTGTTGACCCAGGCCGTCTCTCCCGTTTCCGGGTCTTCCACATAGACAAGGCCCATAGAGGGAATAGTCTTTTCCCGGGGATCGTAAACCTTGATGACCGAAATGTCGTGCCGGCCTGCGGCAATCTTAAGAGCATCCTCGTAGCGGGGATTACCCTGCGCGTCGGCATCCAGCATATCGCTGAGCACAAAAGCGGTACACTTTTTCTTTATGGCATTGGTAAGATATCTTAAAGCCTCACCCAAGTCCGTGCCGCTTCCCTGCGGATCGAACTCCAGGATTTCCCTGATGATCCTGAGCAACTGCGTGCGGCCCTTTGCGGGAGGAACAAACTTCTCTACACGGTCGGTAAAGAACAGAGCGCCCACCTTGTCGTTGTTGAGCAGGGCGCTGAACGCAAGGCAGGCCGCCATTTCCGCAAGCTGGTCACGTTTGGTCTTTCCGCGGGTTCCGAACAACCCCGACAAACTCATATCTATCAGGAGAACCACCGTAAGTTCCCGCTCCTCTTCGAAAACCTTAACGTAGGGAGAGTGGAGTCTGGCGGTAACGTTCCAGTCCATCATCCTTACATCGTCGCCATATCGGTATTCCCTTACCTCGCTGAAAGCCATACCCCTCCCCTTGAAAGCAGAGTGATACTCTCCCGCGAACACCTGATGCGAGAGAGCCTTGGTTTTGATTTCGATCTTGCGCACGCGGCGCAGAAGGTCGGACGTACTGTTAAGGGACGATGACGGCATTTATGACCTGAGCTATTATATCTTCTGCAGTTACATTTTCAGCTTCCGCCTCATACGTAAGGCCGATACGGTGCCTGAGGACCTCGTTGCATACGGCGCGTACGTCTTCGGGTATGACGTATCCGCGGCGCTTGATGAATGCGTATGCCTTCGCCGCCATTGCCAGAGAAATGCTGGCGCGGGGAGAAGCCCCGAAACTGATGAGGTCCTTCAAGGATGCCAGTCCGTATTCGCCGGGCGTACGGGTAGCATATACGATATCTACAATGTAGCGTTCAATCTTCTCGTCCATATATACGTCCTTCACCACTTCCCTGGCCCTTACTATATCCTCGGGCTTGATTACCGGATTGGGCTTGGGGAACTCGCCGGAGTTGGACATCCTCACAATCTGCCTCTCTTCCTCCTTCTTGGGATAATCCACCACAACCTTGAGCATAAAACGGTCTACCTGAGCTTCGGGCAGCGGATAGGTTCCTTCCTGTTCGATGGGGTTCTGGGTAGCCATCACCAAAAAAGGCTTGGGCAGAGAGAAAGTCTGGTCGCCTATGGTCACCTGGCGTTCCTGCATCGCCTCGAGCAGAGCCGACTGCACCTTGGCCGGAGCACGGTTGATTTCATCGGCCAGCACGAAATTGGCGAACACCGGCCCCTTGTGCACTTCGAATTTCTCGCTCTTCTGCGAGTAGATGAGAGTTCCGGTGACATCGGCGGGCAAAAGGTCGGGAGTGAACTGTATTCTGCTGAAATCGGCGCTTACGGTTTTTGCCAATGTGCTGATAGCCAGTGTTTTTGCCAATCCCGGAAGACCTTCGAGAAGAATGTGTCCGTCGGCCAGAAGCCCAATGAGCAAGTTCTCCACAAGATGCTTCTGCCCTACGATTACCTTGCCCATTTCCAAAGTAAGAATGTCCACGAAAGCACTCTCTCTCTGAATACGGTCGTTGAGTTCTTTGATATTTACGCTTTCCATATAATTTGATAATTTTGCACTCTGTATGAGATATCTTTTAAAACTGTCCTACGACGGAGCACCTTACTGCGGCTGGCAGATTCAGCCCTCCGACCCCAGTGTCCAGCAAACCGTCGAACAAGCCCTGAGCACGATTCTGGGCACAAAAACAACCGTAACAGGTGCAGGTCGCACTGATACAGGAGTTAATGCCAGCTGTTACTACGCTCATTTCGACGCTGACACGCAGTTGGACATAGTCCAAACCCGCTACAAATTAAATGCCATTTTGCCGTCTTCCATAGCAATCGCCGAGGTACGGGAAGTGGCGGACGGCTTTCACGCCAGATTCGACGCCCGGCGACGCGAATATACATATTTTTTGCATAGGGAAAAAGACCCGTTCTCCGATAAATTCTCCTTTCTGTGCACGTTCCCGCTGAACTTTGACGCAATGAACGAAGCCGCCTCCCTGCTGCTGGGAGAACACGACTTCAAATGCTTTGAAAAAACCGGAACGGACAACAGGACATCGATATGCAACGTAACCGAAGCGGCCTGGTACCGCAAGGACGAAACTCACTGGTATTTCAAAATAGCAGCCGATCGGTTTCTTCGCAATATGGTGCGTGCCATTGTTGGCACACTGCTTGAAGTTGGCAGAGGTAAACGCAGCGTCGGCAGCATCAGCGACCTCATAGAAAACGGAACCCGCTGCAATGCCGGACAAAGCGTTCCCGGAAATGCGCTATTTCTTACAGAAATAAATTACTGATTTTTTGTATATTTGCAGTTTGGCGATAAATCTTAACAGTTAAAATATGCTTTTCAATTTACTTCAGATGACCACCGACGCAGTGGAAGCCATTCCCCAGCAGGAGGTTATGACATTTTCTCTGATCGAGATGGCAGTCAAGGGAGGCCCCCTGATGATTGTTCTCCTTATTCTTTCCATTCTTGCCATTTATCTTTTCGGCAAAAAATTCTGGATGATCCGCCAGTTCGGGAAAATCTATGACGGCTTTATGGAAGACATCAAAGACTATCTTCAGGAAGGAAA
This sequence comes from Candidatus Cryptobacteroides sp., assembly GCA_045599225.1. Classification (GTDB taxonomy): domain Bacteria; phylum Bacteroidota; class Bacteroidia; order Bacteroidales; family UBA932; genus Cryptobacteroides. The sequence continues at coordinate 20,269 of JAZRVN010000051.1, forward strand.
ACTGAAATCGGCCCAGATGCTCTGCTCCCATTACAATTCTCCCATCGCAAGGATGGTTGAAGCCGGTCTGGCCAGAACGGGACGCAACGCGGCTGAAATCCAGGCCGCAATGGAGAATATGGGAAACATCGAGATCAACAAGTTGGAAAAGGGCTTGCCATATCTTGCCACGATTGCCGGCGGCGCTCCCATGATCGGTTTCCTGGGTACCGTAATAGGCATGATTCAGGCCTTCTTCAATATGGCCAATGCAGGCAACAACATCGACATCACACTCCTTTCGAGCGGTATCTATACTGCAATGATAACCACCGTGGGAGGTCTGGTTGTCGGAATCCTGGCCTATTTCGGATACAACTATCTCACCGCAAGAATTTCCAACCTGGCAACCCTGCTGGACGGCGCAACGGCCAAGTTTCTGGAGTTTGCAACCGATTCCACTCCTAAATCCGAATAGAAATGGCTATCAAGAGAACAGTCAAGGCAGACCCAAATATGTCTATGTCGTCTATGACCGACATAGTTTTCCTGCTTTTGATCTTCTTCCTCGTAACATCCACGCTGGTAAATCCCAACGCCCTCAAGCTCCTGCTTCCCAAGAGCACCGGACAGGTGGGCGCCAAGGCTACCGCCAGCGTTTCGATAAAGGACTGGGGAGATGACGTTTATACCTATCACATAAACGGCCGTCAGGATCCGGTTGAATTCGAAGAACTGGAGACGGGCCTTACCGAAATCCTTCAGGAAGAGGAAGATCCCACCTTCTCGATTTTTTCGGACGAAAGCGTCCCAATCAAAGAAATCGTGCAGGTAATGAACATTGCCAAGCGAAATCACTATAAAGTAATACTGGCCACATCGCCGGAGTAGCGGAATATGGGAAGATACCGGGGAGAAAAGAACGTTTCGAACAGCGCTTCGACAGTTGTCGGGCTGGCACTCACCGTGCTCTTTCACGCCGGAGCTCTTGTTTTCGTGTCCTTCTCGGGGCTTAAGTACCTCTACCCTCCCCCGCAGGATTCGAGTTTCCTGCTGGAAGTCGAGAGGATCGATGAGCCGCCCGTAAAAGAGGTTCGCAAAGGCGATGAGCCCAAGAGCGAAAACGTAAACAGAGAGGAGGCCATAAACCTTGTACAGAAGTCGGAATCCTCTTACGAAAGTGAAACTCCCAATCTGACCCCGGAGACAAAGGTCGATGACCACGGCGATGTCTATCTTCCCGCTCCACCTCAGGAAGAAGAACCCAAGCTCGACGCCCGCGCATCCTTCCCCGGAATGGCTAAAAAGGACACCAGCCTTACCGCACCCCATTCCGCCAAAGAGGCAAGCGAAACCTTCAAGGCCGGGCAAGCCGACGGAAACACTTCTTCCGGCAAAGTGGAGGGCAGTCCGAATGCTCACGTCGAAGGCCGTAACGTACTTGGCACACTGCCCAAGCCAGCCTACAATTCAATGGAAAGCGGTACGGTAATCATCAGGATTACTGTAAATCCCGAAGGTCAGGTTATCGGGGCCCGCTACGAAGTGAACGGCTCCACCATTTCGTCCAAGGAGCTCATAACAGCCGCAAGAAATGCGGCGATGAAATCGAAATTTACGCCCAAGATGGATGCTCCGGTTATCCAGGAAGGGCAGATAACATATAAATTCACCTTAAAATAATGACGGGAGTCATTTGACATTATGGAAAATTATACAAAAAACAACCGTAAACTTAGGCCAAGAAAAACAGCCGCTGCAGGAGCACCCCGCAGCACAGAAGAACACAAATCGTTCGGAGAGCGAAAAACCTTCGGTGAACGCAGATCCTTCGGAGAACACAAACCCCACGGCGAGCACAAATCATTCAGAGAACGCAAACCCTATGGAGAACGCCGATCCTTCGATGAGAACCGGCCTTCAGGAGAGCACCGGAGTTTCGGAGAGCACCGTGGTGGCCCCCGCAAGCCTTCATTCGGCAGAAAACCGTTCTCACGCCGCGGCGAACCCTTCTTCAGCAAAGAGTCGGAGGAAGGCATCAACCGTATGATAAGCCGTCGCCCTTCCCTTGAACAGAAAGAGCTGTCAGGCAAAGTCGTGGAAACGAAATTCCAGGAAGAAATCCGGCTCAACAGATTTATCGCCAACTCGGGAGTATGCTCCAGAAGAGAAGCCGACACATTCATTCAGGCAGGTGTGGTTACCGTTAACGGAGAAGTCGTCACGGAACTCGGGACCAAAGTCAATGTTCTTACCGACGATGTCCGTTTCAACGGTCAGAGGCTTAAGGGAGAGGAGAAAGTCTATCTTGTAATGAACAAGCCCCGCGGTTACGTAACCACAGCCAGCGACCCCCACGCCGACAAGACCGTAATGGATCTGCTGGACGGTTGCGATGCGCGTGTCTTCCCTGTAGGAAGGCTGGACAAGAACACTACCGGCGTGCTTATGTTCACAAACGACGGAGAGATTTCGGAACGGCTTACCCACCCGTCATTCAACAAGAAGAAAATATACCAGGTAATACTCGACCGCCCGCTTTCCGCCGAAGACCACGACAAGATTCTGGAAGGAATCAACCTCAGCGACGGTGTGGTTTGTGCCGATGAACTCGAATACATCGACGAACAGGACCATCGCAAACTGGGAATCGAGATTCATTCCGGAAAGAACAGAATCGTCCGCCGTATCTTCGAATCCCTGGGATATGACGTCAGGGCTCTTGACAGGGTCTATTTCGCCGGCCTCACGAAAAAAGGGCTGAAAAAAGGCGAGTGGAGATTCCTCAGCGAGTCGGAAGTGAATATTCTTAAAATGGGGTCCTATGTGTAGTCATCGCTCGGGATTCGTCAACATTATCGGCAACCCGAACGTTGGGAAATCGACGCTGATGAATGCATTGGTGGGCGAAAAGCTGTGCATCGTAACAGCGAAGGCACAGACTACCCGACACCGCATTATGGGAATCATAAACGGAGAGGATTTCCAGATTGTGTTCTCGGACACCCCGGGAATACTCAAGCCGAACTACCGCCTGCAGGAGGATATGCTCGGTTGCGTGGATGATGCCCTCGGCGATGCCGACGTTATTCTGTACGTCACCGACACTGTAGAGAAAACCGACAAGAATGTCGAGTACATAGACAAACTGAAACGGATAGAATGTCCCGTTGTGGTGGTTGTCAACAAGATAGACTTGAGCGACCAGCCCAAGGTACTGGAACTTATGGCCCGTTGGAAAGAGCAGCTGCCCGAAGCCACGGTGATTCCGGCCAGCGCACAGGAACATTTCAACCTGGAGTCGGTTCTGGAAACGGTCAAAGGACTTCTGCCGGAATGCCCGCCCTGGTACGACAAAGACACATTTACAGACCGGAACCTCCGGTTCTTTGCTTCTGAGATTATCCGGGAGCAGATTCTGCTGAACTACAAGGAGGAAATCCCCTACTGCTGCGAAGTTGTAGTGGAGAGTTTCAAAGAGGGCATCGAGCGTTACGACATCGGGGCCGTGATATATGTTATGAGAGAATCCCAGAAAGGCATTGTAATAGGCAAGCAGGGAGCGGCTCTCAAGAAAGTGGGCACAGCGGCCCGTATTGAAATGGAAGACTTCTTCCAGAAAAAGGTCTTTCTGCAGCTTTTTGTCAAAGTCGACCCCGACTGGAGGGAAAGCCGCAGGGAATTGAGAAAATTCGGATACGAACAATAAATGCTTATGGAGACAGATTCGCACAAGTTCAAACTGACCGGGATGTTCAAAGACTGGTACCTGGATTACGCCTCATACGTAATCCTGCACAGGGCCGTGCCTCACATCGTAGACGGTCTGAAACCGGTGCAGAGGCGTGTTCTTCACGCAATGTCCGTAATCGATGACGGAGCCTACATAAAAGTCGCGAACATTGTAGGTCAGGCAATGCAGTACCATCCCCACGGAGATCAGTCCATTCTGGGCGCACTTGTCACTATGGGGCAGAAGAATCTGGTCATCGACTGCCAGGGAAACTGGGGAAACATTCTTACCGGAGACTCGAATGCGGCACCCCGATACATAGAAGCCCGTTTAAGCAAGTTTGCGAAAGAGGTTATCTTCGACCGCAAGATAACCAACACTATGAAATCCTATGACGGTCGCCGAGATGAACCTGTGGAACTTCCGGTACGTTTCCCTCTGCTTCTGGCACAGGGTACCGAGGGTATCGGCGTAGGTCTGGCATCCAAGATTCTTCCCCATAATTTCAACGAGCTGCTGGACGCGTCGGTAGCCATACTCCAGGGCCGGGATTACGAGCTTTATCCCGATTTCCCCACCGGAGGTTTTGCCGACTGCAGCAAATATATGAACGGAGGACGCGGCGGAAGCGTAAAGGTGCGCGCCAGAATAGAGAAGCGGGGCAAGAATATGATTGCCATAACCGAAATCCCCTATGGCAAGACAACGCACGTCATCATAGACTCCATACTCAAGGCAAAGGATCAGAACAAAATCAAAATCAAAAAGATAGAGGATATGACCACCGACAAGGTGGAAATTCTCGTACACCTTCCCAACGACGTTTCTCCGGACAAGACCATAGATGCCCTGTACGCTTTCACCGACTGTGAGACCAACATTGCTCCGAACGCCTGCGTAATCAAGGACAACAAACCTGCATTCCTTACCGTCAACGACATTCTGGAATACAGCACAATGCACACTCAGGACCTGCTCAGAGGACAGCTTGAGATACGACTGGCGGAACTTGAGGATGACTGGCACTACACGTCCCTGGAGAAGATTTTCTTTGAGCAGCAGATATACAAGATTCTGGAGCAGAGAGACTTCCTTTCCTGGGATGACCAGAAGCAGGCCATCCTGCTGGGACTTCAGGCATATGAAAGGCAGCTCAGGCGTGCAATCACTATGGAAGATGTCGACAAACTGGTTGAAAAGCCTGTAAGGAAAATTTCGAGGTTCGACGTCAAGGCTCTGGACGAAAAGGTGCACGCAATCGAAGAGCAGATTGCCGAAGTTCAGGATAACCTGAACCACATTACTGCCTACACCATAAACTGGTTCAAAGACCTCAAGAAGAAATACGGGAAGGATTTCCCCCGCCGTACGGAACTTACCGGATTCGAAACCATCGCGGCCACCAAGGTAATCAACAACAACGCAAAGCTTTATGCCAATATGGCGGAGGGGTTCGCCGGAATCGGCCTCAAGAAAGAGGAAGGCGTGGAATGCCTCTGCGACTGCTCCGACCTCTCGGAAATCATTGTCATTGCAAAGGACGGACGTTACCGTGTTACCAAGGTATCGGACAAGGCATTCTTCTGGAAAGACCTGCTGTATGTGGGCATTTTCAACAGAAACGACGAAAGGACCATCTACAATGTAATCTACCGTCAGGGCAAGGGCCAGGTTTCCTATGCAAAGCGTTTTGCGATAACCTCAATTACACGCGACAAGGACTACGATATAACTACCGGAGAGGAGGGTTCTTCCATTCTGTGGTTCTCGGCCAATCACAACGGCGAGGCCGAGACGGTACGCATCCAGCTGAGGCCCCGCCAAAAGCTCAAGAAAACCTCTATGGAATTCGATTTCAGCACTCTTTCCATAAAAGGCCGCGGCACAAGGGGCAATCTGGTATCCAAGAATCCTATCCAGAGAATTTACCTCAAGAGCAGAGGTATCAGCACCATTGCCGGAAAGGACATCTGGTACGATTCCGACATCCAGAAACTCAATGAAGACGGACGCGGCCTGCATCTGGGTCAGTTCGTAGGTGAAGACAAGGTGCTGGCAATCTTCAAGAACGGAACTTTCTATACCACCTCATTCGACTTGAGCAACCGCTATCAGGGAGACGTGCTGCGCATAGAAAAATACGATGCCGACAAGACATTCACGGCACTGTATTACGATGCCAAGGCCAAGTCTTTCTATGTCAAAAGGTTCTCTTTCCCTTTGAGCGACAATGCCCCGCTCAGCTTCATAGCCGAAGGCCAGAAATCATATCTGGTTGAACTCAGCGACGAGCGTCATCCCCGCTACGAGACCATCTTCGGGGGCAAGTCTTCGGGAAAGGGAGAGATAATCGAAGCCGAAAGCTGGATAGGTAAGAAAGGATTCGGAGCCAAGGGCAAGAAAGTATCCGACAAACCCGACGTAAAGAGCGTTCATTTCATCGAACCGGCCATTGTCGAAGAAGAAAAGGAAGAGGAGATAATTTTTGACATCGATCCTCCTTCCGCAAACCTTGTTCTCGACATTTCCGACCCGGCGCCGGTATTGGAGAAGGACGACCTGATAGAAATCATAGAGCCGACCCTTTTTGATTAGAAAATTTATATAGGTATATTTGTAGGTTATGGGAAAGGAATGCCGATGGATACTGGGCGAAAAGGCCGATCAGGCGAAGGTCGAAAGACTTTCCGCCGAAATAGGCATTGACCGTGTCCTTGCCGAGCTTCTGGTAAAGCGCGGGGTGGAGACCTTCGAGCAGGCTCTCGCATTCTTCCGTCCCAATCTCGATAATTTGCACGACCCATTCCTTATGAAGGATATGGACAAGGCTGTCGAAAGATTGGACCGCGCCGTCAGCCGAGGCGAACGCATTCTGGTGTACGGCGACTACGACGTTGACGGCACCACCGCAGTTGCACTGGTTTATTCCTTCCTCAAGAGATTCACAGACAACCTTGGCTTCTACGTTCCGGACAGGTACGACGAGGGTTATGGTGTTTCCATCAAAGGAATAGACTGGGCCGCCGAAAACGGCTACAACCTCATAATCACCCTGGACTGCGGAATCAAAGCCATAGACAAAGTCGAACACGCAAGGCAGAAAGGGATAGACGTAATAATATGCGACCATCACCTTCCGGAAGAATCGCTTCCCGCAGCCGTTGCAGTGCTCGACCCGAAGCGGGAGGACTGTTTCTATCCGTTCGACGACCTGAGCGGGTGCGGAGTGGGATTCAAGCTGGTTCAGGCCTACGCAACCAAAAAAGGCATTCCCTTCGAGGAACTCGTTCCCCTGTTGGATCTTCTGGTTGTGAGCATTTCTTCCGACCTCGTTACAATGGTCGGAGAGAACAGGATACTTTCCCATTTCGGGCTTAAACAGCTCAACGAGCATCCCCGCCAGGGCCTTCTTGCAATGATTACCCTTTCCAACCTTGAGCCCGGGCATCTGAACATCGACGACATCGTATTCAAGATCGGGCCCAGAATCAATGCCGCAGGGCGGATGGAAAGCGGCCAGATGGCCGTCGAACTCCTCATTGCCAACGATGAGTCGCAGGCTATGCTCATAGGGTCGAAAATCAACGACAACAACAATGAACGCAAGAGCATCGACCGGGAGATAACCCAGGAAGCGCTCGAGATGGTGCAGAACGGCACTTGCCTGGCCTCAGAGAACGCTACGGTGGTTTATTCCGAAAGCTGGAACAAGGGCGTGGTGGGCATTGTCGCCTCCCGGCTTGTCGAGGCATATTACAAGCCCGCAATCGTTCTTACGAAATCGAACGGTTTTGTAACCGGTTCGGCCCGAAGCATTCAGGGATTCGACCTGTACGAAGCAATCGAGAGCTGTGCCGACCTTATGGAAAACTTCGGAGGCCACGTTTATGCCGCCGGTCTCACTATGAAAGAGGAGAATCTTGCCGAATTCAGCCGTCGCATCGACAAAGCCATTGGAGAAAAGATTACAGAGGAAATGCTCACCCCCGTGATTAACGTTGATGCCAAATTGGACTTTGCGAACATCACTCCGAAATTCATTCGCATCCTCAAACAGTTCCAACCCTTCGGCCCGGGAAACAGCAATCCGGTTTTCGTTACCGACAACGTTTACGATTCGGGGAACGGCCGCAAGGTGGGAGCAGGTGGTGTACATATGAAACTGGACCTTATTCAGGAAAGCCAGCCCTACCACCAGATTGCAGCCATCGCCTTCAATATGTCGGACTATTACGACTATATCAAGGACGGCAATCCCATCGATATCTGTTATTCCATAGTAGAGAATTACTTCAGGGGAAACTCTATTATCCAGCTCCGCATCAAGGATCTCAAGGAGCGGGAAGACATCATCTGACCATAAGAGCGAACCCTCTCTCGGCCTGAGCCTCGAGCCAGCGGTTCCCGCTCACGTAAACGGCTTTTCCCCCATCAAGGCCGCAGATACTGCCCGTCACAAATGCCGGGTTGCGGTAGTTGGCTTCTATAAGACAGTTGCAGCGGAATTTCTCTATTCCCTTTACGGCACAGGGCAGCGTATATATTATAAGGTCTGCGGTCACACCGTCCTCCACTTCGTTGTGACGGTAAACTCTGACCTCGTATCCGCAATCCTCCGCTGCGGCCTTCGCCGCTCTTCCGGCCCCTCCGAATCCAATTACAGCCGCCAAGGCTCTCCTTCCCTCCCGGGGTTGAACGCCCTCCCCGGCAAGGATGGAACACAGACCGCGGTAATCGGAATTGTACGCTACGATTCCATCGGCGGTCTTGACCGCAATATTCGCAGCTCCTGTACGAAGACATTCGGGCGAAAGGATATCAGCTCTTTCGAAGGCCCTGACCTTGAACGGAGCCGTAATGTTGACAGCCTTGTAGCCCGACAGGAACCGGTTCCAGGCCTCTTCGAAATCGGGGGTTTCAACCAAATCATATTTCCACCTTCCACCGTAGGCCTTTCGGAAAAGTTCCGGACTGCGGGAGTGGGAGATGGGGTAGCCTATGAGTGCAAAGTCAGGCATTGCGCTGTCTTACTGCTTCAAACAAAAGAATAGCCGTGCTTACGCTTACGTTCAGGCTGTCCAGTTTCCCTTTCATAGGGATTCTGATATGGGCATCGGCAGCCTGCCGCCACACATTGGTCAAGCCTGTGGATTCGGTTCCCATAACGAGGGCCGTTCCTGCCGTCATAGGGGTATCGTAATAGAGTTCGGAATCCTGCAGCTGCGCAGTCAGAATGCTTATTCCCCTGTTTTTAAGGAAGTCAATAGCCTCTTGGGAAGAGCAGCAGACCACCTTCACCGAGAATATCGCTCCGAGCGATGCCCTTATAAGATTGGGATTGTAGATGTCGGTGAGAGAGTCGCACACGAATACCGCATCGGCACCGGCAGCGTCGGCCGAGCGCAGGACAGCCCCAAGGTTCCCCGGTTTCTCCACGGCTTCGAGCACTACAACAAGAGGATTGGCCGGCAGTTCAAGATTATCCAAGGTCATAAACCGGCTTCGCACCTCGGCTATTACTCCTTCTGTTCCTTCCCTGTAAGCCACCTTCTCATACACGGGAGCGTTCAGACATACAGTGCGGACCCGGCCGTTATCCAGGGTTGCGGGAATTTTACCCGAAGGAAGAATATCCCGGCAACAGAATATCGTATCCACCTCGTAGCCAGCATTCACACATTGCTCCAATTCACGGATACCCTCAACCACGAAAAGACCGCTCTCGCGCCTCAGAGAAGATTTCTGCTGGAGCGCGAGAAGCTGCTTGACCTTAGGGTTCTGCACCGATGTAATGATTTCTTCCACCTATTTGGATTCTTCTTTCTTTTCCTCTTTCTTCAATGCTTTTTCAGGCCTCATCTGAGGGAAGAAGAGCACATCCTGAATGGCAGTCTGACCTGTCATAAACATTGTAAGACGGTCGATTCCCATTCCAAGACCGGAGGTAGGAGGCATACCGTACTCCAGCGCACGCACAAAGTCCATATCGATGTACATCGCCTCGTCGTCTCCCTTCGTCTTGAGAGCGGCCTGCTCCTGGAATCTTTCCAACTGGTCGATAGGGTCATTGAGCTCGGAGTAGGCATTGGCAAGTTCCTTTCCGCAAACGAAGAGTTCGAACCTTTCGGTAAGGGCAGGATTGGTGCGGTGACGTTTGGTAAGGGGTGACATCTCCACGGGATAATCTGTTACGAACGTAGGCTGGATAAGCTTGGATTCGCAGTATTCCCCGAAGATGGCATCGATAAGCTTTCCCTTGCCCATTGAAGGCTCAATCTCTACGTTGAGTCTCTTGCAGGTAGCGCGAAGTTCGTCCTCATCCATTGCGCTCACGTCAACTCCGGCATATTCCTTTATGGCATCGAGAATGGGAAGGCGACGGTATTCCCCACCGAAATCCACCTCGTGTTCACCTATTTTGACTACTGTAGTGCCGTTGACCCTGGAGGAAATCTTCGCAAGCATCTTCTCCACGAATTCCATCATCCAGTTGTAGTCCTTGTAAGCCACATATATTTCCATACAGGTAAACTCGGGGTTGTGGGTCTTGTCCATCCCCTCGTTGCGGAAGTCCTTGGCAAACTCGTACACACCGTTGTATCCGCCCACAATCAGGCGCTTGAGATACAACTCATTCGCTATTCTGAGGTACAGAGGAATATCCAGGGCATTGTGATGGGTGACAAACGGTCTCGCAGTCGCCCCGCCGGGAATGCTTTGAAGGATAGGAGTCTCCACCTCCAGACACCCTGCCTCGTTGAAATACTCGCGCATAGTGGCTATGATTTGCGCCCTCTTCACGAAAGTATCCTTGACCGAAGGGTTTACAATCAGGTCCACATATCTCTGCCGGTAGCGGAGTTCAGGGTCGGTAAAAGCATCGAAAGTCTGTCCGTCCAGTTCCTTGACAATGGGAAGGACCCTGAGGGACTTGCTCAGCAGAGTAAGTTCCTTGACGTGTACCGACAGCTGACCGGTCTGGGTAATGAAGGCAAAGCCCTTGATTCCTATTATGTCACCTATGTCCAGAAGCTTTTTCCAAACCATATTGTACATTGTCTTGTCTTCTGAGGGGCAGATTTCGTCCCGCTTGACATATATTTGGATTCTGCCGTCGGCATCCTGTATTTCTCCGAAGGACGCTGCACCCATAATACGGCGGCTCATAATTCTGCCGGCCAGGCATACGTCCTGGAAATTACATTTCTGCGCATCGTATTGTGCCGCAATTTCCGCCGAATTGGTATTTACCGGATAAAGAGCTGCGGGATACGGTTCGATTCCAAGTTCCCTGAGTTTTGAAAGAGATTCTCTGCGAATCTGTTCCTGTTCGCTGTATTCTGCCATTTTCTTAAGTTTAACCTGCGAATTTACAATTTTTTCTTTAGAAAGAGGTATATTTGGGGTATGATTGTAAGCCTCACAGGATTTATGGGCAGCGGGAAAAGCAGCGTAGGCACAGCTTTGGCCGCCCTTATGAACTTCAGATTCATAGATCTGGACGAATATGTCCGGGAGCGCGAAGGGCTTCCCGTCGGCAACCTCTTTGCCAAAGGCGAGGAGTACTTCCGGAAGGCCGAGTCTGCCTGCCTTCAGGAAATTCTGGCCAAGGCCGATGAAAACACGGTGCTGGCCCTGGGAGGCGGGACCGTTGCATACGGGCAGAACCTGCAGCTTATCCTTTCCGCCACCCGCTGCGTGTATCTGCAAGCCTCCCTGCCGGTAATCCGGCATCGGCTCTCGGGACAGGCCTCCCAGAGGCCGCTGTACAATCCCGAAACCGCCGGACAATTGTACGAATCCCGCCTGAAATACTACCGGCAGGCCGAATTTACGATAGACACCGACAACCTGACCCCTGCCCGGGCAGCAGAATTGGTAGCCGGGCGGCTCAAGGATTGAAAAAAATTCGTATCTTGCACCCTTGTCCGCCCGACCGGACACACATACTATGTTAAACTTCAAACATTAAAATTCAAGCATTATGTCTGTAAACAAAGTTATTTTGATCGGTAACGTTGGCCGTGACCCCGAAGTACGTTACCTTGATGGAAATGCCCAGGGAGGGCAGCCTGCAAAAGTTGCAACCTTCACTCTTGCGACAACCGAGAAATACCGTGACCGTAACGGAGAGCCTCGCGAAAACACCGAATGGCACAATATCGTAGCCTGGAGGCAGAATGCCGACGTGGCCGAGAAATTCGTAAAGAAGGGAACCCAGCTGTATATCGAGGGACGTCTTCGCACACGCTCCTACACCGACCAGACCGGAGTCAAGAGATACACTACGGAAATCGCGGTCGATACGCTCCAATTGCTCGGACGCCGCCCCGACTCCGCCGAAGGACAGCAGCAGGCCTACCAGCAGAACGCATATCAGCAACCTGCATATCAGCAGAGCGCACCCGCAGCACCCGTTCAGCGTCCCGCAGAGATTAACGTAGAGGATAATCCTTCCGACGATCTCCCATTCTGATAACCCCGAAAACAAACCGCAATGGCTGAAAAAATAAGAAAACTTATGAACGACAGCGCAGTCGCAAGGTTTGCTGTGCTTCTTCTCGTGGCGTCGATGATGTTCTTCGCCTATATGTTCGTGGACGTGATGTCCCCGCTCAAATCGCTGGTAGAAACGTCTCTGGGATGGGACAGCAGCGTATTCGGCACCTATGCCGCCTCTGAATACATAGTGAATGTGTGCGGATTCCTCATTATTGCAGGTATCCTCCTCGACAAGCTCGGAGTCCGTTTTTCCGGAATTCTCTCGGCTTCTATGATGGTAGTGGGCGCCGGCATCAAATTCATAGGCATCAGCGAATGGTTCCAGACCACAGACTTTGCACAGTGGCTGGGCAGCTGGTGGGTAGAAATGCCCGCAAGCGCCAAGATGGCGTCTCTGGGCTTTATGATTTTCGGCTGCGGCTGCGAGATGGAAGGCACGAACGTTTCCAAAATCCTGGCAAAATGGTTCAAAGGCAAGGAAATGGCTTTCGCGATGGGAATGGAAATGGCCATTGCCAGACTCGGAGTATTCGGAGTTATGTGGATTGCGCCCATCATTTCCGAAAGGTTCAACAATACGGTACAGGCGCCGTTGGGATTCTGCGGAGCCCTGCTCTGTATCGGTCTTCTGAATTTCATAATCTTCGCGATTATGGACAGGAAGTTTGACTCGGAACTTGTGGAGGCCGGACTTGCAACAGCGGAAAAATCTCCCGAAGACGAATTCCACATTTCAGACCTGGGACAGATTTTCAAAAGCAAGATGTTCTGGATTGTAGCTTTGCTGTGCGTTCTTTACTACTCTGCAATATTCCCGTTCCAGAGATACGCAACCAACATTCTGGAAGAGACGCTCTGTATCCCGGCAGCCGATGCCGCCCATCTGTTCAGTTTCTTCCCCATTCTCGCAATGGTTCTTACTCCAATTCTGGGCATCTTTCTGGACAAGATAGGGAAAGGAGCCACTATGCTGATGATAGGTTCGGTCATTATGCTCGCCTGCCATCTCGGATTTGCGTTCCTGCTACCCGCAGTGCCGCAGAAATGGCTTGCTACAACGCTCGTTCTCGTTCTGGGATTCAGTTTCTCTCTTGTCCCGGCATCTCTCTGGCCTTCAGTGCCAAAGATTATCGACGAAAAAGTGCTTGGCTCGGCATACTGCCTCATCTTCTGGATTCAGAACATAGGACTCTGCTTTGTCCCTATGCTTATTGGAAATCTTCGTCAGAGCACCGGAGGATACCTTGTCCCCGAACTTGTTTTCGCCTCATTCGGCATCCTGGCCTTCGCCATCAGCATCCTTCTCAAGCGAGAGGATATCAAATCAGGCTACGGACTGGAAAAGCCGAACATTAAGGAATAGTGTGCGATTTCCGGAATGACCCATTCCATTTTAGACAGAATCAACAGCCCGCAGGACCTCAGGCAGCTCAGTATTAATGAGTTGCCTGAATTGTGCGCCCAAATCCGGGACTATATGATTGAGGAATGCTCCCGCAATCCGGGACACCTCGGCTCCAGCCTGGGCGCTGTAGAACTCATCGTAGCTATCCACTACGTTTTCGACACCCCCGACGACAAGATAGTCTTCGACGTGGGGCATCAGGCCTATGCCCATAAAATAATCACCGGCCGCAGGGAAGCATTCAAGACTCAGCGCAAAGACGGCTCAATAAGCGGATTCCCCAGAATGGACGAGAGCCCGTTCGACGCTTTCGGAGTCGGCCACTCCTCCACTTCAATATCCGCGGCTCTCGGCATAGCCGAGGCCAACAGGCTTCTGGGACGCAAGAGTCATTCCATTGCATTCATCGGAGACGGCGCCCTTACCGGTGGTATGGCTTTCGAGGGGCTGAACAATGCCGGAGACAGCCGGGCAAACCTTCTGGTAGTCCTCAACGACAACGACCATTCGATCGACGACAATCGCGGAGGTCTTCACCGCCATCTGCTGCGCATTACCACCTCTCGCCGGTACAACCGGTTCAAAGACCTGATCTGGAACCGACTTGGAGACAATTTCCTGCGCCGGTTCATTCAACGCTGGCTGCGTTCCCTCAAGTCGTGGTTTGTAAAAAGCTCCGGCGGAGACATCTTTGTGGCGTTGGGAATGAGATACTTCGGGCCCATCGACGGCCACGACGTCAAAAGTATCGTCCATACTCTGAAAAAGATCAAGAACCTGCAAGGGCCCATCCTGCTGCACGCCATAACCAAAAAAGGCAAGGGATACGCCCCAGCCGAGGCAGACCCTACGGTATGGCACGCTCCCGGGAAATTCGACCCGAAAACAGGAGAACGCATTATACCGGCCTACAGCGCAGAGCGATATCAGGACGTTTTCGGGCAGGTGCTCACGGAACTTGCGGTAAAAGACTCCAGAGTTATTGGAATCACCCCCGCTATGGCTTCGGGATGCGGCATGAACCTTCTTGCCTCCACTATGCCGGAGCGCTTCTTCGACGTTGGAATAGAAGAAGAGCACGCAGTGACCTTCAGCGCAGGGCTGGCCGCAGCCGGAATGCGCCCCTTCTGCAATATATACTCTTCGTTTTCCCAGCGGGCCTACGACCAGATAATTCACGATGTCGCTATGCAGAAACTGCCCGTCACCCTGTGTTTCGACCGTGCGGGACTTGTAGGAGAAGACGGGGCGACCCATCAGGGAGCCTTCGACCTCGCGGCCTACCGCAGCATACCTGACGTGACAATAAGCGCTCCGGCCAACGAACTTGAACTTAAGAACCTTATGTACACCTCACTTCAGAGCGGAGAAGCGCCTTTTATCATAAGATACCCCCGCGGACTCGGAGAAGGAGTGGACTGGAAGAATGAGACTCCCACCATATATAATATAGGTAAGGCGGAAGAGTTGCTCCGTGGCAGCGAAATCGCCGTAATCGGCATTGGTCCGGCAGTGAACAGAGCCCTTGAAGCCGCCGCAGGATTCGACGGCAGGGTCGGAGTTTACAATTTCCGCTTTCTCAAACCTCTCGACGAGCAGTGCCTGCAGAATATCTGCAAGAGGTACTGGCAGATAATAACCATAGAGGACGGGTGCATAAAGGGAGGACTTTTCGGAGCGGTGAGCGAATACTGCGCAGGGCGTCCCGAAAACGTAAGAATCCACGCGGTGGGCATCTCCGACAGATTCATTTCCCACGCGACGCAAGGAAAACAGAGAAGCGACTGCGGACTCGATAAAGAGGGTTTGGAGAAACTTATTTCATCTTTACTGCAAAAAGAATAAGAAATTATTTGGAGAACAGAAAATAATTGCTACCTTTGCATTCCCTTGCGCAAAAGGGCTTGAAATATCAGTTGCCGATGTAGCTCAGTTGGCCAGAGCACGTGATTTGTAATCTCGGGGTCGGGGGTTCAAATCCCTCCATCGGCTCATACGAAAATTAAGGGCAAGTACCAGAGTGGCCAAATGGGGCAGACTGTAAATCTGCTGGTTTTACCTTCGGTGGTTCGAATCCATCCTTGCCCACAAATTTGAGGATTGCGGGGTTCGTATAATGGCTATTATGCCAGCCTTCCAAGCTGGAAATGGGAGTTCGATTCTCCTACCCCGCTCCATAAAAGCCGATGTAGCTCAGGGGTAGAGCGCATCCTTGGTAAGGATGAGGTCATGAGTTCAAATCCCATCATCGGCTCAATTTTTATGTAACAACTTTTACACGTAATATTATGGCAAAAGAAAAATTCGAGAGGACCAAACCTCATGTCAACATTGGTACAATCGGCCACGTTGACCACGGTAAGACAACCCTTACCGCTGCCATCACCAAGGTGCTGGCAGAAAAAGGTCTGAGTGAAGTAAAATCATTCGACCAGATCGATAACGCTCCCGAGGAAAAAGAGCGCGGTATTACCATTAACACTGCACACGTCGAGTATCAGACCGAGAATAGACACTATGCGCATGTCGATTGCCCGGGCCACGCCGACTATGTAAAGAACATGGTAACAGGTGCCGCTCAGATGGACGGTGCAATTCTCGTAGTTGCAGCAACCGACGGCCCTATGCCTCAGACAAACGAGCACGTACTTCTTGCAAAGCAGGTTAACGTACCTAAGATTGTCGTTTTCCTTAACAAGGTTGACCTTGTTGACGACGAAGAGATGCTTGACCTCGTTGAAATGGAAGTTCGCGACCTGCTCAGCAAGTATGATTTCGACGGCGACAACGCTCCCGTAATCCGCGGTTCAGCACTTGGTGCTCTCAACGGAGAGCCTCAGTGGGTTGAAAAGGTTATGGAACTTATGAACGCTGTCGATGAATATATTCCTCTGCCCGTTCGTGAGAATGAGAAGCCTTTCCTTATGCCTATCGAGGATATCTTCTCTATCACCGGTCGTGGAACCGTTGTTACCGGACGTATCGAGACCGGTACCATCCACGTAAACGACCCTGCAGAAATCGTAGGTTTCAACGAGAAACCCAAGAATACCGTTGTAACAGGTGTTGAGATGTTCCGCAAGCTCCTCGTTCAGGGTGAAGCCGGCGACAACGTTGGTCTCCTCCTCCGCGGTATCGACAAGAAAGAGGTTAAGCGCGGTGAGGTTATTGCCAAGCCCGGTTCCATCAAGCCTCACGATCACTTCCTCGGACAGATTTACGTCCTCAAGAAAGAAGAAGGTGGTCGTCACACTCCTTTCCACAACAAATATCGTCCTCAGTTCTTCATCAGAACTCTCGACGTTACCGGTGAGATTTCACTTCCCGAAGGAATCGAAATGGTTATGCCTGGCGATAACGTTGAAATCAACGTTCAGCTCATCACTCCGGTGGCTCTTAACGAAGGTCTTCGTTTCGCTGTCCGTGAAGGTGGCCGCACCGTCGGTGCAGGACAGGTTATCAAGATTCTCGACTAATCTCGCTTAATAACTGCAGCGGGCTACCTTTATCGGCGGCCCGCTTTATAGGGGAATAGAACAAGGGTAGTTCAGCGGTCTCCAAAACCGTCGATGTGGGTTCGAATCCTGCTTCCCCTGCCAGAAATATCAAAGGTTACGATTTGGTAATTGTTTAACAGATTCGGCATCCGCTTCCATTTCGCTGAATCCATTAAATGTTGAAGATGAGAAAGTTAATCAACTATTTCAAAGAGTCGTTCATTGAACTGACCAAAAAGACCACCTGGCCTACCTGGGAGAAGCTGCAGAGTTCTGCAATTCTCGTTATGATTGCCACGGTGATTCTTTCTGCTGTCCTCTTCGTTATCGACTTTGCTTTCCAGCATCTGATGACTGCAATTTACTCATTGTAATATCGTACTGAGATGAGCGAAATGAAATGGTATGTTCTGAGAACAGCTGGCGGTAAAGAGAAGAAAGCGGCAGAGTATCTCCAAAAAGAGATAGAGAGAAGCTCTCTTCAGGATCAGGTAGCTCAGGTTCTTGTTCCCGTAAAGAAAGAGATTGTAACAAAAAACGGCAAGAGAAAGGCAGTCGACAAACTGCTTTTTCCCGGCTATGTGCTTATACAGGCTCAGCTTAGCGGCACACTTGAGAATATCATCCGCACGCAGGTTCCCGGCATGTCCGGTTTTCTTACAGAGAAGAAGACTACCACCGGCACACAGTACGAAAGGATTCCCGTTCCTCTAAGAGAAGAGGAAGCTCTTCGCATCCTCGGCAAACAGGACGAAAATATCGATGCCGCAGCAGACACTGAAGTCAACTACTCCATTGGAGAGTCCGTTAAAATCAATGACGGTCCTTTCAGCGGTTTCAGCGGCACAGTAGATGAGATTTTGGAAGACAGAAGCAAGGTTAAAGTAATAGTCGTGATTTTCGGAAGGAAGACACAACTCGAACTCAGCTTCGCACAAGTAACTAAAGAATAACAAACAATCATGGCAAAAGAAGTTACCGGATTTATCAAGCTCCAAATTAAAGGTGGAGCAGCCAATCCTGCACCTCCGGTAGGACCGGCCCTCGGTTCAAAAGGCCTGAACATTATGGATTTCTGCAAGGCTTTCAATGCAGCTACGCAGGACAAGGCGGGAAAAATTCTGCCCGTTGTAATTACCGTATATTCAGACAAGTCCTTCACATTCGAGGTTAAGCAGCCCCCTATCGCAGTATCTCTCAAAGAGGCGGCTAAGATTTCCAAGGGTTCAGGCGAGCCTAACAGGAAGAAAGTTGCATCCATTACGTGGGATCAGGTGAAAACCATCGCAGAAGGCAAGATGCCCGACCTTAACTGTTTCACAATCGCTTCAGCAATGAAGATGGTTGCAGGAACGGCAAGGAGTCTGGGCATAACCGTTTCCGGAGAATTCCCCAAAGATCTTTAATAATTCACACGCGTTATGAGTAAATTGACAAAAAATCAGAAGGCAGTAGCCGGGAAGTATGATCCCCATCAGCTTTATCCCCTTGCTAAAGCGTGTGAAATTGTAAAAGACATTACTTTCACTAAGTTTGATGCAACCGTGGAGATTTCCGTGAATCTCGGTGTTGACCCCCGCAAGGCCAACCAGATGATTCGTGGCGTCGTTACCCTTCCCAACGGAACAGGTAAGGACAAGAAAGTGCTCGTGCTCTGTACCCCCGACAAAGAGGCAGAAGCACAGGCTGCAGGAGCCGACTACGTAGGACTCGACAACTACATCGAGCAAATCAAGGGAGGATGGACAGACGTTGACGTTATCATATGTACACCTTCCGTTATGGCAAAAGTCGGAGCCCTCGGTAAGATTCTCGGTCCCCGTGGACTTATGCCTAACCCCAAGACAGGCACCGTTACAATGGACATTGCAAACGCTGTCAAGGAAGTCAAGGCCGGTAAGATCGACTTCAAGGTCGACAAAACGGGTATCGTACATACGGCTATCGGTAAGGTTTCATTCTCTGCACAGCAGATTTGCGAGAACGCTGCGGCTGTACTCAACGAGATTTCGAAACTCAAGCCCCAGGCTCTCAAGGGTACTTATATGAAAGGAGCAGCTCTGTGCTCTACTATGAGTGCCGGTGTTTTCGTTGACCTCAAGGCATTTTTAAACAGTGCTGAATAAAATTCAATATTATGAAAAAGGAACTTAAAGCTCAGATTATTGAAACCATATCAGCACAACTTAAGGAGTGTCCCAATTTCTATATTGCAGACATCTCCGGTCTGAATGCTGGTAATACATCGAAGCTCCGTCGCGAATGCTTCGGCGAGGGCATCAAGCTTACAGTTGTAAAGAACACCCTGTTCTGGCACGTGCTCAAGAGCATGGAGAACGAGGAACTCCTTCAACTCGAGCCTACTCTCAAAGGCAACAGCGCCATTATGTACTGTGAAACTCCCAATGCCCCTGCAAAACTCATTCAGAAGTGGCAGAAGAGCGGCTCAGAAAAGCCCGCTCTCAAGGGAGCCTATGTGCAGGAATGCGCATTCGTAGGAGCCGACAAGCTCGCAGAGCTTGCAGCCATCAAGTCTAAGGAAGAACTCATCGGAGACGTTATCGCACTCCTCCAGAGTCCTGCACGCAACGTTGTATCCGCTCTCCAGAATGCTGGCGGTACAATTGCAGGCCTTGTAAAGACACTTGAAGAGAAAGAAGATAAATAATAACAATAACAATTTAAAAAATTACAATTATGGCAGACGTAAAGAAACTCGCTGAAGAGTTGGTAAACCTTACAGTGAAAGACGTTCAGGAACTCGCAAAAGTTCTTAAGGAAGAGTATGGTATTGAGCCCGCAGCCGCTGCAGTAGCAGTAGCAGCTCCCGCAGCAGAAGGCGGCGCAGCCGCAGCTGCAGAGCAGACCGAGTTCACAGTAGTTCTCACAAGCGCAGGTCAGGCTAAACTTAACGTTATCAAGGCCGTTAAGGAAGCTCTCGGACTTGGACTCAAGGAAGCTAAGGATCTCGTTGACGGTGCTCCCGCTAACGTGAAAGAGAAAGTATCTAAGGCAGAGGCTGAACAGCTTAAGGCTACCCTCGAGGAAGCCGGCGCTGAGGTTGAGATTAAATAACTCGACCCTCTCCCTGCTTAAGGGACAAACAGGTTTAGAGCCGGGGATAATAGGCTCTAAACCTTTTTTCCGTATTTAAGTTTTTCTCATTTCCAAAGGCAGAATATGTCAAAAAAGACCATAAACAAGCGCATAAACTTCGCTACATCAAAAATTCTGGAATATCCGGATCTGCTTGAGGTACAATTGAAGTCGTTCAAAGACTTCTTCCAGCTGGAAACCACCCCCGAAAACCGCAAGAACGAGGGGCTCTATCAGGTTTTCCAGGAAATATTCCCGATTGAAGACACAAGAAACAACTACAGACTCGAGTTCATCGATTACTTTATCGATCCACCCAAGTATTCAATCGAGGAGTGTCTGGACCGGGGACTCACATACAACGTTCCTCTCAAGGCAAAACTCCGTCTTTCCTGCACAGACCCCGAACACGAGGATTTCGACACCCTCGTTCAGGACGTGTACCTGGGAGACATCCCTTATATGACCCCTGCCGGAACCTTTGTAATCAACGGATCGGAGCGTATTATCGTATCCCAGCTGCACCGTTCTCCCGGAGTGTTCTTCGACCAGAACATGCACGCAAACGGAACAAAGCTCTATTCTGCACGTATCATTCCGTTCAAGGGTTCCTGGATCGAGTTTGCGACCGACATCAACAATGTGATGTACGCATACATCGACCGTAAGAAGAAACTGCCCGTAACCACTTTGCTTCGAGCAATAGGTTACACCGGAGATAAAGACATCATCAGCATCTTCAATCTTGCCGACGAAATCGAAGCCACCCGCAAGTCCCTCAAGGCAAATGCAGGCCGCAAGCTTGCCGCCAAGGTTCTCAAGACCTGGATTGAAGATTTTGAAGACGAGGATACCGGAGAAGTTATTCCCATCGAACGTACCCAGCCTATCGTAGAGCGCGGGGAAATTCTTGATGCCAACACCATCGATGCTATCCTTGGAACCGATGTCAAAACTATCCTTCTGCAGAAAGATGAAGCTTCAACAAACGAGTATTCAATCATTTTCAACACCCTGCAGAAAGACCCCACCAACACCGAGCTGGAAGCCGTAAGTTACATCTACAAGCAGCTCCGCAACTCGGAACCGCCCGATGAAAGCACTGCCCGTGACGTAATCGATAAACTTTTCTTCTCCGAGAAAAGGTATGACCTCGGCGAGGTGGGACGCTACCGTCTGAACAAGAAACTTGGTCTGGACACACCCGGAGACGTAAGAGTCCTCACCAACACAGACATAATCGAGATTATCAAATATCTCATCCAGCTTATCAACTCGAAGGCCACGGTGGACGATATCGACCACTTGAGCAACCGTCGCGTGC
This sequence comes from Candidatus Cryptobacteroides sp., assembly GCA_045599225.1. Lineage (GTDB taxonomy): Bacteria > Bacteroidota > Bacteroidia > Bacteroidales > UBA932 > Cryptobacteroides. Next base: position 41,805 of record JAZRVN010000051.1, read on the forward strand.
GTACCGTCGGTGAGCAGCTTGCAAATCAGTTCAGCGTCGGACTCAGCCGTATGGCCCGTACCATCCGCGAGAGAATGAACGTCCGCGATTCAGAGCAGTTCAGCCCCATCGACCTCATCAATGCAAAGACATTGTCTTCGGTAATCAACTCATTCTTCGGCACCAGTCAGCTGAGCCAGTTTATGGACCAGACCAACCCTCTTGCCGAGATTACCCACAAGAGACGTCTTTCCGCCCTCGGCCCCGGAGGTCTTTCAAGAGACCGCGCCGGATTCGAGGTTCGAGACGTACACTACACTCACTACGGACGCCTTTGCCCTATCGAGTCTCCTGAAGGCCCCAACATTGGTCTTATCTCTTCTCTGTGCGTATATGCCCGCATCAACAAACTCGGATTCATTGAAACTCCCTACCGTGACGTAAAGAACGGAAAGGTCGATCTGAGCGCTGCAGGATGCCACTATATGAGTGCCGAAGAAGAGGAGAACAAACTGGTTTCCCTTGCCAACGTAAAGATGAGCGACAATGGCGTAATCGATGCCGACCGCATCCAATGCCGTCTCGAAGCCGACTTCCCTGTAGTTACCAAAGAAGAGGTTGACTATATGGACGTTGCGCCTAACCAGATGGCTTCCGTTGCCGCTTCGCTTATTCCTTTCCTCGAGCACGACGATGCGCACCGCGCATTGATGGGAGCGAATATGATGCGTCAGGCAGTTCCCCTTCTCAAGCCGGAATCCCCCATCGTAGGAACCGGGCTCGAGCGCAGATGCTGCATCGACTCGCGTACCCAGTTCGTCGCCGAACGCAAGGGTGAAGTAACCTATGTGGACGCAAACGAAATCCGCATCAGGTACGAAAAGACAGAGGATGAAAACTTTGTCAGTTTCTCACCCGAGGAAACCGTATATAAGCTTCCCATTTACCGCAGAACCAACCAGAGTACCACCGTTACCCTCGTCCCTATCGTAAGAAAGGGAGACAAAGTGGAGAAAGGCCAGGTACTTACCGAAGGTTATGCCACCCAGGGAGGAGAACTTGCACTGGGACGCAACCTTATGGTGGCATTTATGCCTTGGAAGGGTTACAACTACGAGGACGCCATCGTTCTTTCCGAAGAAATGGTGAAATGGGATGTGCTTACGTCCATCCACGTTGACGAATACCTCACCGAAGTTCGCGACACCAAGCGCGGTATGGAGGAACTCACCTCCGATATCCCCAATGTCAGCGAAGAGGCTACAAAGGACCTCGATTCCGACGGTATCGTCAGAATCGGCGCCCACATCGAGCCCGGTGACATTATGATAGGAAAGATTACCCCTAAGGGAGAGACCGATCCTTCTCCGGAGGAAAAACTCCTCAAGGCCATCTTCGGCGACAAAGCCGGAGACGTCAAGGATGCTTCTCTCAAGGCTAATCCTTCCCTCAGCGGAACCGTTATCAAGACCGCCCTCTACGCAAAACTCTCGAAAGAGACCGGACGCAAGAGCGCTGCAAAGAACGACCAGAAGACACGTCTGGAGCTTCGTCAGGCAGAATTCAATTTCAAGGCTGAAAAGCTTCGCGCCGAGTTCCTCAAGAAGCTTGGAATTCTGGTTGGGAAGAAGGGCATAAAGAGCGAAAGCATCTCCGACCTCTACGGTGTGGAACTCATCGAAAAGGACAGGAAGATTACCGCCGAAATGCTCAAGGGCATCGACTATGACAACGTGAATTCCGCCAACTGGACCAACGACAAGGATGTCAACATTCTTATCCGTGACCTCATCAACAACTACTGCATCGCTCTTAAGAACGAGACAGCGGCATTCAAGAGAGAAATCGACAACATCAAAGTCGGCGATGAACTTCCGAACGGTGTAATGCAGCTTGCAAAAGTTTACATTGCAAAGAAGAGAAAGATTACAGTCGGTGACAAGATGGCAGGCCGTCACGGAAACAAGGGTATAGTTGCCAAGATCGTACGTCAGGAAGATATGCCTTTCCTCGGCGACGGTACTCCTGTTGACATTGTTCTCAACCCTCTTGGTGTGCCTTCACGTATGAACCTCGGACAGATTTACGAGACCGTACTCGGATGGGCCGGAGACAAGTTGGGACTTAAGTTCAGCACGCCTATTTTCGACGGTGCGTCGATCGAAGAGATTTGCGACTACACCGACAAGGCAGGCGTGCCCAAGTTCGGTAAGACCCGTCTGCGCGACGGCGGTACCGGCGACTGGTTCGACCAGCCGGCAACCGTTGGCGTCATCTATATGATCAAGCTTGGTCATATGGTCGACGACAAGATGCACGCACGTTCAATCGGACCTTACTCTCTCATTACTCAGCAGCCTCTCGGCGGTAAGGCCCAGTTCGGCGGACAGAGATTCGGAGAGATGGAGGTTTGGGCTCTCGAAGCCTTCGGTGCGGCAAATGCGCTTCAGGAAATTCTTACAGTAAAGTCAGATGACGTCAATGGACGTTCAAAGACCTACGAGGCAATTGTAAAGGGTGATCCTATGCCGCCCGCAGGCATTCCCGAATCCCTCAACGTGCTCCTGCACGAACTCCGCGGTCTGGGTCTTAAAGTTACTTTAGATTAATCGAACTATGCCGAATTTCAATAATAAAGACAGCAAAGTAAAGAGCAATTTCCAGACGATTTCCATTTCGCTGGCATCTCCGGAAGACATTACCGAAAGGTCTTGCGGTGAGGTTCTGAAGCCCGAGACGGTAAACTACAGAACCTACAAGCCCGAGCGTGACGGTCTGTTCTGCGAGAAGATTTTCGGTCCTACAAAGGATTACGAATGCTATTGCGGAAAGTACAAGAGAATCCGTTACCGCGGAATCGTCTGCGACAGATGTAATGTGGAAGTTACCGAGAAGAAGGTACGTCGCGAGCGTATGGGACACATCGAACTCGTTGTTCCCATTGCTCACATCTGGTATTTCAAGAGTGCTCCCAACAAGATTTCCGCTCTGCTCGGACTTCCTTCAAAGAAGCTTGAGTCTGTAATCTACTACGAGAAGTACATAGTTACACGTCCCGGAAATACCGGTATCGAAAAGATGACCCTGCTTTCCGAAGACGAGTATCTCGACGTTCTGTCGAAGAATCCCGGAAACCGGGAACTCCCCGACTCTGACGAGAACAAGTTCGTAGCCAAAATGGGTGCGGAAGGTATCTACGACCTTCTTAAGGAAATCGATGTCGAACAGCTTGGAATAGAATTGCGTCAGAGGATGCATTCCGAAGGCTCACAGCAGCGCAAGGCAGAAATCCTTAAACGGCTTCAGGTTGTAAAATGGTTCCAGGAATCGAACGGAGTCAACAGGCCGGAGTGGATGATAATGAAGATTATCCCCGTTATTCCCCCCGACCTCAGGCCTCTGGTTCCTCTGGACGGCGGACGTTTTGCTACATCCGACCTCAACGACCTCTACCGTCGTGTGATCATACGTAACAACCGACTCAAGAAACTTGTAGAGATTCAGGCTCCCGAGGTTATTCTGCGAAACGAGAAGCGTATGCTTCAGGAATCTGTTGACAGCCTCTTCGACAACTCCAAGAAGTCATCGGCAGTAAAGAGTGAGAGCAACCGCGCACTCAAGTCCCTTTCCGATTCCCTCAAGGGAAAACAGGGTCGCTTCCGTCAGAATCTGCTCGGTAAGCGTGTCGACTATTCCGCACGTTCCGTTATCGTTGTCGGACCCGAACTCAATATGCACGAGTGCGGTCTGCCCAAGTTTATGGCAGCCGAGCTCTACAAGCCGTTCATCATCCGCAAGCTCATAGAAAGAGGTATAGTTAAGACAGTAAAGAGCGCAAAGAAGATTGTTGACCGCAAGGATGCAGTAATCTGGGATATTCTCGAGAACGTTATGAAGGGACATCCCGTTCTTCTCAACCGTGCTCCGACCCTTCACCGACTCGGTATTCAGGCATTCCAGCCCCGAATGATAGAAGGAAAGGCCATACAGCTTCACCCTCTTGCCTGTACAGCGTTCAACGCCGACTTCGATGGAGACCAGATGGCCGTACATCTTCCTCTTGGCAATGCAGCCATTATGGAAGCGCAGCTTTTGATGCTCGGTTCTCACAACATTCTCAACCCTGCCAACGGAGCGCCTATCACCGTGCCTTCGCAGGATATGGTTCTGGGTCTGTATTACATTACAAAGATCCGCCCCAAAGCAAAGGGAGAGAATATGACATTCTACGGGCCCGAGGAGGTCATAATCGCTTACGACGAGAAGGTCATCGATATGCACGCAAAGATTCGCGTACGTATTCCGGTTGACAAATCGGATCCTTCCAAGGGGACTCAGATTGTAGAAACAACCGCGGGACGCATCATTGTAAACCAGTATGTTCCACAGGAAGTTCCTTTTGTAAATCAGGTACTTGGCAAGAAAGCTCTGCGCAGCATCATTACAAATGTAATCAAGTATACAGGTGTAACCCGTACCGCTCAGTTCCTCGACGACATCAAGAATCTCGGTTACGACCAGGCATTCCGTGCAGGTATTTCCTTCAATCTCGGCGACGTGCTCGTTCCCAACGAGAAGAAATCGCTGATTGACAACGCATACCGGGAAGTCGAGAAAATCAAGGGTGACTTCGGAATGGGCTTCATTACCAACAGCGAGCGGTACAATAAGGTCATCGACCTTTGGACAGCTGTGGACAACCAGCTTACTGCCGTGGTTCAGAAGCAAATCCAGGCCGACGACCAGGGATTCAACCCCGTATATATGATGCTGGATTCAGGAGCCCGCGGTTCTACCCAGCAGATCAAGCAGCTTTGCGGTATGCGTGGTTTGATGGCTAAGCCTCAGAAGGCCGGAGGATCGGGAGCCGACATTATCGAGAACCCTATCATCTCCAACCTTAAGGAGGGTATGACAGTGCTCGAGTACTTCATCTCCACCCACGGTGCACGTAAGGGTCTGGCCGACACCGCCCTCAAGACTGCCGATGCAGGTTATCTTACCCGCCGTCTTGTGGACGTTTCTCACGATGTGATCATTACCGAGGAAGATTGCGGCACACTGCGCGGTCTTATCGCTACAGCTATCAAGAACAAGGATGAAGTAGTTGAATCTCTTGGAGAAAGAATTCTGGGACGCACGTCGGTTCACGACATATTCAACCCTCTCACCGGAGAACTTATCATCGCCGCCGGACAGGAAATCCGCGAGGCTCAGGCCGAGCTTATCGATTCCCTGCCTATTGAGCAGGTTGAAATCCGTTCAGTACTCACCTGCGAAAGCCGCAAGGGCGTTTGTGCAAAATGTTACGGACGCAATCTTGCCACCAGCCGTATGGTGGAGAAGGGTGAGGTTGTGGGCGTAATCGCAGCACAGTCCATCGGTGAACCCGGTACACAGCTTACTCTCCGTACATTCCACGTCGGAGGTACAGCTTCCGGCTCCATTGCCGACTCTTCAATTGAATCGAAGTACGACGGACGTCTGGAATTCTCAGACCTCAGGACTATCCAGAGAGAGAACGAGGACGGAAAGAAGGAAACGGTAGTAGTAAGCCGTATGACCGAGCTCAGAATTGTCGATGACAATACCGGCATAACCTTCTCTCAGTACGATATCCCCTATGGGGCAGTTATCTATAAACAGGAAGGTGACAAGGTTACCAAGGGCGATCTTATCTGCCAGTGGGACATCTACAATGCAACCACCATAGTTGAGACGTCGGGTACCGTAAGGTTTGAGAATATGATAGAAGGAAGTACCTTCGCAAAGGAGGCTTCCGACGAATACTCTACCAGCACCGACAAGGTCATCATCGAAAGCAAGGACAAGAGCAGGAACCCCACCCTGAACATCGTTGACTCCGAAGGCAATTCCATCAAGCAGTACAACCTGCCTGTGGGCGCCCACATTATGGCAGAAGACGGTGATAAGGTGAAGGTTGGCGACGTAATCATAAAGATTCCGCGTGTTCTTGGAAAAACCAGCGATATTACCGGTGGTCTCCCCCGCGTTACCGAACTTTTCGAAGCGCGCAACCCGGGCAACCCCGCCATTCTTTCCGAAATCAACGGCGAAGTTGAAATGGGTAAGATCAAGCGTGGAAACCGCGAGATTATCGTAACTCCCAGCTCCGGAGAGAGCAAGTCCTACCTGGTTCCTATGGCCAAACAGATTCTTGTTCAGGAGAATGACTATGTAAAGGCAGGTACACCCCTGTCAGACGGTGGAATTTCTCCTACCGACATACTCAACATCCTCGGACCTGTCAAGGCTCAGGAGTACATTGTGAATGAGGTTCAGGCGGTATATCGTCTGCAGGGCGTTAAGATCAACGACAAACACTTTGAGATTATCGTTCGTCAGATGATGCGCAAGGTTGAAATAACCAACCCCGGCGATACCGATTTCCTCCAGGAAGAGCTTGTCGACAAGTGGCAGTTTATGGATGAGAACGACAGAATCTACGGAAAATACTACGTAACAGACGGCGGTGATTCTCAGAAGTTCCACACAGGCGACATCATCAGCACACGCGAACTCCGTTCCGAGAACACATCTCTGGAGCGTCAGGGACTTAAGATGATTCAGACACGCGAGGCTCTCCCCGCAACTGCCAAGCTCATCCTTCAGGGTATCACACGCGCAGCTCTCAGAACCAACAGCTTCATTTCTGCAGCTTCATTCCAGGAGACCACCAAGGTGCTCAGCGAATCCGCTATCCGCGCCCGCGTAGACCATCTGGAAGGACTTAAGGAGAACGTAATCTGCGGTCACCTTATTCCTGCAGGAACCGGTCTCCAGGACTACCAGGATATCATCGTTGGCCGCAAGGACGATGTTGTCCGCGACCTTGAAGAGCTCTAGGAAGAGCCGACTCCACATAAAAAAGATGGCCGGAAGGTCATCTTTTTTATTTATGTGCTATTGAGAAACTGTCGATGAGGGTGCCATCGAGTTCATAAACCCTGACGTCGAGCGAATCGGGCGAAACATCGATAAGCGCTCCCATACACTGGCCGCTGGCTTTGAGATCCAACACCAGTTCGTGAAGTCCGTCATTGTAAAGGCCCTGGTCGGGGGTGCGAACTTTGCGGCCGGACGTTCCCATATCGAGGTAATATGTACCGCCTATGCTTACGCTGCGCGAGAACATATGGTCGTGACCGCAGAGCACAAGATCGACTCCGGCCTTGCGGAAAACGGGAGCCCAGAGAGGTCGCATATATTTTGCAACTCCGGAATCATTTGTATATGAACCGAATATGCCTTTGTGCTCCAAAACCACAAGGTAGTCGTAACTTCCCTTTCGGCTCTCTACAACCTGCCGGAACCATTCTGCTTCACGCTCGAACATAGAGGTGCGGGGAGTATTGGAGTCGGCCATATCCAACGCTACGAACAGCACGTTGTTGTAATGGAAGAAAAAGCTGGAATTCAGCCTTTCCTCCAAGCCGTTCTTGGGGTTATTGAATATTCTGTTATAAACCAGAGGCTTGGGAAGTTGGGGAATATGTTTCTCTGTTCCTTTGGCCCAGTACTCGTGGTCTCCAGGAGAACTGGCAAAGAGGAAACGTCCGAAAAGTTCATTGTCCAACAGCCATTTCCAACTCTGCTGAGCCGAAGAATAGTCGATCATATCTCCGCTGCATACTGCCAAGGGTATCTCCGAGCCGGCTAGCGAAAGGACCTTTTCAATTATTGCGTGAGTCTTTTCGTTATGAGCGGGCTGAAAGTCGGTAAAAGCGACGAACTTCCATTCTTTTGCGCCGGATGCAGTGGTGAAATTCCTGACTTCACTGCATTCATTTCCAAGGACAACCCTGTACTGATAACTGCAACCGGCCTTGAGTCCCGATAGATTTACAGAACACACGTAGCGGGAGTCGCAGAACAGCGATTCGACGGAATCGGGCTCTGCACGGGTCACGAATTCCTGAGAAAGGTTCCAGACCGTCTCGGTCGGGCAATATCTCTGTGCCTGCTCAAAAGATTTATCCGACGCCTCCTTGACTTCCAGTATGCTGCCCGGCCTGTTGCAATGCCAGTTGATTCCAATCTCCCGACTCGCATCCTCTCCCGGATCCGCAACCAGGAAATTCACTGCAAGATTCTGGCAGAAAACCACACCACAGGCAAACAAAAGGGCTATAACACCAGCAAATTTCTTTCTCATAATTAGAATACTACTTCTACGGGGCAATGGTCGGAACCAAAGATTTCGTTATGAATTTCGGCCGACTTGAGCTTAAGCCCGCCGGTTACAAAATAGTCGATGCGCCAACCTACGTTTCTCTCCCTAGCGTTCATTCTGTATGACCACCAGGAATATTTGACTTCCTCAGGATGAAGAAGCCGCCAACTGTCTTCAAATCCCTTTTCCAGCAAAGCGCCGAAGCCCGCTCTTTCTTCATCGGAGAACCCGGGGTTGAAATGATTGGTAGAAGGGTTCTTAAGGTCAATCTCGTTATGGGCTACGTTGAAGTCTCCACCGACGGCTACGGGCTTTTTGGCCGCTAGGGAAGCCAGATATTCAGAAAAGGCCTCATCCCAGCGCTGCCTGTATTCAAGCCTTCGCAGGCCGTCCTGAGAATTCGGAACATATACGCATACGACGTAAAAATCCTGCATTTCAAGGGTAATGACCCTGCCTTCGTGGTCAAACTCGTCTACTCCAATGCCATATGCGACCGACAAGGGAGTGTGTTTTGTATATATGGCCGTACCGGCGTATCCGGGCTTGTCGGCATAATTCCAATAGGACTCATACCCAAGGAATTCCAAATCTATCTGTCCTGCCTGCAGTTTTGTCTCCTGAAGCAGAAAAAAATCTGCGTCCAGAGCCTGGAAAGCCTCTTCGAAGCCTTTCTTGACAACTGCACGCAGTCCATTTACATTCCAACTTATCAGTTTCATTCCATTGTCCACTCTGCACCGTCCTTGGTGTCCTTAACAACAATTCCGAGGGCCTTGAGAGAATCTCTGATATGGTCGGAAACGGCCCAGTCCTTTGCAGCCTTTGCAGCGGCACGCTGCTCCAGGACCATCTGCATAAGGCCATCGACCACTTTGGATTGACCTCCCTGCGAAGACTCTTCGTCACAAAGTCCCAGCACGCCGAAGACAACGTCATTGAAAAGCTGTACGAGGGTGTCGATGTCGGCCCCGGTCAATTTTACGCTGCCTTCCTTGTGTGAGTTTATGAGCCTTACGGCTTCCGAGATTCCGGCCAGAGCCACAGGGGTGTTAAGGTCGTCGCACAGAGCTTCATATACGTTCTCCCAAACGTCCCTGACTTCTTTTGACTCGGCGGTACAGGTTTCCGGCGCAACATTAACAGGCAAGGCTCCGTAACTGTATTCAGGAGCCTTCACACCGACAATCGCATAGAGGTCCTTTGCAGCCTGAAGCACCCGTTTGAGACCCTTTCGCGCAGCAGCCAGGGCATCGTCCGAGAAATCAAGCGTTCCTCTGTAATGAGCCTGCAGTATGAAAAAACGGATAGTCATAGGGCTGTACTTCCTGTACAGGTCGAAAAGGGTTATGAAATTTCCCAGAGACTTGCCCATCTTCTTTCCGTTTATGGTAATCATATTGTTGTGAACCCAGTAGCGCACGCCCCGAGTGCCTCGGGATGCCTGATTCTGAGCTATTTCACATTCGTGGTGAGGGAACATCAGGTCCATTCCTCCACCGTGAATGTCGAACTCCCGTCCAAGATACTTCTCCCCCATTACCGAGCATTCGAGATGCCATCCGGGGAAGCCGTCTCCCCAAGGGGAAGGCCAACGCATAATATGCTGGGGTTCAGCCTTTTTCCACAATGCAAAATCGTAAGGGGCACGCTTGTCGGACTGCCCGTCCAGCGACCTTGTTCCCTCCAGTGTATCTTCGAGCGTACGGCCGGAGAGGATTCCGTAATGATATTTCCCGTTGTATTTTCCCACGTCGAAATATATGCTGCCGTTGCTTTCATAGGCCATTCCCGCATCGAGGATTTTCTTTATGGCCTCAATCTGCTCTATGATATGAGCGCTGGCCCTGGGCTCAATAGAGGGAGGTGCAACGTTGAGCAGTCTCATTGCCTCGTGGTAGCGCAGGGTGTAAGCCTGCACCACCTCCATAGGCTCCAGTTGTTCCAGCCTGGCCTTCTTTGCAATCTTGTCTTCGCCTTCGTCGGCATCGTGTTCCAGATGCCCTACGTCGGTTATGTTGCGCACGTAACGCACCCTGTATCCCAGGTGGGTAAGCAGTTTGAAAAGCACGTCGTAAGTCACTCCCGGGCGGGCGTGGCCAAGGTGTGCGTCGCCGTAAACCGTGGGGCCGCACACATACATTCCAACCCTGCCCTCATTGATAGGCACGAACAGTTCCTTTGTGCGCGAAAGCGTATTAGTAAGCTTGAGTTCTCTCATTTCAGTATCTTAAAATCTTACGAATATACGAATTTTATTCTTATACCCGAGCCTTTTTATATCCCAATTATTCTGTCAAATTATAGAGGCGTTGGCCAATTTTATTTTTTTAAACATCAGTGTCCGGAGAAAAAATCTCCAAGACGGTTTTATAAGTTAAAATTCAGTTAGTTACAAGGCAAAAATTATTTTTCGATTAGAACTCGTAAGTTTGCGTAACGGCATCTGAGCCGCTTCTCGCAGACCATGAACAAG
>JAZRVN010000052.1:0-46186 GCA_045599225.1 Candidatus Cryptobacteroides sp.
CCGATAATCTTCTTGATAATTTCTAATTTCAGGAACAAATCTGAACGTCCCTGGACTTGAAGCATATTAAGGTTAATGGCATGTAAAGGATATAGGACCATCTGTAAACACAAAATTTGAAGGAACGGTACGGCCGGGTACCATTTGCTGCCGATCAGCACCCTGATCATCGGTTTTGCAACAGCTGCAAGGCCGAACATACAACAGAAAGAAACCAGCATCGTTACGGTTATGATTGTACGGTATGCGTTTTTAAGTCTTTCCCGTTCTTCTTGTATGGAGCTGAGTGACGGATAACTTACTCTTTGCACTATATGGGTCAGATTGGTTGAAAACAGATTGCTGAACTGTTGGGCTCTGGAATATTGTCCCAGAGTCGCAGGGCTGTAGCATTTGCCGATAACAACCTGATACAGTTGGTTCCAGGTAGTATCAATGAGTCCCGATACCAGCAGTTTCCATCCAAAAGTGAAAAGTTCCTTGAAGCTTGAAAAATAAAATCTGAAATTAGGTATCCATCTGTTGTAATACCAGAACAGGATAGTGTTTATGAACTGACGTGACAGTTGTTGGAAAACAAGACTCCATACGCCACATCCCATTATTGCCAACGAAATTCCGATGATTCCACTGATTATTGATGATGCAATTGATATCTTGGTCTGCGTCTTAAAATCAATCTTTTTGGTTAGTTGGGCACTCTGAACAATTGAAAGAGCATTGATTATCAACATCGAACTCATTGCCCTGGTGATAGCAGTCAGTTCCGCTCTTTCAAAGAATCTCGCAATGAAAGGAGAGGAAAAGAAAAGAACTGCGGCCAGGATAATACTTGCTATGAGATTGACTATGAATACTGTGTTGTAATCCTTATCATTCGCATCTTTCCTTCTGATCAGTGCACTGGAGAAACCGCTGTCGACGATGCTGTTGGAAATGGCAATAAAAATGGTGATAATGCCGATCAGACCATACTCGTCCGGGGAAAGAAGTCTGGCAAGAACAAGTCCTACAAGGAAAGTAATTCCCTGATTTATGATGTTGTCTGCAAAACTCCACTCGACACCTCGAATAGTTTTGCTCTTAAGATTGCTTTTCCCCAGATTATTCATTTAATCATTTCGCTCCTGCCTGTGACATCTTTATTTCAATAATGCGGCTCTTTTTTTGTTCAACTTTCGAAACTTCTCTTAATGATTATCTTTCCAACCATCTGGAAAGAAAAACATTATATACACAATATTCCGAACCTTCTTCGGTACGGGTTTCGTAAAGCAATTCCTTGTCCAAAAGAGACTTGAGCATTCGTTTTGATGATGCCGCCGTGCCTATATCATATTTATTCAAGAACTTGCCCGATGTCGGTTGCCTCAATGTGCCTTCCTTGGCTACGCATTCAAGGTATTTCCACTGTCCTTTGGTAAGCATTGCCCGAATAGTATAGAATTTATCTGCTTCCGTTCTGAAAATCAGATCAATAGCTTTATACACGTCTTCGATATTCACTTCTTCGCCACTAAGCATATATGTGAAGTTGCAAAGGGTCTGGGTGTAAAGGGTATGACATCTGCTCCAGTTCAGGATATAATCAACCGCACTCTTTTCAATATGTTTTCCTCCCTTTTCAAACAATTCTGTAATGAAAGAGGCATATATTTGAGAATCAATTTTGTCCAGAGGTACATTTGTTACGCTTTGGTAAAAAGGAGATTTTTCACCTTCGAACATATCCGTCATAAGCCGCTTGTCGCTTCCGCTGAAGATAAAGCTGACATTCTTCAGATGCTGGATTTTTGACCGTAAAAAGCCCTCCATATTGACATTTTCATATTCTCGAATCTGTTGGAATTCATCTATTGCAACTACGACCTTCTCCCCAAGATTTTCCAGATAATCGAAGATGGATTCTATGGTGGAGAACCTTTGTGCGTCATTTTGGAAAATGACTGAAACTTGTGGCTGTCCGCTCACCGGATCGTAGCTCAACAGAGGGCGTATGCCTCCAAGAACTGAGAAGAAAGCTTTGACTCCCGATTCTTTTGCTTGCGCTACGACGGCTGAAGCCAGCGTTGATACGAAATCATCCACATTTTGTGTGGAAAAAATGTCCGCGTATATTGTTCTGTATCCGCACTTTTTTGTCCGCAGCTCATCAAAAGTGCGAAGAATCAACCCTGTCTTGCCGATTCGGCGCATTGTAATCAATGAAACATTTGCACCATTTTCCAAAAAACGGATAATGTCATTCATCTCTTGCTTCCTGTCGCAAAAGAATTCCTTCGACACATATGGCCTCAGGATGAATGGATTATTTTGAACATTTTTCAGCATAGTGCAAATATACTATCTATTTTGTAGTATACAAAATGTATAACGAATATTTTCGCATCCCATACGATGAGACAATCCAACTGATTAAAAATCCTTATTTAGAAAAGAGTTCCTTGATTGTAATAACCTTTTGGAACCTATCACTGTAGCTATTTCGCTTCAGTCCGTAGGTTGTAATGAGGACCGAGACGATGCTTCGCTTATTGGCTTTCTGTTCAGAGACTTTGCTGATTCTCGACTGTATTGTCCTCGCATAATCCGAAGTGACAACATAATCATCTTTGCAGAATTTGATTTCGCACACATTCGCCACCCTGTCAGCCCTGTCAATAATCATATCAATCTGTGATTTTTCCCCTTTCGATTCCACAATCCAGGAATATTCGTTTGTTACGACTCCTGAAATACCAAGCGAGTTTTTAATCTGTTCAATATGGCTGAATACAACTTGTTCGAAGGCGAGACCGAGCCAACTGTTCATAGCCGGTGAATTAAAGTTGCTCTGCCAATATCCGGAATGACCTTCATTACCCCTTATATGGTGAAGATAAAAGCAGCAGAACGGATCCGATAATCTGAACCGAACCAAATCGTCTCCAAACGGTTTATATGATGTTATCAGACGACTCTTTTCCAACGCTGACAAAGCTTTGCTGAAAGTACCTCCGGATGAAGACTCCAAAGCTTTGATTATCTCGTCTCTTGTGAGCCCGGATCGTTTTTTTCCTAAAGCCACGACAATGGATTTCATCAATTCAGGATTTTCGAATTGTGACTTGAACAATTTATCGAACTCACCCGAGAGGATGGCGTCTTTTTCAAATAGAATTGCATCGATGTTCTGAGCCACGCTAAGGTCGTTGTCAAACTGGGAAAGGTAAAAAGGAATGCCACCGAAGGCCATATAAGCAAGTATTATATCATATTCATCCATATGGAATCCTTCCGATTTGAAATATTCCCTGCATTCTCCTAAAGAGAACGGCTTGACATAGATTGGTGTAGTCACTCTATCATAAAGGCCTCCTTTACTTTCCAGCATTTCATCGACAATCCAAGATGTGGCAGAACCGCAAACAATAAGTTTTACGTACTTTCGAGCCAGGCACCAATCATTGCAGAAATGCTCGAATGCGGCAAGAAATCCAGACCGAGGTGTGTCCATCCACGGCAACTCATCGATAAATACTACCTGATTGCTTCCGGCGCTTTTATTGTCCAGAAGTTCCTGAAGACAGTGAAAAGCCTCGCTCCAACTTTGTGGGCAATTTGTATTGGAGGATAGACCGTACTGCCTCATAGAATAATAAAACTCCTGAAGCTGAATTTTCATCAGTCCGAGTTGGGTAGTATTTGCTTCAGGGGAAACAGCAGTGTGCTTGAACGCAAAATTGTTAGAGAAGAACTCATTGATAAGAAATGTTTTACCTACTCTGCGCCTTCCGTAAATGACAATTATCTGAGCCCTGTTCCGTTCAATGGCTTTCTGTAGTTTATTTTGTTCAATTCTTCTGCCTATCATAATTTTCATTTTATTTAGCCACAAATATAAAAACATATTACGATTTGGCCAAATAAAAAACACAATTCAGCCAAAGACTGGGCAATATCGACCGATTTGGCTGAATTGTATTGGAAATTATCTATTTTGTATTATACAAAATGTATAACAGAATCTTATAACCTGAACCCGCCGCTGTACCGGTCAAGAAGATAGAATCTGAGAAATCTGTTTGTGATGCTGTAGAAACCGTCTGCCCTTGTAATATATTCCTTGGTGTACAAGGCTGCCAATGCGCTTTGGACAGTGCTGCTGCTCCTGAGGAAGTGGCGCAGAACAAAACCGCTGGAGGTGGCTTCCTTGACTTTCCCCTCTTTGGCAATGGCAATCAGAACCTGCTTCTGCATCTCAGGCAAGTCGGCCATATTGTCATCAAAGGCTCTTAATTATTTAAACTTAGATTACCTAATGTTAGGTAAAATTAATTCTTCGAATTTTTAACCACTCAATGATTCGCGTGTGTGCAACATCCCCAAAAACAATAACTTTCATTATCTTTGCATAAAAGAACGTCTATGGAAAAGAACAGGGAAGTCTGGATTGACTGGCTGCGCGTTACGGCCTGTTTTCTGGTAATGATGACTCACAGCAACGAGCCTTTCTACCTTGGAGGAGAGGGCTCGCTCATTCTCACTAAGGCCGATGCGCTGTGGGTCGGTTTCCTGAACTCGCTTCCCCGTGCCTGCGTAGCGCTGTTCGTAATTGCGTCGAGCTATCTGCAATTCCCTCTGCACTACTCTACCGGGGAGTTTTTCCGCCGCAGGGCAACCCGCATTCTCGTTCCGTTCCTGTTCTGGACCGTGGTCTATGCTCTGGTTTGGGGCGAGCCTGTACAGAATTTCAAGGACCTGCTGCTCAACTTCAATTACGCCGCCGGCCACCTTTGGTTCGTTTATATGCTCATAGGGCTTTACCTGCTTATGCCTCTGCTCTCTCCCTGGGCCGAAAAGGTGGGGAAAAAGGAACTGCAGGCATATCTGGGAATATGGCTGTTTACAACCGTCATTCCCCTCATCAGGCTTTGGGCCGGAGGTTCCGCCCCTGTAATTTACGGTCCTTCGGGCATTCCCAATGCGGCCAGGTTTCCCCTCTGGGGCGAGGCCAGCTGGAACGCTTACGGCGTGTTCTATTATATGAGCGGTTTTATAGGCTACCTGCTGCTGGGGCTGTATTTCAGGAAATTTGTGGATGAACTCAGCTGGAAGAAGACTCTTTGCATTGCCCTGCCAACCTTCCTTGCAGGATTCGCTCTCTGCTCGCTGAGTTTTATAGGCAGCGTTATGAAAGATTCCGGAGGGGTATTCCCCATCGAAGGTCCTACCGGAGTGGCGGCGCTCTGGGAGGGACCGTGGCTCAACGACACTCTGGGAGTTGCACTTATGGCAATAGGATGGATTCTCTCTCTACGGAAAATCAAGGGCGAAGGGACCCTGTACCGGAAGGTCGTTCTGCCGGTATCCAAGGCAAGTTACGGGATGTACCTCTGCCATATGCTGCTGCTCGGCTCTGTTTCGCTGTGGCTGCGCTCTTCGCTGGGGCTCGGCGCCGAAGGCGTTCTGGGAATCTGGACCACCCCCGTTCAGGTTCTCCTTACCGCACTGCTGTCATTCAGCGGCGTTGCTCTGTTATGTGTATTCATACAACGTATTCCCAAGGTAGGGAAATGGATTGTCGGATAATAATACAAATTCATATATGAGAAGAATACTGATATCTGCACTCATAGCTTTTGCGCTGGTATCGTGCAACTCCGTAAAAGAAACGGTAGAGATCCCCGGAGCCCTTGAATTGGGGTCAATCGAAGAAATCGGCTGCGACATCACTTCCTACGAAGAATTGAGCTCTTACGTTGCCACTCTCGACGGGTTCGTTGCAAGCGACTCTCTGGCCTGCGGCAGGTATAAAGTCCTTGCCAAGGTGCTCGACGACTTCAATGTTCCGGTGGCCGCGGCTTCAGAGCTCGAAGGCCAGGCAAAGCTTTTCCATCACGCCAAGACTCTGATGGACAGCATAATCGTACTTGACACCCACTGTGACTTCCCCGAAGCGGCATACTACCACCAAGACAGGGGCTACGCCATAGACGAACCTCAGAGCAGGCTTCAGTTTTCAATAGAAAAAATGAATCAGGGGCACGCCAGTGCACAGTATCTGGCCCTGTGGCTAAGCCCGGACGGGCCGCAGAACGTTGCCGGAAACGTTGCCGAAGCCCCCGATAAGCTGTGGCCGTTTTTGGAGTTCCTGGAGGGCCATCTTGCCCGGCGTTCCAACCTCTGCGGAGTTGCCCGCAACCGGGAACAGGTTCTGGCCTTGAAGGCGCAGGGGAAGAAGGCCTTCCTCATTGGACTTGAGAACGCCTTCTTTGCCGGGGACGACCTGAGCATCGTCAAGAAACTTGCCGACAGGGGAATTACCTACATTACCCTCTGCCATTACGGCGACAATCAAATCTGCCATTCCTCCAACAGAAGCGCCGACCCCGCCCGCGGGCTCACAGAATTCGGAAAGGAATTCATTCGTGAAATGAACCGTGCGGGCATAGTGATAGACCTTTCGCACACCTCCTACGGCACCTGGCAGGATGTGCTTGAGCTGAGCGAGGCGCCCGTAGTGTTCACTCATTCGGGTGCAGAGGCGGTTTGGAAAAATCCCCGGAACGTCGATGACGCGACCCTTGAGAAACTCGCTTCGAAGGGTGGAGTAATCCAAATCTACATTGTCCAGAACTTTATGGGCCCCGGCGAGGGTGAAAACGTGGGTATCAAGGAGATGGTGGAGCATATCGACCACTGCGTAAAACTGATGGGCATCGATCACGTAGGAGTAGGAATGGACCTTGACGGCGGAGGCGGAGGAATAGGGTTCAACGGGGTGAACGACGCCATCAACCTTACCGTAGAACTGCTCAAACTCGGGTATTCCGACTCCGACATTGCAAAAATCTGGGGAGAAAACTACCTTCGGGTGCTGGATGAAGTTCAGGCCAAGGCCGATGGGCTCTTCCCCCGGAAGGGCCTGCAGACCCGCTGGGCAGCGGAAGTATCGGAGCACAACGCCCATCCCGAATACCCCCGCCCGCATATGGTCCGGGACAATTGGGTTAACCTCAACGGACTCTGGGATTATGCGGTATGCAGTTCCGACCGAGACCGGATGCCCCTTGCGCAGGGCCAGATTCTGGTTCCCTTCTGCATAGAATCCTCCCTTTCCGGTGTAGGACGCAGAGTTTCCCCCGGCGACGCCCTATGGTATCGGAGGACTCTCGAGATACCGTCGGCACATAACGGGAAGGTCCTTCTGCACTTTGACGCAGTGGACAACAGCGCCAGCATTTTCATTGACGGAGAGCCCATAGGTTCGCATTCGGGAGGTTATACATCCTTCTCTTACGATATTTCGCGCTTCGCAGGCAAGACGGTGGAGCTGAGCGTAAAGGTATGCGACCCCACCGACGACACCGAGGCCTGCGTACCTCACGGCAAACAGGTCTCGAACCCCGGAGGAATATGGTACACGCCGGTTACCGGAATCTGGCAGACCGTTTGGATGGAGGCGGTTCCCCAAAGTTATATCAAAGACTACAACGTTGTTACCGCAATGGACGGAAGCGTTAAGGTCGATGTTCAGGTTGAAGGAGACGCGCAAGCTTCGGTTTGCGTGGAAATCCTCCGCCCCGAAATAGGCTACAACCCCGAAAAACCCGCCCGCGGCATCATCTGCAAAGCAAAAACCAAGGTTGAGCCGGGCCGTACCGCAGAGCTTAAGGTACGCCGTCCCAAACTGTGGACCCCGGAAAAGCCCTACCTGTACGGCCTTCGGATAAAACTGCTCCAGGACGGCAAGGTCATAGACAAGGTCGAAGCCTACACAGCAATAAGGACTGTTGGGGCCAAGGCCGATGAGAACGGAGTCAGGAGACTCACCCTCAACGACTCGATTCTGTTCCAGTTCGGACCGCTGGACCAGGGCTGGTGGCCGGACGGTCTCTATACTGCCCCCTCGGCCGAGGCTCTGGCCTGGGATGTGGAGCAGACCCGGAACCTGGGCTTCAATATGATACGCAAGCACATAAAGGTAGAACCCGCGCGCTGGTACTACGACTGCGACCGGCTTGGAATAATGGTCTGGCAGGATATGCCCAGTATCGCGGTCTATATTAACCATAGCGACTGGGGCCAGGGCAACGACTACTACGGTTCGGGCAGGGATTACGCCGCTACCCCTGAGCAGAAGGCCAACTACTATAAGGAATGGGGAGAGATTATAGGTCAGCTCAAGAAGCACCCCTGCATTGTGTCCTGGATACCTTTCAACGAGGCCTGGGGGCAGTTCGACACCCGCAAGGTTGTTGAATTCACCCGCCAGCAGGACCCCACCCGTCTTGTCAACGCCGCATCCGGAGGCAACTGGATTCAGGGCGCAGGCGACATTCTCGACTCCCACTCTTATCCCAATCCGCGGATGAGGATTCTGGACTCCGCAATGGTGAACGTGCTGGGTGAATACGGCGGAATAGGCCGCCCCATCGAGGGACACACCTGGGACATAGGGCATAAGTGGGGTTATGTACAGTACGATACACAGGAGAAGGTTACCGACGCCTACTGCCTGTACGCAAAGGACCTTCTGGACATAAAGCAGAACGCAATGTGCGCTGCCGCCGTTTACACCCAGACCACCGACGTAGAGGGCGAGGTGAACGGATTCTTTACCTATGACCGTGAGATTCTGAAAGTGGATATGGAGCGCGTGCGCGAAGCCAACCGCAAGGTAATCGAGGCTCCCTGCACGCCGCAGCTTCCCCTGGCAAGTCCCGCAGCCTTCCACTACAAGGATCCCGATGCCGGAATTCCTTACCAGCTGCAGCTGTTTACCCTGCGCAACGGCGGCCTCACTATGCAGGTTACCGATTTCGGAGCCCGGATAATAAGCCTTTTCGCTCCCGACCGCAACGGGGTGGCCGAAGACATAATTGTGGGCTACAACGACGCCAGGCGCTATGTCCACAATACCGGAGAACGGTTCCTGGGGGCTACTGTGGGCAGGGTGGCGAACCGCATTGCAGGCGGACGCTTCACTCTGGACGGCAAGACCTACACCCTCCCCCGCAACAATAACGGGCAGACCCTGCACGGAGGCCTCGTCGGGGTTGATATGGCAGTATGGCAGGTCAAGGAGCGCACCGACAGTTCAATAACCCTATGCTACACCGCTCCCGACGGGCAGGACGGATTCCCGGGAAACCTGAAAATCGAGCTTTGCTATACCCTTACCTCCGGGAACGCCCTGGATATGAATTATAAGGCAACTACCGACAAGCCTACCCCGGTCAACCTTTCCAACCACGCATTCTACAATCTGTGCGGCCCTGAGGGCACCAGCATTCTGGGACATATTATGCAGATAGATGCCGACGGCATAACCCCGGTTGACGACAACCTTATCCCCACCGGCGAAATTCTGGATGTGACCGGAACTCCGTTCGACTTCCGGGAGCCCCATACTATAGGAGAAAGAATCGGGGAGGCTCACCCCCAGCTCGGGTTCGGTCACGGATACGACCATAATTGGGTGCTGAATACCCCCTGCGACGGTTCTCTTCATAAAGTATGCACCGTTACGGAGCCTGTCAGCGGACGTACAATGGAAATCTACACCGACCAAAGCGGCCTTCAGTTCTACAGCGGGAACTTCTTCGACGGTTCATACGACGGTAAAGTGAGCGGACAGCCCATCGGCTACCGTAGCGCCATAGCTCTGGAAACCCAGAAATGGCCCGACGGCATAAACCATCCGTCATTCCCGAACACAGTGCTGCGGCCGGGTGAGACTTACACCCACCACAGCATTTACAAATTTTCCGTAAGCAAGTAAAGATTCCTTCGGCTTACTCCAGTACCATATCGAACCGGTCGCAGGGATCGGTCCGATGGGCGAGGTGTTTTGTAAGGTGGGAGATGCCGAACAACGGCGAATACGTACTTACCTTAACGGTACGGCCATCCGGGCAGAATTCAAGGATGCGGAGCCATCCGTCGCCGCCGTTGCCTTCCCATCCCCCGCCAAGGACCTGCACGTTGAACATCATCTGGCAGACTTTTCTTCCATTGTCGTTGAGGTCTTCCCGGTACGCGCAGCTCAGACTCCAGTCGTCGGGCTGGCCCTTATTGGTATCCTTTGCCGGAGTTCCGGTATGCCCGCACAGGGCCAGGACAATGTTGGGCGCCTTCGAGAGCAGTTTATCCCAAATCTGGCGGCCTCCGTTCGAAACATCCTTTATTGCATATCCGGCCTTTGTATATTCGGCCGTCTTTTCCTTGAGCAGCGAATGGGTTATGAAGATTACCCTGCGTTCGGGATTCCTTTTGCAGAGGTCCAGAGCCCACTGCAGCACTTCGTCGCGGGGTTGGAACTCGCTGGTTATCACCATCAGCTCGCCCCACACGGCATCCTTTACAACGAAAGCGGCATTTTCTATTGTTATGCTACCGCTGCGGTTGGGGTAGCTGCTTACTATGATGTCTCTCCAGCAGCGGTTTCTCTCGAAAGGGAAATACTGCGGGTAAAAGGTTCTTCCGTCTTCGGACTTGGTGAGGCCGTAGTCGTGATTGCCCGGGCTTATGAAATAGGGCACCACTCCGTCCAGGCGGGTGAAACTGCGGGAAACGTTCTCCCACATCTCTCGGCTGGTCTGGTTGAGCATCCTTCGGTTCAAAACAATGTTCTCGTTCTGCTCCACCAGGTCTCCGGTACACAGTACGCCCTTGATGTTGAGGTTCTGCACGTTGTCGGCAATCCAAGCGGTGCACAGTTCCAGAAGAGGCTGATTGATATCGTATTTGACATAGCCCTGGGGGTCTCCGAGAAGAATCATCGAGAAAGACCCGGAAGCGGAAAGAC
This sequence comes from Candidatus Cryptobacteroides sp., assembly GCA_045599225.1. Taxonomy (GTDB): domain Bacteria; phylum Bacteroidota; class Bacteroidia; order Bacteroidales; family UBA932; genus Cryptobacteroides. The sequence continues at coordinate 10,793 of JAZRVN010000052.1, forward strand.
TCTGACGGTCCGCCCTGTTCTGGGCAAGGGCAAGGAAGCCTGTTCCCGCCAATGCCGCAATCATTAACATTACCTTTTTTGTCATAGCAGTTCAAATTTACGATTTTCCGCCAAAATTTCGTACATTCGTGAGTTAAACTGTAAACAAATATGAAATCAAAGGTCTTTTTTACCGATATGCGTACCCGCGAGTACGGCGACGGTCTTCCCACCAAACTTAAGAATCTCATTCTTGCAGCCGGGATAGGCGACATCGACTTTGACGGCAAATTCGTAGCCATCAAGATTCATTTCGGAGAGTTGGGGAACGTTGCCCACATCCGTCCTCAGTTTGCAAAAGCCGTTGTGGACGTTGTAAAGAGTCTGGGAGGCAAGCCCTTCCTTACCGACTGCGCTACAATGTACCCGGGGTCGAGGAAGAATGCAATCGAGCACTTGGAATGCGCCCAACTCAACGGTTTCTCTCCTCTGTCGGTAGGATGTCCCATAATCATAGGTGACGGACTGAAGGGCACCGACGAGGCTTATGTGCCGGTTAAGGGTGGCGAATACATAAAGGAGGCGAAGATTGGCAGGGCTATTATGGATGCCGACATCTTCATAAGCCTCAACCACTTCAAGGGGCACGACTTCTCCTCTTTGGGAGGTGCGCTCAAGAATATAGGTATGGGATGCGGGTCCCGCGCCGGAAAGAAGGAGCAGCACTCCAGCGGCAAGGCTATGATAACTGCCGAAAACTGCCGCGGATGCAAACAATGCCTGAAGAACTGCGCCAACGGAGCGTTGGTATTCGATGAGGCTTCCCGCAAGATGACAATCGACGAGCGCAGCTGCATAGGTTGCGGCAACTGCCTGGGAGCCTGCAACTTCGACGCCATCGGCTTCCAGAACGACACTGCCAATGAGTTGCTGTCCAGAAGAATTGCAGAATACGCCAAGGCCGTGCTCGACGGCAGACCTTCCTTCCACATCAATCTGCTTATGGACATTTCGCCCTGCTGCGACTGCCACGGCGAGAACGACACCCCCATTCTTCCCAATATCGGAATGCTGGCATCAAAGGATGCCCTCGCTCTGGACCAGGCCAGCGTTGACGTTTGCCAAAAGGTACAGCCTATCCCCGGAAGCCAGCTCGACGAGGCTCTCCACTGCCACGATTTCCACGAAACGGGTAACCACTGGAACAACCTGCACCCTGAAAGCGACTGGAAGTCCTGCTTCGAGCAGGCCGAAAAGCTCGGAGTCGGTTCCCGCGATTATGAACTCATAAACGTTTTCACCGCTAAATAGTGGAATTCCTTCTGCATCTGCTTGGTCACTCCCTGCTGAACGCCATCCTTATAAGCGGGCTCGTTGTCATTATGATGATAATGATAGAGTCGCTCAACATCGAATCCAAAGGCGGATTCTTTGCCGGTCTGGCGAAAAGCCGAGAAGGAGGTGTGCTGGTTGGGGCAATCCTTGGAATCATCCCGGGATGCCTGGGCGGTTTTGCAACGGTTTCCCTCTACACTCACCGGCTGCTGTCGTTCGGGGCATTGGTGGCAATGATGATTGCGTCGGCAGGCGACGAGGCCTTCGTTATGCTCGCTACCCTGCCCGACGAGTCGGTCAAGATTTTCTGTATCCTGTTTGTGGTGGCTGTAGCCGCGGGTCTGGTTACCGACCTGCTGTTCCATAAAAATGAAAAGATGCACTGTGAAGAGCTGTACGAGATTCACGAGAGCGACACCGACCCGTCGATCCGTGGCCCAAAAACTCTGGGGTGGAAGCGGTTGGTGATGTTCGTGGGCATACTTCTCTTTCTGGTGGCATTGGTTTGCGGGCTATTGGAACACGGGCACGAGGAAGATGCAGCCGTTGGAACCTTCAATCTGCTCAGCGAACGCTGGATGAACAACCTGTTTGCCGTGCTGAGCATTGTTGTACTGGCAATTCTTGTACTTGGCTCCGACCATTTCGTAGAAGAGCACCTCTGGAAACACGTAATTCTGGGGCATCTGCCCAGAGTGTTCGCCTGGACTTTCGGTGTGCTGGCAGGGCTTGCAGTGCTTCTGAATTTCTTCGACATCAGCAGCTGGATAAGCGACAACACCCTGCTTATGGTTCTGCTGGCCACACTTGTAGGAATTATCCCCGAGTCCGGGCCGCATCTTGTATTCGTAACCCTTTATGCATCGGGCATTGTCCCCTTCCCGGTTCTTCTTGCAAGCTGCATCAGCCAGGACGGACACGCCTCCCTGCCCCTGCTCGCCGAGAGCAAGTCCAGTTTCCTTAAGGCCAAGCTCATCAACTGTGCCGTGGCCCTGCTTGCCGGCCTGCTGTGTATGCTCCTGTAAGTTGCGCATTACGCGAGTGACTCGCGTTTTGCGCAACCTGGGGATTTGCTGCCTCTGGAAACTTGCCAAAGTGGATGCCGGGGTCGCTAAACTCCGATGGGCGAGGGCGGATGGGCTGGAGAACTCAAAGTCTTTTGATTTCTACCTCTGTCATTCCGGTCAGTTCGACAATAATCTGAATGTCAATCCCTTTATCCAGCATCCCCTTGGCCAGTTCTGCCCTGGCTTCCGCAAATCCTTCCGCTCTGCCTTCCTGACGGGCGAACTCTTTCTGGTTGATAATGTCACGTTCTGTGGTCATATCCTTGATGTATTGTTCCCTTTCCTTGCCGGGAAGCGCCTCCACCTCCGCCACGTCGAACAGCCGCCTGAACACCTCCGCCTGCAACTCTGCGGGTCGCTCGAGGAACTTCCCCATATTCAACAGGCAAAAGTACCACTTTTCCTTGTCATTTTCAAGCTCTTGGATAGTCTTGCGGAATCGGCCCAGCTCTATGAAGATGAAGTTCAGCGCGTTGGTCATCACCTCAGCGGTGAAGTCCTCCCTTATGGAATAGTACGACTCTATCCGTCCCTCGTCCCACTTCTCGTGCTCCAGGGCGAAGTTCAGAATGGATACCACATACACCGGCACGAGCCTGTAGGCACCCCCGGCCTCCAGTTGCCTTAGTATCGGCAACGAGGCATAGTACAGAACCCTCTCCCTGAAATACGGCTGGTTCGACCGCTGCACCTCCACAATGATTGTGGTGCCGTTGTCCACCGTGCACTGCACGTCGAAAAAGGATTTCTTGCTCTCCGGGGAGAGTCCGTCGTTCTCGACATTGATGAATTCCAGGTCTTTGATACGCTTGCCAGGAATAATCTGGTTCAGAAATGCGATGAGCACATCCTTGTTGGCTTCCTTGCCGAACACTCGCTTGAAGCCGCGGTCGAACATAAGGTCGATGTAACGACCCACGCCAGGATAATTGAAGTTTGTCATAGTTATTTAAGATTTTCAACTGCAAAGGTGGCCACTATTATCCGTTTTCCTTGAAATAAAACGCTTTTCTTCGGAAGATGGCCCCCTGAGCATCCGGAAGGCGGAAAACGGCTCTCGCCCCACCTGAAAAATGCGACAAATTTCCAACGGGCGGAAGTTGCGCAATACGCGAGTGACTCGCGTGTGTGCAAAAACCCCGGGGGCGAGGCTACGGAGCAAGAACGTGAGCCAGGGGCACACACCGGTGGACAAGGGATGGCGGTGGCAAAGGGACTTCGGGACGGTACGCACCTTCGGTGCTATCCCTCCTACGCCTTCGGCGCAGGCTCCTCCCGTTCACGAGCCACGGGCGGCTACGCCGTCCGAAGTCCCTTTGTCTCCGCCACATCCGGCAGGGGCCCCGCTAAACTCGGAACGTTCTGGATGGCCGGAGCCAAACTTTCTAAAGTCGGGCCGAATACGAAAGCTCTGACGCTCAGCGACTTACAGAAATCCCTTCCGTCAAACGGCGGAAGGGATTTTCATAACTGATTGGCCCTTAGATATTTAACTCTTTACCAGTAAGGTGACTCATTAATGTTAACCCTCCCAACTTTTCGGGTTCACATCATTTTTAGGCGACTTACTTGAAAAACTGCCACCCAGTTCCGTTACTTACACTGAACATCTGCTCACGAATTCTTCCGGAGACAGCACCGGGATGTCCGTATAACCGCGGAAATGATCGGTATTGTTCGTAATTATCAGATCGCAACCACCATACTCGGCACACATAATCTGAAGGTTGTCCTCGAAATCGGGAGACGTGCCGCTCCTCACCGCCTCATAGAGTTGCATATCGTTCATCGGGAGAACGTTGCAGAAGCCCATACATTCGCTCAAACAAAGTTTTACTTCTTGAACAGTCCTTCTGCGTATCACAAAGGCGGTATTAGCCATTGTAAGGGCCGAGACATATAACCGTTCAGCACTGTTGTTTGCAACATATTCGAGTATTTTTTCGGCCATTTCCAGACCGGAGCGTCTCTCAATCAAGTCAAGGAGCACATTTGTATCAAGAAAAATCTTTCTCATTTCCCTAATATGTAAGCAAGCCTTTCATCATTTTTCAAATCCTCTTCAGAGAATTCTACGGCAAACCTGGACAAGGCCTTCACCTTTGGGGAAATCTTCTCCGGAAGCTTTATTTTGGCCAATTCCCGGTACAGGGCTTCATAACGGTCCTCATCCTGGCCGAGATCCTTCTCTATCAATTGCTCCACATAGGCGTTGACGCTCTTGTGCTCGCGTCTCGCCTTCAATTTCAACCTTGACAAAAGGTCAGGAGCAAACCTGAATGCGGTTTGTACGGTTCTTGCAGTCTCCATATATAACATTTTTACAAATATATAACAAAGCTCACAAAAATCAACAAAAAAACAAAGGTGATGCTCCGAAATAAAACTATACGTGCCTCACCGGAGGCTTACAATACGCGAGTGACTCGCGTGTGTGCAAAAAAAGGGAAGGATAACCTTCGGGTCGCGGGGACCGTGGGTTATCCTTCCTTTCAAAAAGCTGAATCTTATTATTTTACGGCCTTAACACCGAAGAAGATTGCACGTGTATTGGCATCTGCGGCTGTTGTAACTGTAACCTGCGTATCGGCTGCCAGTTCTCCGCCAAGATCGATAGTATATTTGTCGGAATCGGCAACAGTAATCGTATAAGGACTGTTGTTTGATGCACCGTCATTGGCTGCAATCTCCTGAGTGCCCACTACAGTATCACCAACCTTGAATTCGAGTGTGGTAGCCTTATCTTTCCAAGCAATTGCATAAGCTGTTACCTTCTTGCTTCCAGCGGGAACGGTAAAGGCAACGGATCCTGCTGCAGAACTGGTACCAATCTTCAGAACCTTTTGGTTCTCCTCTCCGTTGATGGTGGCAACACCGTCATCATAGAATTTGCCTGAACCTGTGTAAGGAAGGTCAATCGAGTACTCTGTCACTTCGATAGGCTCGGGAGTTTCGCCTGACTCGTGAGAATAGTAATATCCGACGAGCTGGCTCATACCATTATAGCTGGTCTTGTAAGCAATGATGGTAATCTTGTCACCTTCCTTTACACCGAGGGTAGCAAATGCGCCGTTTCCTTTAGCGCCTTTCCAGCCGGTAGAAACGCCATAAACATAAATGCTGCCGGTTTCGTCGACGAGGTCGAAGTTACCATAGTTTACGAGGTCGAACTTATGCCCGGATACTGCTGAACCGTTGGTAACGGTACCAGTTATCTTTACATAGTTCTGAGGGTCGTTCGTGTCGTCGTCTGCAAGTGCGGCAGCCTCGGCGGCAGTAACGGTAGTAGCAGCCTTTACATCATCGATTACACCGTTTGTAAGTTCAATAGTACCATTGTACTCATCTCTGTTACCTATGATTGTAACAATGTCACCTACCTTGAGAGTGCTGTAGTCTGCAAAATTGGTAGCCTTGTAAGCATAAGTCTCGGCAGAGAAATCCTTGAAGTGGAAATTACCCTTTGAAGCATCGTCGATTGTGGTAACGATACCGCTGAGCCTGTAAACGGTGGAACTCTTAGAAGCTGCATTGAAATCTGCGATGCTGACTTCGAGGATTGCGCCCTTCTGCTTTATGGTAGCTTTGGCATTATAATCCTTGGTACCGTCGGAAGTGGTGAATGTGATTTCTGCGCTGCGGTCTCCACCTGCGTTATTGGCTGCAAGGAAGGAAACGGTGGCTACACCGTCTCCGGTATTGACACTCGTCACTGACAGCCAGCTCTTTGCCTCATCGGGAACAACAACCTTGATGCCGTTGCCTTTACACATAAGAGCAGCATCTATGACTCCGCCCTCAATAGGCAATTCCTCGCACTTCACACCATTTACAACGAGAGAGTCGCACTTGATGAGAGACTTGGTGATGGAAACGACGGTAGTCGTGTTCTGAAGAGTTTCGGGAGTACCGTTATAGTTGGTAAGACATCCGCTTACCACAATTTCGTCGCCGATTGCGATTTCATCGCCCGTGGTAATCTTGCCTCCATTGAGCCAAGTGGACCTGTAGACCTGGAGATTCTGACCGTCCTTCTCATCATACACACCGTTGTCGGACATCCAGAAAGTGGCATTGCCGTACTGAACGCTGATGTCGACAAGGGCACAAACGGTACCCTTGACATAATAGGTCTTGGTGCCTTGAGCATCGGCTTTGATGAGATCTACGGCCTGCTTGCAGGTGATGATTTCAGGCTCACCTACCTCTGCCTGCTGAACAATTCTGATGAGCTGATTCTTCCCGGCGCATACAATCTTGAAATCTGCTTGCCTCGTTTCTGAGGTTCCAGGTGCATAGAAAGATATCCGACCTTCGCCTGCATTTCCCTGTGAAGGATTTGCGTAAAGCCAGTCCACACCTGTCAAATCTACCTGCCAGTTGTCCGTGGCAGTGTATTCCAGAAGTATTGCTCCTCCTCCCTGAGGGATGGAAGCATAAGTCTGAGAAAGCTTAATCTCAGAAAGAGAATTGAACTTCTCCGGCACGCAACCTGCTAAAAGTCCAAGCAGGAAAGCTGCTGCAACAAATAATTTGAATTTCATAATAAGGTTGCGTTATTAGTTAAACATATACTTGATACCGATCTGCATATACCAGCAGTTTGCAAGAGAATGGGTGAAATCCCAAGTCTTGGCATTTGCCGATACAGGAGTAGAATATACGGGCACTCCGTCGGGATCTACACGCTCAAGCTTGAGAATCTTGGCGTTACCATCGGAATCGTGAGGCACTCCTTCACTCCAGGTCTTTGAGACACCCCAAGTGGAATTGAAGAGATTACTTGCATTCTGTACGTCAAGTGAAAGTTGGAGAGTATTGGTGCAGTTTCCTGTACGAATCACGAAATCGTGAGAATAGCGGAAATCGAACACGTGTCTGAACGGCTGAGCGACTGCATAGGCTTCAGCATACTGACCCTTGTGAGAGCTGAGATACTTGTCCTGATTTACGAAAGCCCAGAATTTCTCTGCATTTGCCTGATCGATGAAACGAATTTCAGAATCATCCTTGGGTATGTAAACGAGATCGTATGCATTTCCATCACCATTGATGTCGTTGGAGTAGATGAAACTGTTACCTCCATAGCGGAGTCCTTCATAGAACAGGGAGAAAAGGTTGTTCGAATTGTCCTTATATGAAACTGAGGCCATTATACGGTCGGGGAGGTTGTAGGAAGAGTTGTGAAGAACATTGAAGTTAGGGCCTTCCACCGAGGGGATATACTTCCAAGCTGCAGTAGCGTTGGAACCGGGCATACCGGTAATTTCCTTGCTGACAGTGTGGGTGTAGGATGCCGCAATGTCGAGATTCTTGATGGGCTCTGCCTTGAGAGAAAGTGTTCCGATCCATCCATATCCCTGATTGGTATTGGTAAGGACATAGGCATCAACCTTTGTATATGTGAACTTTTCGGGATAGATATGGCGCTTGTCTGCACCGTTAAAGGTAATCCAGCCGGCGTTGTCCATAATATTGTAGTTGGTCAGCATCTCCCTGTTGATGGTCTTGTTGAAGATTCCTTCAGCCGAGATTGTGAGAGGGAAACCGACGGGAACATTGTAGTCGATTGCAAGAGAAGTTTTCCAAACCTGAGGCATCTTGAAATTCCTGTCAACACCTGCAACCTCAGAGGGAGCGGGAGCAGTCTCAGGAGTGATTGTCTTGGGATACTTTTCAGAATCGATACCGTTCAGCACGTCGAGAATCTGCCATCTGTCGGTAATGAGCTTGCCATTATCAATCATCTTTGAGAGCACTGCAGCATCGGTCATCTTGGTAAGGCGTCCCTTCACAATACCTGCATTTGTAGGCATATTGGTAAAGAACACAAGGGGAAGACGGCCTGCGAAAAGACCTGTACCTCCGCGAACCTTGAGGGTCCTGTTTCCGAGTACGTCCCAGGAGAAGCCTACGCGAGGAGAAACCTGAAGTCTCGTCTTAGGCCATAGACCGGTATCGACACTGCGTCCGCCATAGTCGAGCGCGAGAGTTGCATTGTTGGTCATAACATCATTCTTATTGAATCCGAGAGCATCGAAACGTACGCCATAGGTAAGTTTGAAGTTGTCATTCACGCTCCACTCATCCTGAGCATAAAGGCCGAACTGGCCGAAACGAACCTTTGCGGAAGGAGTTTCATCTCCGTCGAAGCCCCAGTCGAATGCCATTTCCACAGGAGCTTTACCTGAATAGAAATCTGACAGGGAAGCGAAACGGAACATGCCGGTACCGTTACGCATATAGGTATTAAGGGCCATCTGAGCCTCGTAGCTGATACCACCGGTAATCTTATGAGTTCCGGCATAATAGGTCAAGTCGTCCTTGATGTTGAGAACGGTGTTCTGAACATTGTTCCTATAAGTAAAGAGCTCTGTACCGAAGTTCATATAGGGTTCGGTAGCGTGGTCTGAACCGAGGTCACCGGCAAGAATTTCAACGAAGGGGAAGAAATCGCCGTTAAATCCGCGCACATCCTGAATGTTGGAGTAAGTAACGAGGAACTGGTTGGAGAGGTTGTCAGTCAGACGGCTGTTGAGGTCGGCAGAGATTGTCTGAATCTTGTTCATCTGGTTGAACAGCGAATTGGAGAAGACAAGTCCGTATTTGGAGAGCATATTGAAAGCCATTCCTGATACGTCACGGCTTGTGGAAGGAATCTTCCATGTATTGCTGTTGGTATAATTGTAACGGATGGCAAGCTTGTGATTATCATTGATGTTCCAGTCAATACGGGCAAGGAACTTGATATTGTTCTGGTCTGCAGGGTAGTTGTCGTAGTTACCGGGATCGTAGTTGTACGTTCTCTTGAGAAATTCCTGCATCTCCTTTGCCTCGGCAACGGAAACACGGGTGAGCATCTTGTCGGGGTCGGCCACACCGTCAACTGAAGGTCTCCAGTTGTTCACTTCCGTAGGAGTATCGGCAAATTCGGCATTCACGAAGAAGAAGAGTTTGTTTTTTACAATAGGACCGCCGAAGGTCATACCATAGGTGGTCTGGCTTGAAGGATTACGCTCAAGGTCCACACCGTCAATTCTGCTTCCGTGAAGGTTTTCGTTCTGATGATAGACATAAGCGGAGCCCTTGAATGTGTTGGTACCGGACTTTGTAATGGCATTGATACCTCCGCCGATGAAGTTGGTCTGACGTACGTCGAAGGGAGAAATCACCACCTGGAGTTCCTCGATTGCGTCAATGGAAATAGGATTGCCGCCACCGGGAAGGGAAGTGCTAAGACCAAAGTTGTTGTTGACGTTGGCACCGTCAACAGTGAAGTTTGTTGAACGTCCGGTACTTCCGGAGAAATTCATTCCGTTTCCTCCGTAGGGAGAGAGCTTCGCGATATCGGTAAGGCTCCTGCTGACAGTAGGAAGAGAGCTGATCTGCCTGTTGTTGATGTTGGTCGCGGCACCGGTCTGCTCCACAGCCGAGAATCTGGAAGTGGCATTGGAAATGACGATTGCCTGTTCGATTACTTGAGTGTCGTCATTCATAACGGCATTCAGAGAGTAAGTTTCGGCAAGCTGAAGAGCAATGTCGGTGTAGGTTACGGTCTGATAGCCAAGACAGCTTACCTCGACAGAGTAAGGCCCACCGGCGCGCATACCGTTGATGTAAAACAGACCCTCATTGTTGACCACAGCGTAGTACTGCGTTCCGGAGGGGGCATGAACTGCTACTACCGTTGCGCCTGCAACAGGAGCGCCCGACGCATCTGCAATGCGTCCGTTCATTGAAGAGGTCGTCACCTGGGCGTAGCCAGAGACAACAAAAAGAACTGTCGCGATTAACGACAAGAAAACTTTAAGTGATTTTTTCATAAATGAAAACGTTTGAATAGTTTTTATTTCCGGACACAAAATTAGTTCACGCAAGGCAATTTTGAAAATTTTTTATTAACAAGTTATGAACATCGCGCGCAGAGTTGAACTATCCGACATTTTTGTGTATCTTTGCGCCGAAAAACCATACGAGGACAGATTTGTAAGCTTGCAACCTCGTCTAAAAAATGCTAAAAATGAATCATCTCTTTACATCGGAGTCAGTCTCCGAAGGACACCCCGACAAAGTCGCAGACCAGATTTCAGACGCAATTCTCGACGAATTCCTGCGTCAGGACCCCCAGGCTCACGTTGCCTGTGAGACATTCTGTACCTCGGGGCTGGTAATCGTTGGGGGCGAAGTTGCCTCGGAACACGCCTACGTCGACATTCCCGCAGTGGTAAGAAAAGTTATCCGCCGAATCGGCTATACAAAGGCCGAGTACGGTTTCGACGCCGACTCCTGCGGAGTCATAAGCACCATCCACGAACAAAGCGCCGACATTCACCGTGGAGTCGTACGCTCCGACGAAATGTCCCAGGGAGCCGGCGACCAGGGTATGATGTTCGGCTATGCCTGCCGTGACACCGAGGACTATATGCCCTTTGCTCTGTACCTGAGCCACAGGCTTTTAAAACTACTGGCAGATATCCGCAGGGAACCGGAAACCCCGATGCCCTACCTGCGGCCCGATGCAAAGGCGCAGTTCACGATAGAGTTCACCGAGAAACACAAGCCTCTTCGCGTGCATACCATTATATTAAGTACGCAGCACGACGAATTCCAGGCCCCCGATTATCTTTCGAAGGCCGGCGGGGACAGCGACGAGGCTATGCGCCTGAAAATCGAGAATGACGTGCGCACCATAGTTCTGCCCCGTCTCATAGAGAGCCTTCCGGCGCGCACCGCGGCTCTTTTCGACGGCAACTTCATACTGCACGTCAACCCTACGGGGAAGTTTGTGATTGGCGGACCCGCCGCAGATACCGGTCTTACCGGAAGGAAAATAATTGTAGATACCTACGGAGGACGCGGAGCCCACGGTGGCGGCGCTTTTTCCGGCAAAGATCCCTCGAAGGTTGACCGCAGCGCCGCATACGCCGCCCGTTACATTGCCAAGAACCTTGTTGCCGCCGGAGTCTGCGAGGAATGTATGGTGCAGCTGGCCTACGCCATAGGCGTTGCCGAGCCCGTGAGCATTTTCGTTGACACCTACGGCACCGGAGTCATTCCCGACGAAGAGATTTCCAGCGCAATCTCACAGTTCATAGACCTGCGGCCTGCCGCAATCATCCGCCGCCTGGGCTTGAAGAAACCCATCTACGAACCTACGGCAGCCTACGGGCATATGGGCCGCACGCCTTATGTAAAGGACGGAATCGAATTCTTCACCTGGGAGAAGCTGGATGCCGTAGAGGATATCAAACGCATCTTCAATCTTTAGGAAATGGGCAAGGCAAAAAGCTCTAATATCGAAATCCGCAACAAGCGCGCAAGCTTCGACTATGAATTTCTGGAGACCTACACCGCCGGAGTGGTGCTGGTGGGGACCGAAATCAAGTCGGTGCGGCAGGGGAAAGTGTCCCTTCAGGATGCCTTCTGTTATTTCGTAGGCAATGAGCTCTTCGTAAAAGGAATGAATATCGCCGCATATTTCTGGGCTTCCTGGGGAGCTCACGAACCGGCAAGGGACCGCAAACTCCTGCTCACAAGGCGGGAACTGCGGCATCTGCATCAGGCCGTGAAGACAAAAGGCCTTACCATAGTGGTGAGCAAGATGTTCATTTCGCAGGAAGGATACGCGAAGTTGGTAATCGCCCTGGCGAAAGGAAAGAAAGAATTCGACAAGAGGGAGACCATAAAGAAAAACGACATACGTCGCGAACTTGAAAGAGATTAGAGGATGCCCCGCCAGAGTAAAAGCATAATCGCGCAACTTCCCGACCCCGAAGCCATCGACTATCCTGCCCTGTTTCAAGAATGCAGGAAGGGAATTGTTGACCTGCTGGTGATTCTGGGTCCCACCGCCTCCGGAAAAACCACCCTTGCGGTAAGGCTCGCCTCTCAAATGGGGGACTGTGAGATAATTTCGGCCGATTCCCGTCAGGTATATCGCGGAATGGACATAGGCACCGGCAAGGACCTCGACGAATACGGAGAAATCCCCTACCATCTGATCGATATCACCGACCCCGGGCAGCCCTACAACGTTTTCGAGTTCAAGAAGGATTTTACCGCAGCGCTGAAAGATATCCGTTCACGAGGGAAGTTCCCTATTCTTTGTGGAGGAACAGGCCTGTATATCAATGCTGTAACTGCCGGGTACGATTTCCGGTCCTCCAAGCCGCTCAGCAGCGGTGGCTCGGCCGGCATCGGCGGGAATCCGGTGCGCAACCCCTTCTTCATAGGCACCCTGGTGAGCCGCGAGGTTCGCAACGCCCGAATCGATGCCCGTCTGGATGAGCGCCTTGCTGCCGGATTGGTGGAGGAAATACGCACACTTCTCGAGAGCGGAGTCCCCGCCCCGGTCCTCATTGGCTACGGACTTGAATACAAGTTCGTTACGCAGTATATTCTGGGAGAACTCTCTTTCGCCGAGATGCGCGAGAGGCTCGCAATCGCCATCCATCAGTTCGCAAAGCGCCAGATGACCTGGTTCCGCGGAATGGAACGCTCCGGGGTCCGTATCCACTGGGTAGAACCTTAACCAAAGAGACAAATCATTCGGTCTGACCGAAGAAGTGGCGCGGTTCTTCGAGGGAACGCCAAAGCCCGGAATCGAACTGGGCGGGGTCCGAAGGCTTCACAATGGGAGCATCCCCGTCTATTCGGAAGGCTATATAAGTAATCTTGAAACCCTGCTTCAGGGCCATCTTCTCATAGAAAGTCTTCACTTCCCTAACCTCGGGAGCCAGCGACCGGCCGCAAGACAAAGACTCCTGCACAGAGGCGGGGTCACCGTAAAGATCCGGAGTACAGGCAAGCACCTCAAAGCCGTTGACTCCGCACACGGCCCTGGTATATTCGTGAAGGAAACGGGAGTCGGTCTTGAGATGGATAATCCCGCCCTTCCTGAGGAACTTGCGATAGCGTTCCAGAAACACGGGAGAGGTAAGGCGCGAATTTTCACTCTTCAACTGGGGGTCCGAAAAGGTAAGCCAAATGCTGTCCACCTCGTCCCGGGCAAAAAAGGCATTTATAAATTCTATCCTTGTACGAAGAAACCCAACGTTAGCCAGTTTGTTCTCGGTAGCATATTTAGCCCCTTTCCACAGGCGTGCGCCTTTGATATCGACTCCAACATAACAGCTCTGAGGATTCCGGCAGGCAAGATCTATGGTATATTCCCCTTTCCCGCAGCCGAGTTCCAGCACAAGCGACCCGGGGTTAACAGCATCCTTGAAAAACTCCGCCCATCGGCCCTTGACTCCGTGGTCCCGCAGGTTAAAATAACCGTCGGCGAGAAGTTCCTGCGACGAAGGCTGAAGCAGACAGGAAAAAGTTTCGTTCTGAGCGAATTTTATAAGTTTGCCGTGTCCCATTTCTTTGAAACAGCTTTCTTCTCGTTGATAAGTCCAAGCCCCCGCATTTGAGGAATATCCGTCAGCGGCGAAACCCGCAAAGTCCAAATTCCATACTCCACCGGCACCAGAGACGACCTGTAAAGTTGCATATCCACCTCTTTACCCAAGACGTACATAGTTACCTTCTCGGCGTACCTCGTGCCCGAAGGAGACACCAGCTCGATACTCAGGGGCAATTCCGTAACGCCGGTACCGTCTATGACAGTGTAGAAAGACAAATCGTATGTGAATTCACCCTCACTCATATCCAGAGCGAACTCATAGGCCCCGTCCACCTGCTGGTCCTTCCGTACAAAAGACTCGTCGGTAAGCGGCTCACTGCACGAAATCAGCATTACAAGAGCTGAGAGCAGGGAAATAGGCCCGAAAACGCGTTTCATTGCTCCTGCTTTTTCCCTTTTGAGCGTGATTTGCCACGGGAAGAACGGGAGCGCTTGCGCTTGGGGGAATCGAAACGGCTGATGCTCTCGTCTCCCACCGCCGAAACGAACTCGGGAGATGCCGACGTTTCTTCAATCTTGAGGGACTCCGGCCTTATGCCGTTGCGGTTCATCTTGATTATCTCCCTTACGTCCTCCACAGAAAGAGGATAAAGGTCCACGTCGGAAGTCTTGTCATAAGAGAAATACAGGGTCTGGGCAAGGATATCGGTCTTGCGCAGATATGCCGGCCCGTCTTCAAACTCCAGAGGTTCGGTTACCCTGGGGATGTGGGACTGGGCGTCCATATATGTGGCAACCTCGTAATTGAGACAGCATTTGAGCTTCCCGCACTGTCCTGCAAGTTTCTGAGGGTTCAGAGACAGGTCCTGACAACGGGCCGACGCAGTGGAAATACTCTGGAAACTGGTAATGTAATTGGCACAGCACAGTTCCCGCCCGCACACGCCCAACCCTCCTATGAGGCCGGCCTCCTGACGGGCTCCAATCTGCTTCATCTCTATCCTGATACGGAATTCCTCGGCAAAAACCTTGATGAGCTGACGGAAATCGACTCTGCCGTCGGCGATATAGTAGAAGATGGCCTTGCTGCCGTCACCCTGGAATTCCACATCTCCAATCTTCATTTCCAGACCCATCTCGGTAGCTATACGCCGTGCCTTAATCATTGTATCCTGCTCCCTGGAAATCGCCTCCAGCCATTTGTCCACGTCAATCTGGCGGGCCTTGCGGAATATTTTCCTGAACTCGGTGCGCTCCGGGTCAATGCCTTTGCTCTTCATCTGACGCAGTACGATGGGGCCTTCAAGGGTAACGATACCGAGGTCCTGCCCGTTGGCGGCCTCGACAATCACCATATCCCCCACCCTCACATTCTGAACGGAGTCGTTGCGGTATATTCCCTTGCGGGTATTCTTGAAGCGGACCTCGTACAGGTCCGACATCGGGCCCTGCACGTCTCCCTTGCGCAAATTGTAGTCCTTAAGCTTGCAGCATCCCCTATGATAGGTTACTACCCTTGCCCCCGTTTCCTGATTCTCGGAAACCCGGCATCCGCGCGAGCAGTCAAAACTGACCGATTCTTTATTCTTTTCTTCCATAGGACTATATTTTATTAAACAGCCGGCACGCCATATCGGCAAAGACAATCTTCTGGTTTACGTTCCTCTCAATATATTTGTGAGCTCTTCCCAACGCAGTCAAAGTTTCGCGGGCGAAAGTCTTCCTGAGGGCCAGGGCCCAGTTCCGCTCCACCTCCGAGGCATCTGCGGCAAGACTCTCAAGCCCCTGCTGCAGAAGGAATACCGTACGCATCGAGCCGGCGGCAAATTTACAAAAAGCTTTTGCATTTTCACGCGAGGGCAACGCGGCAATTGAATCGGCGGCTTCCAAAACCTCCACAAGATTGCGGGAAATCAGGGCCGACATAAGCGATTCAAGGAGCTGCTCATACGTTTCATTGGCCTTGCGGCTTGCCCGCCCGGGAGGCACTACCCTGATTCTCTGGCAGCGGGAGGCAATGGTCTGCATAACCTTCTCGGGGGCGTGTGTAATGAGCACGAACTGCGTTTTCTGCGGGGGTTCCTCTATGATTTTCAACAGCTTGTTGCCCGCCTCGGCATTCATTTTTTCGGGCAGATAAATCACCACAGCCCGGTAACCGCCTTCCAGTGCGCTCAGCGAAAGGGTCTGTATTATCTCCTTTGCCTGCGAAACTGCAATGACCGACGACTTCGCTTCTATTCCAAGCGCCTCGCTGAGTTCCTCTTCGGTAAAGCAGGGGTTAGTCCGGGCCAGTTCCCTGAACTGCCCGATGAATGCGGAAGATGAGGCCGAGGCTGTAAGAGGAAGGATGAAGTGGATGTCGGGATGAATGAATTTCTCTATTTTGTTGCAACCGGGGCAGAGGCCGCAGGAATCCGAACCCTCGCGGCTTCCGCAATACAGATACTGCAGAAACGCCATCGCAAGCGGGAAAGCTCCACCGCCGTCGTCTTCGTGCAGAAGAATCGCGTGAGGGATGCGACCGCTGTCCACCATCCCCACGAAAGCCGACACCACACCGGCGTTTCCCTGTACCTGAGCAAATTTCATATCTTCCTGTAAGAATTATACCGCGCAATTTGCACAAGGTAGTCTTTTTGAACCGAATCGTCAAATATTTCGAGTGCCCCGACCGCTTTTTCCACATACTCGTCGAGTTTGCCGGCGGCATAATCCACTCCCCCGTTTTCGAGCACGAAACGGTGTATTTCCTTAACTTCTTCAGGATGCAGGTGAATGCGGGTAATCCTGCGGCGGATCGCATTTTCCTGAGCCGGAGCATTGCGGAACGCCCCTATGAGCGGCAGGGTAATCTTCTTCTCGGCAAGGTCCACTCCCATAGGCTTCCCCAATTTCTCGCCTCCTTCATAATCCAGGATATCGTCCCGAATCTGGAAAGCGGTGCCAAGACTCGACGCATATCTGCGGGCTGCCTCGATGTACCGTTCCGAAGCATTTACCGAAAAAGCTCCTGAAACTCCCGCAGTTTCAAAAAGAGAAGCGGTCTTGCAATAAATTACCTTGAAATAATCCTCCTCGGTGGTTTTTCCTGTCACGGCATTCTGCAACTGCAGCATCTCCCCTTTTGCAAGGTCGCCCAGAGTCCTGGCGAACAGGCGGATGACTTTTATATTGGAAGATGCGGAAATCACAGCGTCAACTGCACTCGAGAGCCAATAGTCTCCAACAAGCACAGCCGCCGTGGAACCCATCTCCGCACTCAGGGTAGGCATCCCCCGCCGGATGGTTCCGCAGTCGGCCACGTCGTCGTGCAGAAGGGTGGCGTTGTGCAAAAGCTCGGCCGCAGCCGCAAAATGGCAACTTTCGGAATTCGCGCGGCCATCGGCCGAACAGGCCCTGGCCATCAGCAGACATATCATCGGACGCAACTGCTTGCCGGCGCGGGAATACAGTTTGTCGTTAACCTTCTGCAGGAGCCCGATATCGGACGACAAAGCCTCCCGGATCACCCGCTGAAGCTCGGTCCAATCCTTCCCCAGAAAAGATATTATCTCGTTCCCGCTCAAATGATTGCCTTTAATTCATCTACCGTTGACACGAATTCTACCAGAGCCCTGTCCTTCGGATACAGCATATTTGTGGCTACCATATTGTCCAGCAGCGCCCTCAACGGTTCAAAATAGCCGTTCACGTTAATCACAACTATTTTCCCGGGATACTTGTAGAGTTTTCTCAGGGTCATTGTCTCGATAAGTTCATCGAAAGTTCCAATACCTCCGGGAAGAGCTATTGCAAGACAAGTTCCCTCCCTCATACGGTCCTTGCGCTCTGACATTCTCTCGGTCCAAACGACTTCGTTCAGATGCGGATACAACACGTCGGCCATAAAAAGGGGGATGACACCCCGATGGTACGCGCCGAATTCCACGCAAGCCTCCGATACCACACCCATCGTGCCCTTCACGGTACCGCCGCTGGTTATGCCATATCCTGCAGAACAGACTGCGCGTACAACTTCACGTGCAGTCTGTCCGTAGATTTCGTCTATGTCGTAGTTGGCGGAGCAGAAAATCACCGCCTGTTTTTCCTTCATATACCCCTAGAACAAAATTGCAGCAGAAACCTTGAATCCCTGACAATTGCCGGAAGAAATGGTACCAAGATTGGTTACATCGAGCTTGTAAATCTCACCGAGATTCCAGAAATAGCGGAAAGAAACCTGTACGTGACGGAATATGTCTATGCCGGCGCCTACTCCGAGACCTCCCTCGAAGCGGGATTTGAGATAATCCCAACCCTTTGCCGATATATTGGCGGAGTTTGCCGTATTGTTCAGTGCAAAACCTATGAAAGGCTCGGCAAATACATAAGGACGCAGAACACCCAGCAGGTCCAGGCCCCATTGCACCTGAACGGGAAGTTCAAGATATCCGGTCTTGAAATTGATATCCTTGATTCCTTCCAATTGGGAGAACTGTACGCCCTTTACATTGTATTCCAGACCGGGTTGGATTGCAAACCCGAGAATAAGCGGCTGGTTGTAGCATATTCCAACGTGGAACTGGTTGAAGCTACCGCCTTTGATGTCGGCTATTGCCGTGGAAAATTTGGTGGAGGTGGTGGTAAGGCCACCTATTACGCCGAAACGGGGTTTGGTCTCGGCAAATACGCTGCCGGCAATAAGCAGACAGCATACAAGCGCATAAATTCTTTTCATACTATAGCATACTTTGCAGTTTGTTTTCGATTACGGCCTTGGAATTGACTCCCACAAGCCTGTCCACAAGTTGCCCGTCCTTGAAGAAAAGCAGGGCGGGAATGTTGCGGATTCCACATTTGAGGGCTATTTCTTCACAGTCCTCCACATTGCATTTAGCCACGGTTGCGCGGCCTTCCCATTCTGCAGCGATTTCGTCCACGGTAGGAGAAAGCATCCGGCAGGGACCGCACCAACTGGCCCAAAAATCAACCATTGCCACCTTGGAGGAGGCAATGATTTCTTCGAAATTCGATTCAGTTACAACTTTTGCCATAATGGCACAAAGTTAATAAATCGTTTCGATATTCCACACAAAAGCTTTAAGTCCAAGTTCGGGAGACTGCTTGTCGCGGCGTTTGAGTTCTTCAAGAATAGCGTCTATCTTTTCATCTTTTACGGCCGCAAAGACAGCCTGGTTGAGTTCGGGCCAGGCGTGACTGCCCATTCTGGGGAAACCGTTGAAACTGCCCTTGCCCTGCACGTCCTGCCATCGGGTGTAACCCCTCTGGCCGGCTCTGGCAAGAACTTCCACGATTTCCTCGTTATAGGCCTGATTGTATGTAATGAACAATGCTTTCATAACTATTTCGCTTTAAGTGCTTTTGCCTTACGCTCCTGACGGGTGGCGAAAGAGCAGTAGATTGTTGGAATGAGCACAAGGGTAATGAGGGTGGAGAAGGTAAGACCCCAGCATACCACCATACCCAGAGGACGCCACAGTTCGGCACCTTCGCCCTGGCCTATGGCCATAGGAACCATACCCAGCACGGTGGTGAGGGTGGTCATAAGGATAGGACGCAGACGGCTCTTCGCAGCAGTTACGCTGGCATCCCTTGCGTTCATACCCCTCTCACGGCACAGGATGGTATAGTCGATGAGCACGATACCGTTCTTCACAACAATACCGAGAAGGATTATGAGACCTATCATTCCCATCATTCCCATAGGGGTGCTGTTTACCCAAAGTCCGAGGAACACGCCCACAAGCGCGAACGGAACCGAGAACATAATTACGAACGGCGACATAAACGACTCGAACTGGGAAGCCATAACCATATATACCAGGATGACAATCAGAATCATAAGCAGAATGAGGTCGCTGAACATATCCTGCTGGTCTTCGTAATCTCCGGCTATTACAACCGACAGTGCAGGCGGAATGTCCGTATCCTTGATGACTCGGTCGGCAGCTTCAACCGCGTCGGAGAGCGCAGCTCCACGGGCAACCACTCCCTTTACGGTAATCAGACGTTCACGGTCTTTACGTTCGATGGTAGGGGGCACCTGCGTCTCCACTATGGTACCTATCTCCTTCAGACGCACCGGAGCACCCTTCGCATTGTAAACTATGGTATTGCCCAAATCCTCGGGACTCTGCCTGAATTCGGGGGCATAGCGTACGCGAATCTTGTACTCCTCTCCTTCTTCACGATAGTAGGAAGTAACCGAACCGCTCATAGCGGCGCTGAACGCGGCACCTGCAGTAGATGAGGTAAGGCCGTTGAGAGCAAGCTTCGTGCGGTCGAAAACCACCTGATACTCAGGGGTGTACTCGTCTCGGCTGAGGGTTACCTGCGAATAGGCCGGGTCGGCCTTCATCCTGTTCATAAGGGAATTGGCCAGCGCGTCGGTTTCCTCGAAACTGTAACCGTAAATCTCGACTGCAACAGAAGCCGCACCGCTTCCCATACCCATTCCGCCGCCTTCGGTAACTATAACCCTGCGGAGTTCGGGATAATGGCTGATGATTTCACGCACCTGGTCTGCGATTTCGGCGGTAGACCTCTCCCGCTGGGTAGGACTTCCCAGATTTACGTTCATAGAGATAAGGTGAGTACCGTTGCTCTGCATACTTGCAAAGGTGTTGTCGGAGTCGGCCTGCCCGAAGGAATAGTTGAGCACCTTGATTTCGGGAATGTTTGCGGCCATTTCCTCATAAATATCCTTTGCAACCTGCGCCGTAACCGCCTGAGCCGTTCCACGGGGCATTTCAAGAGTGGCGGAGAGCCTTCCGTTGTCGGACGACGGCATAAGTTCCGTCTTTACGTGGGGAGCTATGAACAGCATTACCGCGGCAAAAATGCCAAGGGCAATGAGTATCACGGCCTTGCGACGCTTTGTAGCCCAATGTATAACGTGGGCGTAACCCCTTGAAATCTTGTCCAGACCACGGTTGATGGGCTCGAAAATCACCTTGTAAACCTTCCCGTGCTTAGGCTTTGCCTGAAGGAACTTGGAGCAAAGCATAGGCACCAGCGTAAGCGCTGCGGTTGTGGACACAATCATAATGATGCTCACAATCCAGCCCAACTGACGGAAAAGGATACCCGCCATACCGTTGAGCAGTGTAAGGGGCAGGAACACGCAAAGCATCGTAAGGGTGGATGCGATAACCGAGATGCCCACCTCAGACGTGCCGTGCACAGCCGCCTCGATTGCCTTCTCCCCTCTCTGAAGGTGTGTGGTAACGTTCTCAAGCACCACAATGGCATCGTCCACAACCATACCTATGGCCAGCGACAGAGCCGACATTGAAATGATGTTGAGGGTGTTGCCCGTAGCGTACAGATATACCAGAGATGCCAAAAGGGCGATAGGGATAGACAGGATGATAATTATTGTGGACCTCCAGCTTCCAAGGAAGACGAAAACTACCAGCATTACCACCAGGAAGGTGATGAGAATGGTCTCCAACAGGGAATTTATTGAGTTGATGATGTTGTCGGAGGTGTCCACGATAGGAGTGATAACCACGTCATCGGGAAGGGAAGCCTCGATTTCGGGAAGCATTGCCTTGATTTTGTTGATTACGTCCACCGCATTTGCACCGGTCTGTTTCTGGATAGAAATACGGGCTGCACGCTTTCCGTTGGTATAGGATTCCTGCTGCCTCTCCTCGGGGCCGTCGAATATGGTAGCAACATCCCGCAGATAAACGGGATTGCCGTTGAATGCTCCGATTACTATGTCCAGCAGCTCGGAAGGGTCGTCAAGCTCGCCTTCTACCCTCAGGGAGAAAGTTTCGGAACCAACGTCGATGTTTCCGGAAGGAAGATTCCTGTTCTCGGCGCCTATCACTGAAGAAATGTTGCTTACGCTCAGATTGTAGGCGGCCAGCTTGTTGGGGTCGCACAGCACCTGTATTTCACGGGTAGGGGCACCGATAACGGATACGGTACCTACGCCGGGAACACGGGCAAGAGGCGTTGCGAGCTTGTCATCCAGCATCTTTTCGAGGCCGGGAAGAGACTCGTCGGCCGTTGCCGAAAGGAAGAGGATAGGCATAAGGTCGGCGCTGAACTTGAAGATTACAGGCTGAGTAACTCCGTCCGGCAGCACGCTGCTGACCATGTCCAGCTTATCCCGGACATCGTTTGTTGCCGCATCAATATCTATTCCGTATTCAAACTCCAGGGTAAGAATCGATATGTTCTCCTTACTCTGGGTGTTGAGTTTCTTGAGGTGCTCCACACCGTTCAGGGTGTTTTCCAGCACCTTTGTAAGGTTCTGCTCTATATCCTCGGCATTGGCTCCCTGATACGACGACATTACCATTATTACATTGGAGTCGAAGTCGGGGAACAACGCTATGCTCGTTTTTGCAAGCGAGAATATACCGAAAATCATACAGGCGATGAAAATCAACGCCGTAGTGACCGGGTTTTTTACCGCTGTTCTTATTACACTCATACTAGATTTCCTCCACCTTTGAGCCGTCCTTAAGTGTAGCGGCACCCTTTGTGATTATCTTTTCCCCCTCTTCGAGTCCGGAGAGGATTTCATACCTGTCGCCAAAGTGAACGCCCAGTTCCACTGCCTTCTGAACGGCAACGCCGTCCTTTACTACGAATACGAACCTTTTTCCCGAACCCTGCTGCTTTACGACGCACATATCGGGGACAACGATGGAACTTGCGGAACCCAGATTTACCTTTGTCCTCACAAACATTCCGGGTCTGAGTTCCCGATTGTTGTTGGGAACGGAAACCTCAACGGCAAAAGTGTGGGACACAGCGTCTATGGTAGGATGGATTCTGACAACCTTTCCTGTATATGTCTTGCCGGGAAGGGCGTCTGCCGTAACCTCTACGGGGATTCCCACCTTAACCTTGGAATAATCGGCCTCGCTGATAGCCACGAGCATTTTCACGGGAACAATCTGCTGCACCGTGAAAAGGGGCTGTGCCATAGTGTACATATCGCCCTGGTCGTAGTTCCGGGCAGAAACGACTCCCGCAATGGGAGAGCGCAGATAAGTGTTCCTTTCCAGATTCTCAAGCTGGGCCTTGCTTACTTTTATGCCCATCTCAATTTGGTCGAAATCGGATTTTGAGACTCCCCCCTGTTCATACAGAGCCTTGATTCTGAGGTACTCGTTCTCGTCGTTGGCATATTTGATTTTCGCCTGAACCAGCTGAAGGTCTTCCATCTCGGCAAGAATCTGTCCCTTGTTGACAAACTGACCGACCTCGGTTTTCACAGCCTCTATGCGTCCGCCTGCCTGAGGCGCAATGTTGTTGACGGCAAAGGCCTTGACTGTAGAAGAGTAAATCTGGTCGTACAGTACGGTCTGGACAGTTGCAATCTCGGTCTTTACTTTTGCGGCACCGGCCCGCTCGGACCCGGCTGCCGCAGATGATTCATTTTTTGAAGCGCCGCAGCTGCACAGAACTGCAACGGCTGAAAGCAATATTATAGTCTTTTTCATATTCCGGTTATGTTTATTGGTTGATGAAATCCTGGCCGAGTATTTTCTCCAGACCAACTTTTGCTACAAGGAATGAATATATCGACTGCGATACCGAAAGCTGAGTCTGCACAAGAACCAGCTGGGCGTCGTTGAGGTCGGTAAGAGTACTGCGGCCCACGTCATAGGACTTCTGAGCAATGTCGAACGCCTTCTGGGAAGTAATCAGAGCATCCAGGGCGGCGTTGTAGGTGTTGATGTTGGTATCCATTGTGCGGATGGCCTGCCTGAGCGCAATCCTGAGCTGACGCTCGGCATCCTGCTGCTGGAGCTGAAACTCTTCGAGCTGAATCCTGCTCTGCTTTACGGCGGCGAGCCTCTTTCCTCCGGAGAAGATGGGAATGTTGAGACTGAGTCCTACCATAGAATAAGGAGTCCATTTGTACTCGTTGAAATTGAACTCATTCTGGGTTGCGCTCATCTGAAAGTTGAAGCCCAGGGACAGGGAAGGAATGTAGGCATACTGCTGGGCCTTGACCGCGGCTGCAAGCTGCTCACTCTGCATTGCAAGCTGGCGCAGAGTAGTGTTGTGGTCCAGCGGAGAAGATTCGCTTACTCCCTCGTCGAGGCGTAGTTGCGAAGCATAGTCTTCCAATGTTCCCGCAACGTCGATATTCTCTTCGAGGTTCACCCCCATTATTGCCTTAAGCTGCCACAGGGCAAGGTCAACGGCGTTTTCAGAGTCGTATAGGTTAGGTAACGAGCTTGCCAGATTGGCTTTTGAACGAACGAGATCCATCTCGGACGCTTTTTGTACATTGTACCTTTTCTGGGTTTTTTCCAGATTTGCCTTGGCGTTCAGGTAAACCTGAGTGTAAACGTTTTCAAGTTCCTTTGCAAGAAGGACGGCGTAGAAGGCTTCCTTAACCTGGGTAACCATATCCAGACGGGAACTCCGGGCCTTCTCCACCGCAAGTTCCACGTCCTGGCCCGAAATCCGGAGGCTTTCCCACAACTGGGCATTCACGAGCGGCATCGCTACCGATACTCCTCCGGACCAGTTGTTCCAGCGTCCGACTTCCATTCCATCCTCCATACCGGGAATGTCGACATACATTTTCTGTTTCTTAAGTGTACGCTGATATGAACCTGACGCATCTATCTGCGGGAAAAGTGCGGCATAGGTGCCTTTCTTTGCGTATCGGGTACGCTCAATCTCACGATCTGCAACCTTAACGGAAACGTTTTCGCTAAGGGCAATCTCCAAAGCCTGCTCAAGCGTTATTACGGCAGGGCTCTGGGCAACATCCTGCGGGCTGCCCAGCGCAGCGGCGGCCGCCACAACGCTTTCAAGAATCACAATTAACATTTATTAGTACTTTTTGACAATTATTATGCAAAATTTATAACTCCTTTTTACTATCAAATAGCAGACCAAAACCTGCATTCCGGATAAGAAAAGCAAAGTTAACCCTATCTTCTTAAAAATTGCTATCTTTGACCGTTAATTTTTTCACAGATGTTGAACATATTGTCAGTAAGCTGGTCAGTAAACCCGGAAATCTTCAGGATAGGCGGCATTGCAATCCGATGGTACGGGCTGCTTTTCGTAGCGGGATTCTTTCTGGGATACTATATTTTCCAAAAATTTTGCAAAAGAGAGGGTATCAGCGAGAAAATGATAGACCCTCTCCTATACACCTTACTGATAGGAACCATAGTGGGCGCAAGGCTCGGACACTGCCTTTTCTATCAGCCCGACTACTATCTCGGCTCCTGGGAGGGCTTCTGGGAAATATTCCGCCCCTGGGAGGGCGGGCTCGCCAGTCACGGAGGAGCAATAGCCCTGGTTCTGGCAATGATATGGTTCTCCCGCAAGTACGGTCCCCGGTATAATTTCGACTTTTTCTGGATTATGGACCGCCTCTGTCTTACGGTTGCGTTCGCAGGCTGCTTCATCCGCCTTGGCAATCTCTTCAACTCGGAAATCTACGGCGGAGTCACTTCCCTTCCCTGGGGCTTCGTTTTCCTCAGGAACGGCGAGACTCTCCCCAAGCACCCTACCCAACTCTACGAAGCTCTCGCATACCTGATTCTGGGACTTTCGATGCTGGCCATCTACAATAAAGACCTTCAGAAACTCTACAAGGGCACCCTTACCGGAATATTCCTCACAGGATGCTTCGGTGCCCGGTTCCTGATAGAATTCATAAAGAATCCCCAGGTGGAATTCGAGCAGGATATGGTGCTGAATATGGGCCAGCTGCTTTCAATCCCCTTTATTGTTCTTGGAATCTGCGCGATTGTGATCTCCTTTATAAAAAAGAAACCTGCCGCATCGGACAGGTTCCATACTATTTCGAAAGCAGCGAAGCGGTAAATTTCTTCGAGCGTTCGTAACCGTCACGCGGAGCCTTCCACATACACAGGAAGATTACGGTTCCCACCAATCCGGCACCTATGAAGGTGATGAATACCGCTGTCCAGCCGAAATGGTCGGCAATGAATCCGACTCCCAGTGCCGACAAAGCCGAGCCCACATAACCGAATATTCCGGCAACTCCGTTGGCCGTGGCCGAAGCTTCCTTCGTAGCCTGATTTGCAGAGCCTATTCCTATAAGGGCCTGAGGGCCGTAGATGCAGAATCCGGCCATTGCCAGCACTATCATCGAAGCTATCGGATTGAGCCCCGGGCACATAGCAAAGACTCCAAGGAACAGGCAGGCCCCTATCATAGAGAACAGGCACATCCTGTGAGCCTTTCCCTTGAAGATGTGATCCGTTGCCCATCCGGCGAAAATCGTTCCCACTATGGCCGTAATCTCAAAGACAGCTACGCTCCAGGCGGCCGACTTTATGTCCATTCCACGGTCTTCGGTAAGGAACTTGGGACCCCAGTCAAGAACTCCCATCCGCAGAACATACACAAACACATTTGCGCTTGCTAGCATCCACACCCACTTGTTGCGGAACACCATATGCCTGAGGAAGGCCTTGTGAGCCCCTTCCCTGCCCTTTGTTTCTTCCTTTCCAGTATGTGTCCCTTCCATTTCGGGAAGACCTATGCTCTGGGGGCTGTCGTGCAGTCCTATAAGGGAGATTACGGCTCCGCCTACCGCAACGCAGGCAGGAATGAAAAAGCACCAGCGCCAGGCTCCGTAATGCGAAGCATAGGCCAGTACCCTGGAAGTTTGTTCGGGCTCACTCAGATCGGCCCAGTTCCTGATACTGTGGGACAGATTCTGTGTAATGGTTGCTATGACGCTGCTGTTGCCACTCATATCTGCTCCCATATTGGTCATAACCAGCCCGCACACCACTACGGCACAGGAAGCTCCTATTGAATGGGAGGTGTTCCAGATGCTCATTTTGGTAGCAAGCTCTCCGGGATGAATCCACTGCGGAAGCATTCTTGCGCAGGGCGGATAGCCCATTCCCTGAAAATACTGGTTCAGAACTATGGTGACACCCATAACCAGAATGAGCATATTCACCATCTGCGGACCTTCGTGCACTCCTGTGATAAGATAGCTGAGGTCCACTCCAAAGCCAAAGCACAAGTTGGAAACGGCACAGAGCATCAGGCCAATGGCCATAAATACTCTTGTGCTCACTTTCTCAACTATAAATCCGTTGATGAAGCGGGAGAATCCATATACGACCGAGGCAATGGCAATGACTATTCCGAAACTGGTGTTGCTGATTCCGTATTCGGCCGTAAGCCCCGGCATTGCAATGGAAAAGTTCTTGCGGACAAAGTAGTAGATGGCGTAAACCACCATCGACACCACGATGGTCTCCCACTGCCAGAATTTCAAGGACTTCCCTGTCTTCATAAACGTCCTGTGCTATTCGCGGATTGCTGCGATGCCGGGGAGGTCCTTTCCTTCGAGAGCCTCGAGCATTGCGCCGCCACCGGTGCTTACATAGCTGACTTTCTTTGCGTATCCCATTTGGGTAACGGCAGCAACGGAGTCACCGCCGCCTACGAGAGAATACGCGCCGTTTTCGGTAGCCTGGGCAAGATACTCGGCAATCTTAAGTGTTCCCTTTGCAAAGTTGGGAAGCTCGAATACGCCTACGGGGCCATTCCAAAGCAGGGTCTTGCTGCCAAGGATAACGTCCTTCCAAAGTTCAAGGGACTTAGGGCCGGCATCCATTCCCTCCCATCCGTCGGGAATCTGGTCTGCGGGAACGGTCTGGGTTGCAGAGTCGTTGGAGAACTCGTTGCCAACTACCGTCTGAACTGAAAGATATACGTTAACGCCCTTCTCCTTTGCCTTTGCAAGGATAGAAAGTGCCTCGGGCATAAGTTCATCTTCGTGAAGGGAATTTCCAATCTTTCCTCCCTTCGCCTTTACGAAGGTATAGCCCATTCCGCCGCCGACGATGAGGTTATCGACCTTCTCGAGCATATTTTCGAGCACTGCAAGCTTGCTGCTGACCTTGCTGCCGCCTATAATTGCGGTGAAAGGCCGCTGAGCATTCTTCAGAACGTTGTCGATAGCCTTGATCTCGCCTTCCATAAGGTATCCGAACATCTTGTCATCGGGGAAATATTTGGCGATGAGGGCGGTGCTGCCGTGTGCACGGTGAGCTGTTCCGAATGCGTCGTTGATGTAGCAGTCGGCGTAGGAAGCGAGTTTCTTTACGAATTCTTTCTGACTTTCCTTTACTGCAGCCTTTGCAGCCTTCTTCTGCTCGTCGGTGGCATCTTCGGCAAGGCCGCGGGGTTTGCCTTCTTCCTCGGCGTAGAAACGCAGGTTCTCGAGAAGCAGGGCTTCTCCGGGTTTGAGAGAGGAGACTTGAGCATCGGCCTTCTGGCAGTCATCGGCAAATTTTACGGGAGCGCCCAGGCACTCTGAAACGTGATCCACGATGTGCTTGAGGGAGAACTTTGCGTCAACCCCCTTTGGGCGTCCCAGGTGAGACATAATTATTAGGGAACCGCCACCGGCGAGAACCTTCTTGAGAGTGGGGATAGCCGCACGGATACGGGTATCGTCGGTAATTTCGAACTTGTCGTTAAGGGGAACGTTGAAATCTACCCTTACAATGGCTTTCTTTCCGTTAAAATTGTAGGAATCAATGTGCTGTTGCATAGTTTATATTGAAATTTTTGATCTGTTACGCACGTTTGGAGCATACAAAGTTAGCAATTTTATCAATATCTTTGCACTATGGTTGAATTCCCCGACAGAAATTGGAAAGACTATGAACTGCTGGACAGCGGCAATGGTCTGAAGCTGGAACGTTTTGGCAGATTCGTGCTCTCCCGTCCTGAGCCGAAAGCGCTTTGGGCCCCCTCCCTGCCAGAGCGGGAATGGAATTCTCTGGCCCACACCCGATTCAAGCCCGGCGCCGGTTTCGGCAAGGCCGGAAAGGAAGACAGCGGTACCTGGGAGATGCTTCGCAAAATGGACGAACAATGGCTAATAGGCTACCCGGGAACGCAGGCCGGACTCAGGTTCAAGCTTCGTCTGGGACTTACGTCGTTCAAGCACGTGGGGGTTTTCCCCGAACAGGCCCCCAACTGGGAATTCATTTACCGCAACACAAAAGCCCTGAACGGGACACCCAAGGTTCTGAACCTCTTTGCATATACCGGTGCCGCATCACTGGCCGCAAAGGCGGCCGGCGCCGACGTAACCCACCTTGACTCTGTCCGTCAGGTGGTGACCTGGGCCCGCACGAATATGGAATTCAGCGGTCTGGACTCCATCCGGTGGGTGGTCGAAGACGCTATGAAATTTGCAAAAAGAGAAG
This sequence comes from Candidatus Cryptobacteroides sp., assembly GCA_045599225.1. Classification (GTDB taxonomy): domain Bacteria; phylum Bacteroidota; class Bacteroidia; order Bacteroidales; family UBA932; genus Cryptobacteroides. The sequence continues at coordinate 39,739 of JAZRVN010000052.1, forward strand.
CGAGGCGAGGCAACTTGTATCAGGGAATAATCCTGGACCCGCCGGCATACGGACACGGACCCGACGGCGAAAAGTGGAAACTGGACGAGTGCCTTTTCGAACTCCTTGGAGCCGTATCCGGGATTCTGGACCCGGAAAAAGGCTTTCTGGTACTCAACCTGTATTCCAACGGTTACAGCGCCGCCCTGGGCGAGACTTTGGTGAGACAGGGAATCGCGCAGGCTTCAAGCTTTAAAATGGAAAGCGGAGAGCTTGCACTCAACGACAGTTTCGGCAAAGCTCTCCCGCTCTCTATCTACGTTCGGCTAGCTAAGTAAATCCTTCAGGTTCTGAAGCATCCCGCTACCCTTTTCGGCTTCTCCGGCATCCTTGAGCATATCGGCCAGCATATAGTACATACTGCTGAGGAACTCGCAGGTGTCGGCACTGTAGGTGTACGGTGAAAGGAAGAACTTTATCCCTTTCAGGATTTCATCTGCCGCCTTTTCAGTAAGTTCGACTGCAGTCTCCTTGCGGCCGAGTTCGTAATAAGACCTGATAATGCCCGTTATGGCATAATCATTGGCCTGAAGTCCCACAGGAGAGGTTATGAGAGGGTAATTCTTCATTGCGTCGCATCCCTTGTCCAAAGCTTCGAGAGCCCAGTCGTCGTGGCCGGCATTCCGGAAAATATCGCTCAGGGACAATGCAAGGTTCCGCACGTTCTGAACCCCTGCGAAGGTATAGATATTCTGATAATCGATGTAATAGTCGTCTCTTTCCAATGCGTCGAAACACAGGTTCTCCTTCATAATGGAATAGAGTTCGTCGGGATCCGAGAACCCAGGCTTGAAAGTGGACGTACTGCTCTTTATGGGAACGAACATATACGACATTCCCCTGTACTGCAGATACTCCTTCTGCCCCACATTGAGTTCCCCTCCCATACTGAGCATACACAGAGGCCTGTCCCACTGATAATTGCTCAGGAAATCGAGCAGGAACACCTCGCCCTTGGAGAGCATCGTCTTGCCCTCGGACATAACGAGTTCTATGCTGTCGGGAATAAGGTCGGCATATTTCTCGCTCAGGATACCGTATTTGAGAACGTTCTCCTTGTTTACAGGCACGACAATGCGGCGCGAAGGAATGTAGTCCACCTTCTTGCTGCCCCAGCTGCATTTTATTCCCGGATGCTTGAAAATGGCCATTACGTCGCTTATGAGCATAGGAGCGTTCCTGTTGTCGAGAATAGGCACAAAATCGTTGGTACCGTACAGATACTGCTCCATAGGTACCGCAAGAGGCAGCGGAGCCGATTCGTTCACGGCATATTTCATTTGGTCTATATGCCAGTCGGTTCCCAGCAGAGAAGTATTCACGATTCTTACGTCGGGCCTGACATTCTCCACCTCCTGGGCATACCACAAAGGGAAGGTGTCGTTGTCTCCGTGGGTTATGAGAATTCCGTTCCTGGGCACGCTGTTAAGATAGTTTGCCGCAAGTTCGGGCGCGGTGGCACGGTTCGAGCGGTCGTGGTCGTCCCAGTTCTGAGCCGCCATAAGACCCGGGACAAAAAGACAGGCCACGCTAACCGCTGCGGCTACGGCAAAGGAGTTCTTCTTTCCTGCAAGGTCGTTTATCCACTGCGTAACGGCAGCTACTGCAAAACCTATCCACACACAGAAGAAATAGAACGAGCCGGCATACGCGTAGTCACGTTCCCTCACCTGGAATGGAGGCTGGTTAAGGTATATCACAATGGCAATGCCCGTCATAAAGAACATAAGGAAAATGAGCCAGCAGCCGCGCCTGTCCCTGTCGAACTGGAAGAACAGTCCCAGGAGGCCCAGCAGAAGCGGAAGGAAGAAATAATGATTCTTCCCCTTGTTATTCGCAAACATATCAGGAGCCTCCGACTGATCTCCAAGGCGGAGTTCGTCCAAGAAGCCTATTCCGCTCTCCCAGTTGCCGGAAACCACATCTCCGGGGGTGGAGGAATGGAAATCGTTCTGGCGTCCGACAAAATTCCACATAAAATAGCGCCAGTACATCCAATTGAGCTGATAATCGAAGAAATATGCCAGATTGGCTGCCATCGTGGGCTTGGGATAATCGGCTCCGGCCACTTTGGTTCCCTTCCCGTTGGTGTATTTCTGATAGAATTCTATGGTGTTTGAGTCTCCCGGATTCCACATTCTGGGGAAAAGCATCTTGCCGGCAGGAGAATACTCCGCCTCGATGGGAGAATCCACCTTTTTGTACTTACCGTCCAGGGGAGCCCAGTATTTGTTGTTCTTGAGGTCGTAGGGAGCTCCGAAATACTGGCCGTAAACCAAGGGCTGACTTCCATACTGCTCCCGATTGAGGTAACGGACCAGGGTAAAGGCATTGTCGGGCTGATATTCATTGGTAGGTGTCTTTGCGCAGGAGCGGATGACACAGACACTGAATACCGAAAAGCCTATGAGAATTACCGTAAGGCTGAGAATGGCCGTATTCCAGAACACCTTGCCCTTTCTGTAGGTAAGGTCTGCAAGGAAGAAGCATCCGCCTATGAGCGCCAGCACGAAAAACGCTGCGCCTACATTGTACGGCAGTCCCAGTACGTTCACAAAGAAAAGGTCGACGTATGCGGCCAGCTTGGGCGTGACGGGCACTATTATGAACAGAATCACGGCGAGTATCGCCACCCCCACCAGGAATATCTTGAGAAACTCTCCGAAGGTGAATTTCTTTCCTTCGTTGAGGCGATAGTAGTACATAAAGACTATGGCGGGGATTGCGAGCAGATTGAGCAGGTGCACGCCTATGCTCAAACCCATAAGCAGAGCGATAAGCACAATCCAACGGTTCGCCCTCGGAGAGTCGGCCTGTTCGTACCACTTTGTCATAGCCCAGAAAACCAGGGCGGTAAACAGGGATGACATTGCATACACCTCACCCTCGACTGCCGAGAACCAGAAAGTGTCGGAGAAGCAGTATGCAAGCGCACCGACAAGGGCCGAGCCGCATATCGCAACCGGATTCGAGCTCACCCTCTTTACAAAAAACACTATGGTGAGGTAAAGAAGGAAGATGGTAAGTGCCGAACAGATGGCGCTCATTGCGTTCACCAGCATTGCAGCGTGCATATTGTCGCCGAAAATGGTGAAAAACCGCGCGATAAGCTGGAACATAGGGTTTCCGGGAGGATGCCCCACCTCCAGTTTATACGATGATGCGATGAACTCCCCGCAATCCCAGAAAGATGCCGTGGGCTCTATTGTAAACAGATAAGTAAGCGCCGACACCACAAAAGCGGCGGCTGCGCATAATCTGTTCATAAGGTTGAATTTCTTATCGTCCATAGTCTGCAAAGATACAAAGTAAATCGTTATCTTTGCAAAAAATGTGCGGCAGTGGACAACGATTGGAAACACAGGCTGGGCGTGGTTTACTCCACCGACCCGAATTTTAAATACGAGCAGGAACGGCAGAGTGAAGAAGCCACTCCCGAGCCTTCCCGCCAAAGGCTCACGGTACGCATCGACCGTTCTCATCGCGCAGGCAAGCAGGTAACTCTTGTCAACGGATTCGTGGGCACGCAGGAAGACTTGAGCGCTCTCGCAAAGACTCTGAAGACCCGCTGTGGAGTTGGCGGGACTGCCAAAGACGGCCAGATTACCGTTCAAGGTGATTTGAGAGACAAAATCACGGCTCTGCTCACATCTATGGGATACAACGCTAAAAGAGGGAATTAGCCTATGCTCTTTGTCCAAACCGATTTGCCTCCGGTCTCGGACGCCTTTCTGGAAGGAAAACTGGAAATGGCGCACAAGATAATGACCCAATCCCGGAGTATCGACACTCCGGAGGTTTACGTTACCATTGTTTCGGTGCTGTCGATTTTCTTTCTGGTGTTTTTCTTCTACAATGCCCGTGAAATCCTGCGCCTTCTCCCTGCTCTGCTTGGAACTCTTTCCAACAAAAACATCTGCCTTAACATAGAACACATTCACAAGGACAGCCGGAGTCGGAACGTCACCGCCTGCATACTGGGTCTTCCGACCGGAATGCTCATAGGCCGGTTGGATCTTATACACCCTTCTTTTCTCGGGGACTGCCCCTTGGGATGGACGATAGTTTTCACGGTAGGAGTCCTGCTTGCATTTATCTTCTTCAAAAGGCTGGCTCTGCTGCTGCCAAAGCCCCGAAAGATGGCCGGAGACGCCTGGAAAGTGGTTCAGAACGGATGGATGAACTATTTCATTCTGGGAAGTTTCCTTTCATACTTCGTAGGAATCCCTCTCATTGCGCTGAATGTCTCCGGCACAGTCACGAGCATCGCAGTTCTTTCCGTTTTCGGGGTGTTCTATCTGGTGAATCTGGTCAGAATCATACAAATTATGTCGAAGCGTTGCTCTTTTGTGGTAACTATTTTGTACCTTTGCGCCTTCGAAATCATACCGACAGGCTCATTGATACTGCTAAGCTTCCTATGATGAATGTTCTGATATCCCAACAGGTCCCGCTGAACCTGCTTCCATACAAGGAAATAAGTGAAACGTACGGAGTTTCGTTCGATTTCAAGCCCTTCTTCAAGATTGAGCCGTTGAGCGTTGCGGAGTTCCGCACCCAGAAACTCGACCTCTCGACCTATTCCGCCATTACCTTCTCGTCGAGACTCGGAATCGACGCCTTCTTCGAGATTGCCGGCCAGATGAAGGTGAAAATCCCCGATACAATGAAGTACTTCTGCACTACCGAGGTCATAGCCATCTACCTGCAGAAGCATATCACCTACCGCAAGCGCAAGATTTTCTTCGGGGACGGTTCGGCCGCCTCGCTTGTGAACGCAATAGGGCATAAGCATAAAGACGAAAAGTTCCTCATTACAACGTCGGACAACGCAAATTCGGAGACCCTGACCAAACTTCTTACGGCAGCCGGCATAAAATACGACGTTGCCGTGCTTCTGAAGAGCGTCACACAGGATCTCAAGAGCATCGACCTGGGCAAGTATAATCTGGCGGTGCTCTACAATGCCTATGACGTGAAGTCGCTGCTGGAGAATTTCCCCGACTTCAGGCAGGGAGACCTCAAATTCATCGCATACGGCAGGAACATTGTCAAGGCTATGGAAAACGCCGGCCTGCAGATTGCAATGCAGGGCCCTTCTGCCGAGGCTCCTTCCGCTGCAAAAACAATAGAGCTTTACCTCAAGAACAACAGATAGGCTGCTCAGGCGGCCCAATCCTAAATATGGTTCAGGCCCAAGCAAATACTTTTCCAAAGACCGAGAAGGTCTGGGGCAGGAAAAACGTTGACCTTCTTTTTGCCAAAGGCCGATGGGGCAGTGCGGGCGAACTTAAGTACTGCTGGATGACGACGGAAACGAAAGTCGGCACGGCAAGGGTAATGGTTTCCGTTCCCAAGCGCTTCTTCAAGCGTGCAGTCAAACGCAACCTGCTCAAGCGCCGCATCCGCGAGGCCTACCGGCTTCAGAAAGACCTGCTGGCCGGGAAGGATTTATCGCTTCTCTTCGCCTACAACTGTGACCGGGTGCTGGACTTCGGGCAACTGTATTCCCTTGTGGGAGAGATCCTCAGAACCGTTTCGGCAAAACTGGATGCAACTGCTTAAAAGAATACTCACGGCACCGTTTCTCCTGCTGATAAAGTTTTATCAGCTGTGCATCTCGCCTCTCAAGCCGCCCTGCTGCCGGTTCACCCCCACCTGCTCCCAGTATGCTCTCGAGGCTTTCCGCAAATACGGTCCCCTTAAAGGGTTCTGGCTCAGCCTCAAGCGCATCCTCCGCTGCAATCCCTGGGGCGGCAGCGGCTACGACCCCGTCCCTTGAAAGTTGCGCAAAACGCGAGTGACTCGCGTATTGCGCAACTTCTGTATCAATATAAAACCGTATCATGTTTTACTGGAGGAGGAAGAGGTGGAATAGGAGGAGGGGGAGGAGTCCCCTGATCATATCCAACCTCAATCTCAATCACCTTTCCGACCTCATCGCCAATACCCTTGTAAACAGTCACGGAATACTCCTCCGTGCAGGCAAAATGATAGTTCTTCCCGTTATCAACAGCTTTTGTCCTCACGGCGAATGGGTTGCAAGATAGGAATTGCATAATCTTGAAATTAGCTGAGCCGGCATTTGCCGGATCTTCGAGGTATGCTGTCCTGGCCTTGGCATAAATGACGGAATCAATCTCAGTCACCTCCCTCCATTCAGAATAGTCATCACTCTCTTTTTCGTATTTATGACACGAGACAAGATTTGAGAGGGCAATGATTGCCACCAGTACTACAAATAATAGAATTGGTTTATATTTCATAGCATCAGTGTCCGGAGAAAAAATCTCCAAGACGGTTTTATAAGTTAAAATTCAGTTAGTTACAAGGCAAAAATTATTTTTCGATTAGAACTCGTAAGTTTGCGTAACGGCATCTGAGCCGCTTCTCGCAGACCATGAACAAG
>JAZRVN010000053.1:0-4244 GCA_045599225.1 Candidatus Cryptobacteroides sp.
AGCATTCCCGGAAGACCGTAGAAAGTGTCTCTGTTCAGATTCCCGAAACCATATACGCGCCCCGGCTGCACCGGCATCATCAGAGGCGACGGCTGAAGACCGGTATTCACAAAACCGGCATCATACTCAAACTGTGCCATTCCATACCGGGCATCCCACCTTACGGCTCCTACAGGCCTGCCCCACATCCTCACCTGTGCAACATCTACCATCCTGTATCCTCCCTCTTTTTGATTTCGATGCTCTTCGACGCACGTTTGCGCTGATGCTTCCCGGCCGCCTGCACCATCTTGAGATATTCATTGGAACTTATCGGTTCTTCCTCCACCAGCGGAAGAAAAATGCCTATCTTCCCCAATGTGCGCGAGATTCTCATAAAAGAATCGAACGATTTGATTTCGCCCCCTTCCATACGGGCAATCGAGGCCACGGATACACCCGATTCTGCAGAGAGCTCCTGACGCGTTATGTTCTGCTTCAGCCTGAGTTCCTTCAACCTCGCCGAGATTTTTGCCACAATCTCCGCATCCGACAGCATATTGATATCATTCATAATGTCAATATTGATATATTACGCTGCAAATATAGCCATTATTTATCAAATCTGACATTTACACTGCTGCTATATGACCAACAAGTGTGTCCGAGTTGTTCCAAACAAGTACCATATCGTCTCCTCCCCGTATTGCATCCTCCGCCCGAGGAGGGTACAGATTATTATCTTGATATCCAGCCAAGCACGTTTCAGTCCCTTTTCCCCGGCATCCTCTCCACAAGCCGCTCATACACCAACGGCCAAGCCTGCAGAGGATCGAACTCAATCTCCGGACGGAGCAGGGGCTGAACGTCCTCCAGAAACTCCTCATCCTGCATCTTCAACTCCATATTCTGCACAAACTCCTTGTACGATGGTGCACGATCCGCCACAAACTCAATATACTTGCGATAACACTCCAATATCTTCTCCATATCCAGCTCGCGCGTGTTCAACGCCAGATACAGGTCGAACAGGTCGCGTCCCTTCTTCCTCTGATAAAGCGCACGAAGTTTCGTCCCCACCAATTCCTCCAAGTGATAAGTCATCAGCTGAGCCTCACCCGTGAACCAGCCGCTCTCCACCTTGAACGGCACCTCCTGCAGCCCCATCACATTGAAATGCTCCATACAATTTATCTCCACCTTCAGACGAATCTGCTGCACAGGCGGAATCTCAGACTCCACCTTGAACAGCAGCTTGTTGCTGTGCCGCTTCTGCTGAGTCGAGCGGTTCGGCAGCCACTCCAGCACCTCACCCAACCTGAACATAATCGGCTTGATAGGGCCCGGTTTAATCTGCACAAGGTCGATGTCCTCGCTGTACCTTGCCTGCGGCTGCAGGAACAGCTTATGCAGAGCCGTTCCTCCTCGGAACGCCAGATTTTCCCGCAGGGAATCATCACTGAAGATACTCACAAGGGCTCGACAGATAATCAAATCCTGCTCCACCATCAGCATATCCCTCCAAGGAGCAAACTCGTGCCACTCCCTTACATATCTTTCCTTAATCATATCTCGTCAATGTCTATTTCTTGATTGATAATGATTTTCCAACGATTATCCCGCTTGTCATACGAATGCTTTTCGACCGAAGCCTTCAGAGCAACGTACTTGAACTTGGCACCGGCTTTCGTGCACAGGTCAAACCATCTATCCTCTGCCTCATTTGCCTCCAGCACCCGCAACAGATAGCCCAAACGCTGCAAAATCGGGCATCCATACTGACGAATCAGCTCCAACTGTCCATCATTCAGCTCTATACTCTCCACCAGCTCCACAAGCACTTCCGCAACACGGCTCAATCCACCCACTTTCCGTTCGTCCTGTACCAGATCCAGTGCCGTCATCAATGGCGAAGACACATTCATATACCCACTCTCGGTCCTTACTTCACGCACATAGCGTGTATCGATATTCTTCCTCTGAAACAGCAACATCCTTGTACCATTCCTTACGGCACTCCGCAACGGGGCACCATCCGCGTAAACAAAGAAAGACATTACACGCTGATGTCCCGCTCCGTTCAAACTTGCCGCCGAAAGGAGAGACACATAGTATTTCCTGCCCAGAAAAGACATCAGGTCATCAATATAAAACGATGGAGGCACCTCCCCCTTGAGTTTGTACTGGATAGGCACAATCACATAGAAATTCTGCCAGGGCGACATAATCCAGCGCCCCTCAGCCAGCCTGACCAGAGCCACAGCCAGAGAATTGGCTGATGTTGAGGGGAAAGCTCTCTGCAAATCACCCTTCGTAAAGAATGACCTCCCCCTCATCGCCCTCTGGTTAATCCATCCAATATAATCGTTATTATCTGCCTTCATTACCATATTTTGCCATTAAACTTGCAAAACTATACATATTATGTACATTTTCGCAATTCCGTTGCAAAATTACAACTTTTTTCTTTACCTGACATCTCTCTTCACTCCAGACGGTTCTTTACCATCTTCGCTGCATACCAGTTGAGTTCCTGTTCGATTGCTTTAATTTTGATTTATGGTCAACTGCGGTAAATTTACGAAAAAATCTGATAGGAGATTCCCCTTACAAAACAAATCATAGTAAATGATTACATATTTCCCTGATTGCTTCGATGCAGTATGCCACATCGTCATCAGTCATAGCAGGGAACAAAGGTATAGACAATATTCTGTCGGACACATATTCCGCTTCGGGGAAATCACCTCTTTTATTTCCAAGTGCCTCGGCATAGCCGCTGAACAGATGAATGGCGTTGTAATGGAGCGCTGTGCCGACATTACGCTCCTTCATCTGTTGCATAAATGCATCCCTGTCTATCCCAAGCATGTCTGTATCTACGAGTATGGGGAATATGTGACGGCTGTGGACGTGCTCATATCCGGCGTTCTGTTGGAAACTGATGCCCGGACAGTCGGACAACTCTTTCTCGTATGTCGCACAGATCTCACGTCGGCGCCGGTTGAAACTGTCGAGCTGTTTTATCTGGGAAAGCCCTATTGCAGCCTGAATGTCCGACATCTGATACTTGAGCCCCGGCATAGGGACGTCATAATGCGTATTGCCGGACGACGAATACCTGTTCCACGCACCTTTGGACATTCCGTTCTGGCGGAATACCGATAGATACTCGGCAATGTCTTCATCCTCCGTACACACGATTCCGCCTTCTGCGGTGGTGATGTTCTTGGTCGGGTGGAAGCTGAACACCGCCACGTGGCCTTTCCCTCTGTCCGAACCAATCTTACTGCCCTTGTAAGAAGCGCCAAGTGCGTGTGCGGCATCCTCGATAATCATCAGATTGTGCCGCGCGGCAATTTCTTCTATGGCATCCATATCGCAGGGAAGACCCGCGAAATGAACGGGGATAATTGCCTTTGTGCGCGGAGTGACGGCCTGCTCTATCTTGTCCACGTCGATATTGAGACTATGTCTGTCAATGTCAACAAGGACCGGTTTTGCTCCCGAGAGAATGATGGCATTGACCGTGGAGGCGAAGGTCATCGGGGTGGTGATGACCTCATCCCCAGGTCCTATGCCCATAGCCATCACCGATGAATGCAGCCCGGCTGTAGCCGAATTCATCGAAACAGCATACTTGGAACCAACGTATTCCGAGATTGCCTTCCCAAATTGAGCCACTTTCGGCCCCATCGCCACCCAGCCGCTGCGGATGGATTCAGCAACGGATTCAATGGCATCTTCGCCGATTGAGGGCCGCGAGAACGGCAGGAAATCATTTCTTATTTGCATAACTCTTCTCCTATTTTCATAAGTTTTTCGAAATATGCCTGATTGTCATACCTCTTCACGGCATATTCACGGCATTTGTTTATCATATCCTCACTCTTTTTTTCCAACTTATCGACCACAGCAGCCATCTCATCAAGATTGGTCGGGGTTACGAAGGTGGCGATCTCCGGCGGAGCCATCTTCTCGTTGCCATATACTTTCCAGCAGAGCAGGGGCGTCCCACAGGCAAGTGCCTCCAGACAGGTATTGGGCATAGTATCGGCCACAGACGGGAATATGAACAGGTCGCCCAATGACAGGTATTCGGCCACGGTATCGATATCGTTTATAAAGCCTTTCGCGATGTAGTTCTTCGGGAGGCCGCCAGGGTATTCGGCAACGTAGGCCACCTGCACGAAGACGAACCTGCCGTCGTTCTCAAACCGCCTCGCCAACTCTATGTAATAAGGCACCCCCTTGCGCTCGTGATG